>NZ_JARJBD010000143.1:0-17921 GCF_029269925.1 Rhodococcus sp. T2V
CCACTCCGTGGTCTCATCCGGATCGATATCCGGCAGATACGACGCAACACCCTCATGGATGACGCGGGAGCCCGCGCGGGGGCGGTCGGCGGAGGTGGTGGTCTGTTCGAGCAAGGGATACTCCATCGTTGCGGGCGCGGGGTCGGGCGCCTGTGTGTCCGCCCGGGGTGAGGGCGGTGTGAATGACTAGGGCTTCGCGAGCGGCCATCCCGTGATCCGCTTGGGACGCGGGGGTGCGTACGTGCGCACCTTCGAGGTCGAGAGTCCCAACCCTACAAGAGATTCCGCCAACTTCACAGCGGCACTGACTCCGTCGACCACGGGAACGCCGGTGCGTTCACGGATTCGGTCGTCGAGTCCGGCCATGCCGCCGCAGCCGAGGCAGATCACCTCGGCCTTGTCTTCGCGCACAGCCGCTTCGGCCTCGTCGACGATCGCCTCGATCGTGCGTTCGGGGTCGGTTTCCAGTGCGAGGACGGGCAGACCGCTGGCGCGCACGCTCGCGCACTTGGTGTCGAGACCCGCGAGCCGGAGCCGGTCTTCGATGAGCGGCACGGTGCGGTCGAGGGTGGTGACCACGGAGTACTTGTGCCCCAGCATCATCGCGATGCTCGCGGAGGCCTCGGTGATGTCAACGACGGGGACGTCGAGCAGTTCCTGCAGACCCTCCCGGCCGTGTTCGCCGTATCCGGCCTGGATCACCGCGTCGTAGGGTTCCGGGTACGACCGCACCCGGTCCATCACCGCGATCGCGGCGAGGTAGCTCTCGAAGTTGCCTTCGACGGATTCGGCACCGATCTCCGGTGTGAGCCCGACGATCTCGGTTCCGGGTGCTGCCGCGGCCTCGGCCTGCTTGGCGATGGCGTCGGTGATGGACGTGGTGGTGTTGACGTTGACGACGAGAATACGCATCGAAATCTCCTGTCAGTGGTCGCCGTGGCCGCTGTCCACGGCGATCGACTCGCCGGACACGTCCACGTAGTGCCGGGTGCGGTCGCCGACGACGGCGTAGATGGCTGCCGCGAGACCTGCTCCGATGAACCACGAGAAGGGGGCGACGAGATGGAAGGCGGGGACGATCGCGAACAGGGTGCTGACCACGGCGGCGGGTACGAGGGCGTACACCGCTCGCAGATTGAATCCCTTGCGGTAGTAGTAGGTTCCGGTCGGGCTGTCCGAGTAGAGGGCGGGCACGTCGACCTTGGTGCGGCGGATGAACCAGTAGTCGACGAAGATGATGCCGAACAGGGGTCCGAGGACGGCGCCGAGGCCACCGAGGAAGTAGTTGATCACCACCGGGCTGTCGTAGAGGTTCCAGGGCAGCAGGACCACGCCGATGCAGGCGCTGATGATGCCGGCCTTGCGGAAGCTGATCTTCTCGGGGGCGAGGTTTGACAGGACGTACGACGGTGCGACGAAGTTCGCCATGACGTTGACGGCCATCGTGACGATGACGAGCGCGAGGCAGGCCAGCGACAGGAACAGGGTGTTCGGGATCGCCGCGACGATGTCGGTGGGGCTGTCGATGATCGTCCCGTCGATCTGGAACTGGGCGCCGCACAGGATGAACGCGATGACGGCGAACGCGAAGACGTTGACGAACAGGCCCCAGAAGTTACCGCGCACGACGGCGGTCTTCGACGGGGAGCGCCGGGAGAAGTCGCAGAAGTTGAGGATCAGGGTGCCGTAGATCGACATCCACAGCGCCGCGCCCGCGAAGACCTGCCGCCACATCTCCCCACCCGACGCGGGCTTGTCGGACGCCCAGGCGACGGAGAAGTCGGTGCGGAACAGCATCCACAGTGCCAGCGAGCCGACGGTGACCAGGATCAGCGGGCCGGCCAGGCTCTCGAATTTGCGCACGGCCTCCATCCCGTAGACGAGGACGACGATCTGGATCGCCCAGATCCCGATGAAGCAGATCCATCCGAGGCTGGACAGCCCGAGGATCGAGTTCTGGTCGAAGCGGCCGAGGGACGGCGTCACGGCGACGAGGAAGATCCGGAAGACGATCGACGCGAGGTAGGTCTGGATTCCGAACCAGACGATCGCGATGATCGCGCGGACGACCGCGGGGATCTGGGCGCCGCGGATGCCGAAGCTGATCCGGCTCATCACGGGAAAGGGCACGCCCGTCTTCTGCCCCATGAATCCGGCGTAGGTCATGGCGACGCAGACGATGACCGCGCCGATCATGAGCGACAGGATCATGTGGCCGCCGCCGAGTCCGAGCGCGAACAGGCCGATGGCGAACGAGTAGTTGGCGATGTTGTGGACGTCGTTGGTCCACAGCGTGAAGATGCTGTAGGAACCCCAGCGACGGCCTGCGGCCTTCGTCGGTGCCAGGTCCGCGTTGTAGAGTTTCGGACTCGTCGTGTGACGGCCGGCGGCGGCAGTGTGGTCGACGGTGGTGGTGTGCCGCGAGACTGTGTCGTCTATGAGCATGTGCCTGTCCTTGCGTGGCGGCGAACTAACTTCCGTATCACGGAAAGCTTGTTCCATTGGTCCCTCCAAGTGTGAGCCAGGCAACAGTGGCCGGTCAATGATTTCCGCAGGATATATCTTGGTGGCGCACTGCCCAGAACACGACAAACCCGCTGCCGCACTGGATATTTCGTTCCAGTGCAGCAGCGGGCGGGGTCGCGGCGGGGTCAGGCCAGTCCGCGGCTGAGCAGCCGTCCGCGGGGCGCCTCGTCGAGGTCGATCCGTTTTCCGGCCAGCCAGGTGCTGCGCACGACGCCGGCGAGAGCACGCCGGTCGTACGCGGACACGGGATTCTTGTGCTGCAGGGCGGCCACGTCGACGACGAAGGCCTCCTCCGGCGCGAACACCGCGAAATCCGCCGCGTACCCGAGCGCGATGTGCCCTTTCGTGTTCAGCCCGACCTGCTCGGCGGGGTTTTCCGCCATCCACCGGACCACGTCGTTCAGGGTGTGCCCGCGACGCTTGGCCTCCGACCACACCGCGGACAGCGACACCTGCAGCGAGGCGATGCCGCCCCACGCGACCCCGAAGTCGCCGATGTCGAATCGCTTGAGGTCCACCGTGCACGGGGAGTGGTCGGTGACGACGCAGTCGATCACACCGTCGGCGAGGCCCTGCCACAGCAGTTCCCGGTTCCCGGCTTCACGGATCGGCGGACAGCACTTGAATTGCGTTGCTCCCGAAGGAATTTCCTCGGAGACGAACGACAGGTAGTGCGGGCACGTCTCCACCGTGAGCTTCACGCCGTCCTTGCGGGCCGACGCGATCATCGGCAGCGCGTCGGAGCTCGACAGGTGCAGGATGTGCACCCGGCACCCCGTCCACCGGGCCAGCTCGATGACCTCCGCGATGGCGAGATTCTCGGCCCCCCGCGGCCGCGAGTCGAGGAAGTCGGCATAGTTCTCGCCGCCCGGTGACGTCGCGCGGTCGATCGCGTGTGCGTCCTCCGCGTGCACGATCATCATCGCGCCGAAACTCGCGATCTCCTTCAGCGCCAGTTCGAGCTCCGCCGGATCCAACGGCGGGAACTCGTCGACACCGGAGTGCAGGAGGAAGCACTTGAACCCGAACACGCCCGCGTCGTGCAGGGCACGCAGGTCCGGGACGTTGCCCGGCACGGCGCCTCCCCAGAACCCGACGTCGACGTACGCCTGATCGGACGCGACCCGCCGTTTGACGTCCAGGGCCGCGGCGTCGACGGTCGGCGGGATGCTGTTGAGCGGCATGTCGACGATCGTGGTCACCCCGCCTGCGGCCGCGGCGCGGGTCGCGCTCGCGAAACCCTCCCATTCGGTGCGGCCCGGCTCGTTGACGTGCACGTGGGTGTCGACGAGACCGGGAATCAGCACCTCGTCGTCGCCCAGTTCGACGACGACCTCGGCGTCGAGTTCGGCCCCGTACGGTTCGATGACGACGATCCGGCCGTCGCGCACGCCCACACTGCGCGCGACCTCCCCGGCCGCGGTGATCACCCGCGGGGCACGGAACAGCAGATCGAGCGGATCAGACATCGTCGTCACGACCTGCGCCGGCGACACCGCGCACCGCTGCCGCCACGGCCGGGGCGACAGCCGCGTCGAACACGCTCGGCACGATGTAGGTGGGGTTGAGCTCCGACGGCGACACCGAATCGGAGATCGCCCGGGCGGCGGCGATGAGCATGTCGTCGGTGATCTCGACGGCGTGGGCGTCGAGCAGACCCCGGAACACGCCCGGGAACGCGAGCACGTTGTTGATCTGGTTCGGGAAGTCGGACCGGCCGGTCGCGACGACGGCGGCATGCTTGCCCGCCGCGACAGGATCGACCTCGGGCACCGGGTTGGCGAGCGCGAAGACGACCGATCGCTCCGCCATCGTCTCGATGTCGCTGCCCGTCAGGATGTCCGGTGCCGACACACCGATGAACACGTCGGCACCGGCGAGGGCGTCCTGCAGCGACCCGGACCGGGCCTCGGGATTGGTGTTGTTCGCGATCCAGGAGCGGAACGAGTCGGACGTGTCGTCGGGCGAGAGGATTCCGTTCCGACCGCACGCCACGATGTTCGTCGCCCCCTGCGCGACCAGCAGGCGGATGATCGCGTGCCCGGCGGCGCCGACACCGGAGACCACGATCTTCACCGTGTCGAGGCTCTTCTCGACCACCCGCAGCGCATTGGTGAGTGCGGCGAGGACGACGATGGCCGTGCCGTGCTGGTCGTCGTGGAACACCGGGATGTCCAGCATGTCGCGGAGCCGGGCCTCGATCTCGAAGCAGCGCGGGGCGGAGATGTCCTCCAGGTTGATTCCGCCGTACACCGGGGCGAGCGCCCGGACGATCTCGACGATCGCGTCCGTGTCCTGGGTGTCCAGGCACACCGGCCACGCGTCGACGTCCGCGAACTGCTTGAACAGGGCCGCCTTGCCCTCCATCACCGGAATCGACGCGGCGGCACCGATGTTGCCCAGCCCCAGCACCGCCGAACCGTCGGAGACGACCGCCACGGTGTTGCGCTTGATCGTCAGCCGGCGTACGTCCTCGGGGTTCTCGGCGATCGCGGTGCAGACCCGGGCGACACCGGGGGTGTACGCGCGGGACAGGTCGTCGCGGTGCTTGAGCGGAACCTTCGGCACCACTTCGAGTTTCCCGCCGAGGTGGAGCAGGAACGTGCGGTCGCTGACCTTGCCCACCACGACGCCGGGCACGTCCGCGATCGCGGACGCGATCTGCTCGGCGTGCTCGACGTCGGACGCGTCGCAGGTCACGTCGATGACCATGTGGTCGGGGTGGCTCTCGACCACGTCCAGCGCGGTCATGGCGCCCTTCACGGAGGCCACCGCCCCTGCGAGGGTCGACGTGGTGCCTGCGCCGACCGGGGCCGTGACGCGAACGGTGATGGAATAGCCGGGACTGGGGTTGGGCATGGGTGTTCCTCGGGTTCGTCGAAGGAGTAGGAAGTGCGCTCGGTCAGCGGGGCGCCTGGTCGGCGACGAGCGCCTGATGGGTCTGCGGAAGCGCGTCCCACCAGGTGCGTCGCGTCTCCGCCAGTGCCGTCTCGTCGAGATCGCCGAACAGCCGCAGCCGGGACAGGCCACCGTCGGGGTAGACGTCGAGTCGCAGGTGGGTGGCCGCGGCGGCGGCGTCCAGAACGAACCGGTGCCGGGTGTCGGGCTGCACGGCGGTGCGTGGCAGCAGTTCCGTCCACGCACCCTCGTCCGCGATGTCGGCGGTGCGCGCGTCGGCGGTGCTCAGCCGCACCCAGCCCGGCGCGTTCCCGACGTAGTAGCTGGTGTCGATCTCGACGTGCCGGGGGCGACCGGCCGCCGCGAGCGAGAACACGGCGAAGTCGTTGCCGCCCCCGCGACGCCGGGAATTCTCCCAGCCCTCCCCCATGTTCCGGGCCCGGCCGGGAAGGATGATGTTCGCGGGCGACGCGTAGAACGCGTCGGAGCAGCCGACGAGGCGGCCACCGTTCTCCGCAGCCAGCAGGTCCACGGTCCCGTCCAGGAACCGGGGGTCGGGCACGACCTCACCGTGTACACGCAGACGCGCGACGCCGCCGTCGGGGTAGATCGACAGCCGCACGTGCGTCCACCGGTGCCGGTCGGCGACCGCGTACGTGTTCTCCTTGTGTCCCTCGGCCGGGGACTTCTCGACGATGGTCTGCCAGTCCGCCTTCATGACGTCCTCGATGGACGGATAGCCCTCGATCGACGCCGCCTCGATGGAGACGAAGGGCGGATAGTTTCCCTTGAAGTGCGCGGTGTCCACGACGACGCCGTGGATGATGCCGGCGGAACCGAGGCGGACGATCGCGTAGTCGTGGCCGTCGTCGCGGCGGCGGCGGGTCTCCCAGCCGTCGTAGACCTTGCCCTTGTGCCCGAAGTCCGCGGGGTCGAAGAATGGGGCCTCCGCCTTGATGAGGTTCTCCCGCTGTGCGAACAGTTCGTCGTTGGCGGCGGAGACGCTCCCGCCGAGGGCTCGCGAGGCGAGGTCGGGCAGGGCGGTGAAATCGGAAGTCATGATTCTCCTCGTGTGCTGAGTGTTGCGAGTTCGTCGGACGATGCGGCGATCGTGCGGCCGATCCGGCGCAGGAGTTCCGCGGCATGTCCGATCGATCGGTGAAGGTCCGGTTCCAGGTCCGCGAGCGCGTAGGCCGCAGAGATGCCGGAGCCGTGTAATTGTGTGTCGCTGAGCTGGTTTCGGCCGCATACGGCGAGGACAGGGATTCCCGCCCTCCGCGCCTCGGTCGCGACGCCGATCGGGGCCTTGCCGTGCAGGCTCTGCTCGTCCAGCGACCCCTCGCCGGTGATGACGAGGTCGGCGGCGGCGAGTCGCCCGCGGAAGTCGACGAGGCCGAGGACGGTGTCGATGCCGGGCCGGAGGTTTGCACCGAGAACCGAGATCGCGCCGAACGCCGCCCCGCCTGCGGCGCCCGCCCCCGCGGCCCGGCTGTCGTCGCGGCCCGTCGCGGCGCGCACGACCTGCGCCCACCGGGTCATCGCGTCCTCCAGAACGACGAGTTGTCCGGCCGCTGCGCCTTTCTGGCCCGCGTACACGGCGGTGGCGCCGATCGGGCCGAGGAGCGGGTTGTCGACGTCGCAGGCGAGCCGGAAGTGCGCCGCCCGCGCCGCCGGGTGCAGGCCGGTGAGGTCGACCCGGGCGGCGTGGCGCAGTGCCGCCCCGCCCGGTGCGATGTCCCTGCCCTCGGCGTCGAGAACACGCACGCCGAGAGCCTGCACCAAGCCGGCACCGCCGTCGGTTGACGCGCTGCCCCCGAGACCGACGATGATCTCGCGGGCTCCCCCCTCCAGTGCGTGCCTGACGACGGTGCCGAGTCCGAATGTACTGGCACCCAGTGGGTCCGGAGCACCGCCGGGGAGCAGGACCAGGCCCACCGCCGACGCCAGCTCCACCACCGCGGTCGAACCACGCACCGCGTACGACGAGGTCACGGGCAGCCCCGTCGGTCCCGTCGTGTCGACCGGCACCTGGGTCCATCCCGCGGCAACGGCGGCCGCGACCGTGCCGTCGCCGCCGTCCGCCACCGGAACGCGATCGATCACCCAGGACGGTGCACCGGCGACGAGCCCGTCGGCGAGAGCCTCCGCGACCTCCGCCGCGGTGAGGGACCCCTTGAACTTGTCGGGTGCGACCAGTACACGCGTCACGGTGTCCCCTAGTCCAGCAGCATGAGGGCCGTGGGGGCGTGCTCCCAGCTCTCCGCCAGATCCTCGAACTCCGCGACGTTGTCGAGTTCGGTGCCCATCGCGATGTTGGTGACGCGCTCGAGGAAGACCTCGACCACCACCGGGACCTTGTGCTCGCGGGCGAGTTCACGGGCCTTTTCGAGGGCGCCGGCGATCTCGCCGGGCTCGGTGACCCGCAGCGCCTTGCAGCCCAGCCCCTCGGCGACCTTGACGTGGTCGACGCCGTACCCCTTCGGCACCGCGGGCAGCGTCTCGTGCTCGCTCCGCTCCTGGGTGTTGATGTTGTCGAAGCCCAGTTGCACGCAGAAGTCCATGTCGAACGCGCGCTGGGCCTGACGGATCAGCCCCAGGTAGGAGTTGTTCACCACCACGTGGATGTACGGCAGGTTGAACTGCGCGCCCACCGCCAGTTCTTCGATCATGAACTGGAAGTCGTAGTCGCCCGACAGCGCCACCACCGACGTGTCCGGTTCGGCCGCGACCGTTCCCAGTGCCGCCGGGATGGTCCAGCCGAGCGGGCCCGCCTGCCCGCAGTTGATCCAGTTGCGGGCCTTGTACACGTGCAGGAACTGGCCGCCGGCGATCTGCGAGAGACCGATCGTGCTGACGTACCTCGTGTCGCGGCCGAAGACGCGGTTCATCTCCTCGTACACCCGTTGCGGTTTGACGGGCACGTCGTCGAAGTGAGTCTTGCGTTGCATGGTCCGCTTCCGGGTGGCGCAGTCCTCCACCCAGGTGCTGCGGTCCGCCAGCGTTCCGGCGGCCTTGCGCTCCTTCGCGACGGCGACGAACAGTTCCAGCGCCGCCTTGGCGTCGGAGACGATCCCGTAGTCGGGTGCGAACACGCGACCGATCTGGGTGGGCTCGATGTCGACGTGAACGAACTTGCGTCCCTTGCGGTAGGTGTCGAGGCCGCCCGTGTGCCGGTTGGCCCAGCGGTTGCCGATGCCGAGGACGAAGTCGGACGCCAGCATGGTGGCGTTGCCGTACCGGTGCGCGGTCTGCAGTCCGACCATGCCGGCGGCGAGACGGTGATCGTCCGGGATCGTGCCCCAGCCCATCAGCGTCGGCACCACCGGAACGTCCAGCAGTTCGGCCAGTTCCACGAGCAGGTCCGCGGCGTCGGCGTTGATGATGCCGCCGCCCGCGACGATCAGCGGGCGCTCGGCGGCACCCAGCATGTCGAGTGCCTTCTCCGCCTGCGCACGGGACGCGGCCGGCTTGTACACGGGCAGCGGCTGGTACGTGTCGGGATCGAAGTCGATCTCCGCCAACTGCACGTCGATCGGCAGGTCGATGAGCACCGGTCCCGGCCTACCGGACCGCATGAGGTGAAATGCCTGCGCGAACGCTCCCGGAACCTGCGCCGGCTCGAGCACCGTCATCGCCATCTTCGTGACCGGACCTGCAATCGACGCGATGTCGACGGCCTGGAAGTCTTCCTTGTGCAGGCGCGCGACCGGAGCCTGCCCGGTGATCGCGAGGATCGGGATCGAGTCCGCCATCGCCGAGTACAGGCCGGTGATCATGTCGGTGCCTGCGGGCCCGGAGGTGCCGATGCAGACCCCGATGTTCCCGGCCTTGGCCCGGGTGAATCCCTCGGCCATGTGCGAGGCACCCTCGACGTGGCGGGCGAGGACGTGCTTGATCCCGCCGTGGTCACGCATAGCCGAGTAGAACGGGTTGATCGCCGCACCGGGGAGGCCGAACGCCTGGGTGGCGCCTTCGAGTTCCAGAATCTTGACCGCTGCGTCAGCGGCGCGCATACGAGGCATATCACTTCTCCATCGAGGATTACGAGTTGAAACGGGTCACTGGGAGGGGCGGCCGGACAGCCGCTCCACTCCACGCAGCAGTCCCGAATGGTCCAGGCCGCCATCACCGTTCGCACGGGCGGAGGCCATCAGCTGGGCGACGACGGCGCCGAGCGGTGTCACGACACCGGCCTCACGGGCGGCGCTGGTCACGATGCCGAGGTCCTTGTGGTGCAGGTCGATGCGGAATCCGGGTTCGAACGACCGGTCCAGCATCTTCTGCGCCTTCTGGTTGAGGACGGCCGATCCGGCCAGCCCGCCACCGAGCACCTCCACGGCGGCCGCGGTGTCGACACCGTAGGCCTCGAGGAAGATGATCGCCTCGGCGAGGAGTTGGATGTTGCCGGCGACGATCAGCTGGTTCGCGGCCTTCACCGTCTGCCCGGAGCCGTTCGGGCCCACGTGGACGACGGTCTTCCCGACGACGTCGAGGATCGGCTTCGCGACGGCGAAGTCCTCGTCCTTGCCACCGACCATGATCGACAGGGCCGCGTTCTTCGCGCCTGCCTCACCGCCCGAGACCGGGGCGTCGATCAGCCGGAAGCCACGCTCGGCCGCCTGCGCGGCGAGTGCGGTGGTGACGTCGGGCCGGATGCTGGAAAAGTCGATGATCAGGGCGCCGGCCGGGGCGTGCGCGAACACACCGTCCTCACCGGCGAGTACGGCCTGGACGTCGGGCGAGTCGGGGACCATCACGGCCACGACGTCGGCACCGGCGACGGCCTTGGCGATGGAGTCGGCCGCGGTGCCTCCGGCCTCGACGAGTGCCGCGGTGCGCTCGGGCGAGCGGTTGTATCCGACCACCTGGTGGCCGGCCTTGGTGAGATGAACGGCCATGGGGCTGCCCATGATTCCGAGTCCGATGAATGCGATTGTGCTCACGAGTCTCCTCGATTCCGTCGAAATATGGTGGTGGGTGTCAGCGGCCGGCACGGGTCGCGCGCTGCTCGCGGGGCAGCCAGTCGAACGTGTCCGGCCGCGTCGCCTTGTATTCGAGGCCGACGTAGCCGCGATAACCGTGTCCGGCCAGTCGCTTCAGGTGGCCGTCGATGTCGAGGGTTCCGGTGCCGGGTTCGCCGCGTCCCGGCGCGTCCGCGATCTGCACGTGCCCGATCCGGTCGGCGTACGTGTCGATCGCGGCGCCGACATCGTCGCCGTTGACCTCGAGGTGGTAGAGGTCCGCGAGGAGCCGGAGCGAATCGACACCGTGCTCGGCCTTCACCCGGTCGATCACGGCGATCGCCTCGGCCGCGGTCTTCAGCGGGTACGCCGGTGTGCCACTGACCGGTTCGACGAGCACGACCGCACCGATACGATCTGCTGCCTTGCCCGCCTGGGCGAGGTTCTCGGTGGCCGTGTCGTCCTGAATCTTCGGATCCGTGCCGTCGATACGATTACCATACAGGGCGTTGAAAGCTTTGGTGCCCAGCCGTTCTCCGATTCCGACGGTGACGTCGATGTTGTCGCGGAACGCCGACACCTGCGCCAGGTCGGACAGCAGTCCGCGATCCCCGGCCGGCATGTTGCCCGCAGCGAAGTTCAATCCGGTGAGCTGCACTCCGGCGCTCTCGATCGCGGCCACGAAGGCGTCGACGTCGCTGTCCTTCGGTACGGCGGTGTCGAACGGCCACCAGAATTCGACGGCGTCGAATCCGGCGTCCCGGGCGGCCTGCGGGCGCTGCAGGAGCGGCACGTCGGTGAGCAGGATCGAGCAGTTCAGGGTGTAGGCAATGGTGTCCATCGGCTGTTCTTTCGCTTTCGGGGTGTTCAGGAGACGGTGGTGTTGTCGGGCTCGGGCAGGCCGCGGTAGCGTCGCCAGCCGCCGTGATCGGTGATCTCGGTGAGCTCACCGGCCTTGCTCTCGAGCAGACCCGGTCGCAGCCCCACCGCGAGAACCGAACGGCCGTCGGACAGTTCGATCACGGTGAGCTCGAGTTCCTCGGGCTCCTCGGGGAGGAAGTCGGTGCGGATGTCGCCGATCGGAACGTCGTAGAGTTCGCCCTCGATCGAGGCGCCTCCGGTCTCCGCCAGGAGAAGGGCAGGGAATTCGTCGCGTACGGAGAAGAATCGGTAGTTCGGCGCGGTCCGTACCGTGCCGAGGAACGTGTGCGCAGACACGTTGTGATGCAGGTTTCCGCCACGCATCGCTCCACCGTTGCAGAACAATTCGGCCATCTTGTCAGCTCCTTCTTCCGTGGGCAGTTGCCGTCGTTTCAGGCTTGTCTGCCAGTTCGATCGCGACCTGAAGCAGTGCTTCGCGGAGTCGCTTGGTGTTGGCGTCCAGTCCTTCGCGCACCAGGTCCTGGGTGACCGGCCACGGGGTGTCGCTGATGACGTCGTGATCGGTGACCAGGGCGATGCAGGTGTAGGACATGCCGAGTTCCCGGGCCAGTGCAGCTTCGGGATACGGGGTCATGCTGATCAGGTCCCAGCCCTGGGCCGCGTACCAGCGGGATTCGGCGCGAGTCGAGAACCGGGGGCCGCGGATCGCGACCATCACGCCGCCGTCGTTGACGACCCAGCCGCTCCTGCGGAGCGTCGAGACCACCGCCTGCCGCCCGCGGACGCAGAACGGGTCCGCGAAGGAGATGTGGACGTCGTCGTCGTGGAACGTGTCGTCGGTGCGGCCGGTGCGGTCGACCAACTGGTCGGGGACGACGACCGATCCGACACCGATCGCCGGTCGCAGCGAGCCGGAGGGGGTGGGAGCGAGGATGGTCCGGACGCCCAGGCTGTGCAGTGCCCAGATGTTGGCGCGGGCGTTGATCCGGTGCGGCGGGATGTTGCGGTGCCGCCCGGTGCGGGTCAGGTAGGCGAGCCGGCGGCCCCCGGAGGATCCCAGGACGATGTTGTCGGAGGTGGGACCGTACGGGGTGTCGACCGAGACCTGCTCGGCGTCGTCGAGCAGACCGTGATAACCCCAGGTACCGAGGAGCCCGACAGTGGGCTGGGTGTCAGGCATGGTGGTTCACCGTTCCTTCCGGGGTCCTGTTCACGGTCAGCGATTCGGGCTTCTCGATCACCGGCTGGGCCGGTGTGGTCGCGAGGTGTTCGTGCCCGGGGTGCGGGTGGGCGACGACGTCGTCCGGGTCGTCGGGCGTGATCGTCCCGTCGAGAACCGCCCGCATCTTGTCCTTGTCGAGCAGGCCCTCCCAGTTCGCGACCACGAACGTGGCCATGCAGTTGCCGAACAGGTTGGTGAAGACCCGCATGGAGTCCATCAACCGGTCGGCGCCCAGGAGCAGCGCGACTGCGGCCACGGGGAAGGCGCCGATCGCGGCGGCGGTGGCCGAGAGTGCGACGAACGCGGAGCCCGGCACGCCTGCCATGCCCTTCGAGCTGAGGATGAGGATGCCCATGATGGCGAGCTGCTCCCCGAATCCGAGGTCGACGCCCACCGCCTGCGCGAGGAACATCATCGCGAGTGACAGGTAGATGGCGGCACCGTCGAGGTTGAACGAGTAGCCGGTGGGAATCACCAGTCCGACGACGGCGCGGTCGCAGCCCGCGTTGTCGAGCTTCTTGATGATGCGGGGCATGACGGCCTCGGACGACCCCGTACCCAGCGCGAGCATGAACTCTTCCCGGCAGTATTTGACGAACTTCCAGGGATTGACGCCGGTCAGGAGCCTGACCACGGTGGCGAGGACGACGATGAAGAACAGGGCCGCGCCATACGCCGCGAGCACCAGGATCCCGAAGGACTTGAGCGAACCGGCACCGTAGTTGCCGACGGTGTAGGCCATCGCACCGAACGCGCCGAGCGGCGCCAGGTACATGATGTAGCCGACGATGCGGAAGATGACGTGCAGCGACTGGTCGATCACGTCCATCAGGACCGGCGGGGCGGACTCGCTGTAGGACGCGAGAGCGACGCCGAAGAGGATCGAGAACAGCAGCACCTGGAGCAGGCTGTTCGTGGCGAACGCGTCGAACACGCTGGTCGGGATGATGTGCATGACGAACTCGACGCCGCCGGGCATGTGACCGCCCTGCGTCTTCTCGTCCAGCGCGGAGGTGTCCAGCGTGGACGGGTCGATGTTCAGGCCACTGCCGGGCTGCACGAGGTTGCCGACCAGCAGGCCGAGCCCCAGCGCGCAGATGGTCGCGCCCATGAACCAGAGCAGTGCTTTGGCGCCGATCTGGCCGAGCGCCTTCATGCTGCCGACCTTCGCGATGCCGGTGACGATCACCAGGAAGATCAGTGGGGCGACCACCATCTTGATGAGCTTGATGAAGCCCTCGCCCAGTGGGGCCAGGTGATGCGAAAACTCGGGGAACAGGATGCCGGTGGTGATGCCCAGGGCAATTCCGATCAGGACCTGGACGAACAGCGATCTGTACCAACGCTGCTTCTTGGGTTTTGCAGCGATTTCGACTTCAGACACGGGGCCCTCCCTCGGGGCTTGGTGTTTTCCATATTATGGAAGTTGTATTTCGTATCTCGATATAGTGAACGCCGTCACACCGTGTTTTGTCAACCGATGTAGTGAAGGAATCGGCGCGATCCACCACAACCGCGCTATCGTCATACGGAGCGCCCTTTCCGCCTGACGGAAAGAAAGGGGCTCCCGGGGAGGCACCCCGAGGCAGTCAGAGGATGGAGCCAGACATGACGAACGGTCAGAACGCGGCCGGCGGCGTGCAGTCGGTCGAGCGTGCATTCGACATACTCGAGATCATGGCGAGCGCCGGCGGGTCCATCGGCGTCAGCGAACTCGCCGAACTGGCCGGACTCCCCCTCCCGACGATCCACCGGCTCATCCGCACACTGATGAACCGCGGGTACGTGCGGCAACTGCCCACCCGCCGGTACGCGCTCGGCCCCAAGCTCATTCGGCTCGGCGAGAGCGCCACGCAACTGATCGGCGCGTGGTCGCGACCGCACCTGTCCGAACTGGTGCGAGGCACCGGCGAGACCGCGAACATGGCCGTCCTCGACGGCACCATGGCCGTCTACGTCGCGCAGGTGCCGTCCGAACACGCGATGCGCATGTTCACCGAGGTCGGCCGCCGTGTGTACCCGCACTGCACCGGTGTCGGCAAGGCCATCCTCATGCAATTGTCGAACGACGCCGTGCGCTCACTGGTCGGCCGCACCGGCATGACGACCTACACCGAGAACTCCCTGACCGACCCCGACCTGCTGATCGCCGATCTGGAACTGAGCAGGAACCGCGGATTCGCCATCGACGAGGGCGAGCAGGAGATCGGCGTCCGCTGCTTCTCGGTGCCGGTGCCGAACGCCCCGACGCCTACCGCCATCTCCGTCTCCGGGCCCGCGGCCCGCGTCACCCTCGAGTCGGCCGACCACATCGTGCCGCTGCTCAAGCGCGTCGCGAAGGAACTCGGCACCGAGTTCGACAAGAACGCGGCTCTCTAGGCGCACCCTTCCATCAACAAAGGTTGACGAGGTTCGTCTCATCAACTTAAGTTGATGCCTGTGGGTGACGATCCGAACCCGGCCACCGCGTTCGCTGCCGTCGTCGCGCTGCGGCGGCAGGCCGATCAGCTCGAGCGTGACGCCGTCGCCGACGCACTGTCCGCCGGCTGGACGTGGGCGGACATCGGTCAGGCGCTCGGCGTCTCTGGTCAGGCGGCGCACAAACGCCTCGGCCCGGGGCGATCCGCCGACAAGAAGACGAGGGGACCACGATGACATTCACCCGGGCCTGGCGTGACATGCGCTCGATGAAGACCCTGTTCTCTGAAACGGAGGCCGAAGCCGACCGGCTCGGCGACCGCGAGCCCGGCCTCGAGCACCTGCTCCTCGCGTCGTTCGCGCTGCCGGACGGAACAACGAGCCGGGTGTTCGACCGTCTCGGATCGAACCGGGACGCGCTGCGCGAGGCGATCATTCACGTGCACGGCGAAGCCCTCGCGGCGGCAGGCATGACCGACACGGGCGCTGCCACCAGCGCGCTCAGCCGCCCCCGCACCGGTCCGCTGCGGCTGACCGAACCGGCCCAGGGCGCGTTCCGCAACGCGGTGGCTCTCGCGAAGTCGGAACGCAGACCGATCGTCGGCGCCGACATCGTCGCGGCCGTGGCCACGATCACCCACGGCACCGCGGCGCGGGCACTGGAATCGCTGGGGCTCGTCCGGTCCGCAGTCGTCGACGCCGCGCGGTCGGAGCCGGCACGATGACCGGACAGCCCAGGATCGGTGTTCGCCGTCTGCGCGGATAGGCTCGACACGTGGTTCTTCCCAGCGCGACTTCGGTGTCACCGGCAGATGTTCTCGGTTCGATGCGGGACGTCATCGACGGTCCCCTGCCCGACATCGCCGTCCGCTTCTCCAAGTTCCTCGCCGACATCTGGCCGCACACCGCGCTGGTGATCTTCACCCGGGAATGCACGGGGCGTCCCCGCAAGGTCAGCGGCGACCCCGCGGTGGTCGAACGGGTCACCATCGCCGAATTGGACGCGTTGCGCACCCGCATGACGGAAGGCACGCCGTTCGACGACCAGACCGTGGTGGCCGGCTCGAAGCGGAGGGTGTGGGCACTGCTGGACGCGACCGGAACCCTCCTCCTCGTTCTGCCGAAGCCGCGGCAGCAGATCCGGGAGGTCCCCCTGGTCGCGGGCGCCTTCGGTGTCGTCGCCGTGTCGATCCGGCATCAGGTCGCGCAGGCCAGCCCGGCGTACCTGGCGGAGTCGCGGGCCGCGTCGAGCGAGCGGGCCAGGACCATCGTGGAGTTGACGGACCTGCACGCCGCGACACTCGAATCCATCCTGTCGACACTGCGGTCCAAGGACCTCGACGACCGTCGGTCGCGGATCACGGCGAGCGAGACGGCGTCGTCGGCGCTGATCACTCTGCGGTCGGCGGGTGAGTCCGACCGCATCCTCGCGGAGGAAGCGGTCACCACGGCGTTCGCCCGGTTGCAGGGCGAACTGCGACCGCTGCTCCAGCACCGGCCCGTGCGGGTCGACTACGTCGATCCGCCGGTGGACGGTCGCGCGCTGCCCGGTGAGGTGGCCAGCGCCGCGCGGGCGGTCGTGCGCAGCGCCGTCCTGGCGTTCGCGACCCAGTCCACCCTCGAGCGCATCCGCATCGCCTGGGACTGCGACGGCTCCAACCTCCTGGTCGAGGTCCGCGACGACGCCGAGGGCGGGCTCGACACCGACGCACTGGTGCGGCAACTCTCCGGCCGGGTGCACACGCTCGGTGGCCGGATCGACGTCGAGTCGGTCGACGGGTGGGGGTCCCGGGTGGCGGTCGCGATCCCCCTCGACGTCCCCGCGGCCCGACCGGACGAACAGCAACTCGGCGACCTCAACCCCCGCGAACTCGAGGTCCTCGGCCACCTGGCCACCGGTAAGAGGAACAAGGCGATCGCCGACAGCCTCGGCATCAGCGAGAGCACGGTCAAGTTCCACGTCGCCGGGGTACTGAAGAAACTCGGGGTGGCGTCCCGGGGCGAGGCGGGCGCGATCGCCCTCGAGGCCGGCGTCCGCGCCGACACCACCGGCCGGCACTGACCCCAGGTGAGTGGCACGGTGTGCGGGAGCACGCGGTGCCACTCACGTCAGGTGATGCGGTCCGGGTGGGTGTAGAGGTTCATGGTGGTGCCGCGGAGGAACCCGATCAGGGTCAGGCCGGTGTCGTGGGCGAGGTCGATCGCCAGCGACGACGGCGCGGACACCGCCGCGAGGATCGGGATCCCGGCCATCACCGCCTTCTGCGCCAACTCGAACGACGCCCGACCCGACACCAGCAGCACCGTCCCGCGCAGCGGCACCCGGTCCTGCTCGGTGGCCCACCCGATCAGCTTGTCGACCGCGTTGTGCCGGCCGACGTCCTCCCTGACCGCGAGCAGTTCCCCGGACCGGGTGAACAACCCCGCCGCATGCAGACCCCCGGTCGTGTCGAACACCTTCTGCGCCGCCCGCAACCGATCCGGCAACTCCGCGATCGTCGCCGCCTCCACCCGCACCGTGTCCGCCGCCGGGGAATGCCGGGTGCGCTGCCGGATCGCATCGAGCGACGCCTTCCCACACACCCCACACGAGGAGGTGGTGTAGAAATTGCGTTCGATCCCCATGTCGGGGAGGAACACCCCCGGCGCCAGATCCACGTCGAGGACGTTGTACGTGTTGCGGCCGTGCTCGTCGACGCTGTTGCAGTACCGGATCGACGCGACATCACCGCGCCCGGCGATGATGCCCTCGGTCAGCAGAAACCCCTGCGCCAACTCGACATCCGAGCCCGGGGTCCGCATCGTCACCGCCAGCGGTGTCCCGTTCACCCGGATCTCGAGGGGTTCCTCCACCACGACGGTGTCCGGCCGGGTCGAGTGCCGGGTGTCGGTGATCCGGGTGACCGGGGTCCGGGTCGTCACCCGCCCCACCGGTCAGCCCCGCTTCTCGAGGCGGATCGTGACCGCCTTCGACACCGGCGTGTTCGACTTGCGCGCGACGTGATCGAGCGGGA
>NZ_JARJBD010000144.1:0-17764 GCF_029269925.1 Rhodococcus sp. T2V
GTGGGAGTCGCCTGAGGCACGCAACCCCCTTGTCCACCGTTCGGGGGGAACCTCATTCCCCATCGCCGACCTCCCCGACCTCGACCAGTTCTGGTCTATCACCCTGCGGTGCGGCGAACACATCAACCGGCCCGCCGTCGAACCCGATCACCGGGACGTGGACCCCGACACCGCAATCGTCTGAACCCAGACCTGCACCGCTTGTCCGCCGGGCGAGTTCCTCACCCACCGAGGATGGTTCGGGTCGGGGGCAAACTCCACCTGATGATCAATGGCACGGGAACGGGGCGGATGGCACCCCGCACCACTCACACTGAAAGCCAGGATCATCCGTCGCCAGGAGCTCGATTTCTCGACACATCATCCGCTCGGGGACCTGCCCAAAGTCAACCAACCAGGGGACGGTAACTCTCGAGCTTGAGAAGGGACCGCACGTATCCCGCTTCCGCCACAGCCGTCACCTCATCGAGGTAGGCCAGAACGGCCGAATCGGCCGCCTCGAGGTCGAGACACATCTGTTCAGCGATCCAACGCCGAATCGCATCGTGGGAGATCATTCCAATCACCACCTACGGGGTACCCGCCGAGGTCGGTCCCCACTCATCCGACCCTGCCGAATGGCGCCCGACGATGAGCCGTCCAAGGAGGCAGTTCCCACCCGGGCCAAGATCGCACAAGGGACTCCCACACGATCACGTGCCGTGGTCGCCTCCCCATCGAATGCATGGACTGCACCGACCTCCGATTTGTACTGCGCAGTCCCGCTGTGCCGTTGCTGAACCAGGCTCGGCGCCGAGGACTTCGGGCCTGATTGCGTCACCGCGAGGTGTGGTTCCGGACCCCTGTCACCGAATATCTAGGACGAGACCGAAGTCGTCGCGGAGGGAGTCGATGACCCGGCTGCGGGCCCATCCCCGGTCGGCGAGATTACCGGTGGCGTCGATGGTGGTCTCCGGTGGCGTGCCCCGTTCGACCAGCATGACGGCGCGTTCGTCCTGGCCGTGGCGGCACCGATACCGCACCCCCGCCGCGGTCGGGGTACCGATCAGGATGTTCGTGCAGGTGATCCGGGAGTCGCGGTAGTCCCGCCACGTGCACCCAGTGAGCGAGCCGTCCTGGTTGAGCGCCGCCAACCCGGCCTGGGTGTCGAGGACCGCGACCGTGATGTCCTCACCCACAATCATCCGGGTGAGCGACACCTCGGCAAGGGCTGTGTCGGAGAGCATTCCGGTCTTGGGGATGTCGGTGCCGCGCAGGATCCCCTCGGCGACCACCGCACCCACCGACAACCCGACGTACAGGTAGCCGCCGAGCTGTGAGCCGCCGGGGCAGACGCGGTCGTCGTGGACCGGGTCGAACCTTCCCTGCCGCGGTACCCGTGTGGTGCGGGTGTTGATCGTCAGGCCGTCCTCGAGCGGGGCGATGGCGGTGGAGTTGAAGCTGTTCGGCGGGAAGTGGCTGTCGGTGCGGTGGATCCGCCACAACTCGGTGCCGGCCGCAATGGTGTCGGTGTGCGCGGGTGCGCGGTTGTACGTTCGCACCCGCTCACATGCCCCGGCGTGCCACGTCGAGGACGTTGTCGATCGCGATCTCGGTCAGCTCGCCGGCCTCGAGGTCCTCGAGGGGGCTGCGGCCGTCGAGGATCTCGGTGGCGGTCAGCCACCACGACGCCGCACCGTACGGGTCGGCCGCCACCGCGAGCCGCCGGTTCGCGTACTTCACCAGGTCGTAAATCTGATGCCGTGCCCGGTCGAACTGGAACAGCGGGTATCGGTAGTCCGGGCGGGCGCCGACTGGTAACCCGATCAACTCCCCCGCCTTCCGGCGTTTCTGTGCGACGCTGCGGATCGGCTCGCTGGTCGGCGCCAGGATCGCGGCGACCTCCTTGGAGTCGATCACCTCGAGCGCGTCGAGGACCGACCGGCGGGCCGAGGCCCGCAGCCCAGTGTCATGGGTGTCGGTGACGGTCGCGATCAGCGACTGCGCGAGCTGCAACCGCTCCGTCTGCGACAGCGCGGCCGCGGAAAACTGGGTGAGCGCGGTGACCACGTCCCCGCTCGCCTCCTCGGCCCCCAGCGCCGCCAGTTCGGGCCCGGCCCGGCCCGCCCGGGCCACGCGGGGTCCGCGCTCCGGCGTCTTGCCGCTTGCCTGGACCAGGGCGAGGCGGAACTCCGCGAAATACGTACCCAACGCCCGCTCGAGCCCCTCGACACGGATCGACTCGGACATCCGCGCCACCACCACCGGATCGATCCCAGGAGCAGGTCCCGAGGAGAATGCTTCGGCACTCATCCAACCCTCCCAGGTACGTTTGCCACAACTACGTACCTATCGTACCTGGCGGTGAGTGGGCGCGCTAGGCGCTCTTGAAGAGAGAGTTCTTCGTCGAGGAAGCCGGCACGATCTCCAGCCGCTGCAGCTCGGCGGCGGCACCGGTGACGTCACCGTCATTCTGGTCGAGCACCTGCAGGCCTTTCTCGACTGCGCGCCAATCCGCTGACAGGTCGAAGAATCCCAGGAGGTCGACGACCTCGGCCACCCACCGCTTCGCGCCGCGCCTGTCACGGGGAAGCTGGGCATAGTAGATCGCCATGGCGTCGGTCACCGACTTCTTGCGCTGCCCCCACTTCTCGCCCTTCCGGGCCGCGTCGCCGGCCAGACGCCACAGCTGCGCAACGTCGACGCGCCGATCCAGCACCGGTTCCCTCACGCCTGGCACAGTAGCGATCCGACGGGACGCATGAGGCCTGTTGCAGGTAGCCGATCGTCATCCCGGTGCTCCGAGAGGCGTTGGGCTGCGGTTGGGGGCCATCGCCGCGCGGCGGCCGAATATCGGTCTGTTCCCGACGGCGACCACCGTGCCCCTGCTCCCGGTGGGCGAGCCGGTGGCAGGCGCACCGCCCCCGCGCCTGGTTCCGATCCTGCGGGCGGTCAACCCTACGCGAGGCCGTCGACGGTGCGCACCGCGGGGAACCGGACCACGAGCCCGTCCACGAGCTGCTGCGCCTCGTACCGTTGCCGGCGTAGCGCCGCCGCCTCCGCCCGGAATCGTTCAGCCAGAATGGGATCGACTGCCCGCGCCTGCTGGGCGCGGGCCTGGGCGTCCTCGATGCGCTGGGAGAGGATCTCGATCTCCGCGTGCAGCCGGTCGTAGAAGACGCGGCCTGGGCGGTGTCGCGGTCCGGTGTGGTCATCCGGTCCTCTCCTGCTCGAGGCGGCAGGCTCCGGGTGGGCGCCGCGCGGGGTCGGACGGCGCCGGTGCGGTCACCGCGACATCGTGCAGGGCGCCGGCCGCTGCGTCAACCGGTGGAAGGTCTCGCATGTTGTCGCCGGAGGGAGAACAATTTCGGGTATGAATGCCGTCACGCGGCCGGGCAGAACTGAGGAACAGCACCTCGACGCCGTCCGCGACCGGCTGGCCAGGCGGTTCCCGGACCTCGATCCCGACCTGGTCGACAGGGCGATCGACATCGCCCACCACCGGTTCGACGGCCGGCCGGTGCGGGACTTCGTGCCGCTGCTCGTCGAACGTGCCGCCACCGCCACCCTCGGGGGCGGCGTGTCCCACCCGACCGAGTCCAACGACTCCGCCGCCGACCTGCGGTAATCGTGGAATGTACCGGCACGATCGGCCTGGTGGCCGAGCCCGGCCACATATGCGGGTATCGCACCGAACCCGCACGAGTGGCGTTCCCTGTCTGTCATGTCGGTGTGGCGGTGGATTTCTTCTTCAGAAGCACGAAGGGCAGCAGGAAGGTGGCCACCGCGGTGACGAGCCAGACCACCAGGGTGGCGAGCACCCACGTTCGCCAGCCGCTGATCTGCACACCGCCGACGACCGACGCGATGACCAAAGCGACAAAGGTCGATACGAGCCCGATTCCACCAAGGAACGCGGGTGCGTTGCGCGCAACGACCTGCGCGAGGAACGGTGCGAGGACACTCTGCGCGATCGCGAACACCACGACCGCCGTGACAAAGCCCGTCGTCGTGACCGTCATCTCCGGAAGAAGCCAGACCGCCACCACGAGCCCGATCGCTGCGGACCCGAGAAAAATCACGGCCCGCAGCAGAAAGCGAATCATCCGCTGCTCCTTTCCCTCTGACCCCGACAGACACCCCCGGTGGTTTCCATTGTCGTCTCAGCCGGCACAGGCGGAAAGGTCCTTCGACCGCCGCCACGACGAGGGACCGCAGGTCGTTGCCGACGATCACCTCACCGCCAAACCCGCTCGGCCATTGCTGAGGTCGGTCACTTCACCGTGGGGCTGCTCGGCCTGTTGTTCCTACCCGTTGGTCCGCGCCCACCACGACACCTGGTGGTCCCACGTTGAGGCGGTTCGGTGGGTGCGCAGGTTGCGCGCGACCGCGGAGTCGTTGCGATTCGTGGCGCCGGTCCTTCGACGATCCCGTTGTGCATATCGAGGACGATCCCGTTGTGCATATCGAGCGGGTCCGATTTCCGGGTGCTCGAACGCGGAACGAGAGCGGTCACATGCTGGTACGTGAGGAACTGTTGCATCCGGAGCGCTGCGCGGCGGCGCCACCCGGGGCATATGCACCTTCGCTGGCATCCCTGGCCCCTGACCGCCCCGGCAGGGATCATCACCCTCCCGGCCGCATCGGGCCGGACGGCGGTGCCGGACGGATCTATGCTGACCAGGCACCGATGCGGTGTCGGCAACTCTCGTCCGGGCGGAGGCTCTCGATGTTCGTTGTGGTGCGGCACGCGCACGCGGTCGGGAAGACGAAATGGCGTGGAGCAGAGACGCACCGCCCGTTGAGCCCGCTCGGCCACCGGCAGGCGTCCGGCCTGGTGGCCGCGCTCGACGGCATCGAACTCCACACCCTGTTCTCCAGCCCTACCGCCCGGTGCCGGGACACCCTCGCCGCCCTCGCCGCCGAACGGGTGCTCCCCGTTCAGGACCATTGGCTGCTGGCCCCGGACGCACCGGTCGATCAACTCCGGGCGGCCCTGTGTGGGTCCCACATCGGCGGGACTCTCTGGTGCACACACGGCGAGATACTCGACGACCTGGCAGCGATCTCCGACCACGACTCGCGCTGCGACTTCCCGACCGCGACGACAGCGAAGGGTGGGGCGTGGATCTTCACCCCGGGCGCCGACCCCCGCTATCTCCCGCCCACACCCCCCACCTGACCGCCAACACCGCCGGAACCCATCCCGCCACCCGAGGACAGGGCACACCACATTGCGCCGCATGCACCGCCCGGCTCCCCTCGCGGACACGCGAGCCGGGCGTGTGGTCGTGGCCGATGACGTGACGGTGTGGCCGGGCACCTCCCCTGCCGGTGGCCGGGGTTCGTCGTCGGTGCGGTGGGCCGGGCTCGCCGGTGACGGCCAGCCCGGCGCGGTATGGGCCGGGAAACGGGTGGGAGAACCGGCGGCAGTCCGATTGCCATCGGATAACACCCGCCGCGCCGACGGTGTCGACAAGGTAACGGCCGCGACGGGAATCGACGTGGCCAGGGTGGCGAACAGTGCTGTGCGACAGGGCTATTACAGCGTTCCCTTCGGCGCGTCCGGGGCGGGTCGTCGAGTCGGGTGTTGACCCGGGCCGTGGGGGCAGCGGACGATTTTTTTCATGACGCGCGAGGAAGAGCTTGCCCACATCGACCAGGCCATCGACCGCCTCGACCGCCGGTTCCCGGACCTGTCCCGGGAGGAGGTCGAGCGGGTGGTGCGTTCGGCGCATGACCGTTTCGCGGACGGGACGGTGCGGGATTTCGTTCCGCTGCTGGTCGAGCGGCACGCCCGCGAGACAGTGCAGGGACGTGTGCCCGTCGTGGCCGTCGCCGCGGATCCGAGCGCCCTGCCGGTGACGCAGTCGTTCGGTGGCGACGCGGTCGCCCGCCGCCGGCGGTGGCCGGGGTGGATGCCGGGCTGGTCGCGGGGCAGGTACGCGTAGACCCGAGGGGCGGATGGTGGCGTCGGCGCCGGTGAGGGTGTGTCCGGCTCGGGTCGGGTGTGATCGTGCGGCCCGGATCAGCGGCCGTCGAGTTCGTCTCTGCCGGACGAGACGAACCCGCCGTCGTTCGACACGACGCCACCGCCGCGCGGCCGCGATCAGGTGACGGGCGTCGATGGTGGATTCGCTGCCACACAATGGGGTACTGACTCGGCATGGACAGCGATGATTACCGGGACGACGCGGCATGGAACCGTCGGGTCCGCGACGAAACCGACACCCAACGGCTCGACCGCAACTGGAACAACCTGCTGCAGGAACTGCGCGTCGTGCAGACCGGTGTCCAACTCTTGACCGGATTCTTGCTGACCCTGCCGTTCCAGCAGCGCTTCGAGGAACTGTCGGATACCCAGGAGGTGATCTACCTCGTCACCGTCGCCCTGTCGGTGACCGCGACGATGATGCTGATCGCACCGGTCGGCATCCACCGACTCCTGTTCCGGCAACATGCCCTGCCCACGCTCGTCGCAACTGGGCAGCGACTCGCGATCGGCGGCATCGCCGCCCTGGGATTCGCCCTCGTCGGCGTGGTCCTGCTGATCTTCAGCTTCGTGGTGAACATGACCACCGGGATCATCACAGCAGCGGTGGCGATGCTGATGTTCTTCGGTTTCTGGCTCCTTCCGGCTCAGCGGTACCGGCGTCGCACCGACGATCAGTCGCCGCGCGAGACGGGGTGATTTCGATGTTCGGCCGGGAGCGTCTCCGCGAGATCCGGGACCGCGAAATCGTAGTCGACCTCGTCACGGGCATGGGTAGTCACTTCGTCGCCGTGATCCGCCGCCAGCCGAGAACGTCGCGGACATTCTTGGGTCGGCGGCCCGGACGGGTGAGCACCGTGGTGTCGGAGTCGCCGGGCCCCGCGCCGCCGGTAGCGGCGCGGGGAGCCCGGCGTCAGACGGTCTGGGTGGAGGATCCGGTGACCCACTGGATGGACTGGATGATGGCGTCGAGCAGGCTGGTGGTGGGGGTCTTGACGACGAAGTGCAGGACGTCGAGCAACACGAGATCTCCTTGTTGTCCGCTATTCGGGGTCTGATGGCCGATGTGGGGCTGTGTCAGAGGGTGATCGGGGGTCCGTAGGCGGCGAAGGAGTCGTCGGTTTCCTTGGTGGAGGCGGTCCACTGCGAGTAGGTCCGCAGGGAGACCGGACCGGCGGCGCCGTTGATCTGGAAGTGGATGTTGTCGAGGTTGACGTTGCCGTTGCCGGTGGTCATCGTCTTCTTGTCGAGCGAGACGGCCACAATCTGGCCGGGGCGGATCGGGACCACCCAGTTGGCCTCGAGCGGGGTCTGCACCGACATCGTCAGGGTGGGTAGGCCGCCGACCGGGATGCCGAGCCCCTGCTGTGGGGTGATGCCGATCTTGCCGCCGAGGGACAGGCCGTTGGAGACGTCGAGCAGGTAGCCGACCTCGACACCGACGTCGACGGTGCCGGCGGTGATCGGGGCGCCGCCGCTGGAGGTGACGGCGGTGTTGCCGCCGAGGAAGACGTCCTTGTCGAACGGGGTGCCGTTGAGCGGGATCACGTTGTTGAGCCATTGGCCGGACTGCGCGATCTCGAGGTTCGTGCCCAGGACCGTGGTCTTGGTGGCCGAGGAATCGGCGATCGCGATGACGTCGGCGTCGGCGGTGCCGGTGCCGAGCCCGAAGGTCAGGGCGGCGAGGAAGAGCAGGGTGGTGGTCCGGGCGGGGGAAAGGATCCGGCGCAGCCGGGATGTGTGGTCCTGGTTCATGTCGTGTCTCTCGTGAGGACGGTCGCCCCCGGTGCGCCGAAGGCGATCCGAGCGGAACGTCGGGGGGAGGGTGGCGTGGGCCAGGACCGGTGATTCGATCCCCGGACAGACTCACCCTGATCGGTGAACACCCGACGAACGGGTGACGTCCACCGCCCGGCGAGCCGGAATATAACAATCCGGAAACTGTCATCGAAAATCGTTGTTGCACAAACCTTTTGGTTTGTTGCGGCCGATTGGTCCGGGATGCCCGAAAATCGTGGCCGCTCTCAGTGATTTCTCAACGATCATCGCGTACCGTCGAGCGGGCATCTCTGCGCGTGGAGTCGGAAACTATTGCCCCGCAACGCCAGAACCGTCCACGAAAAATTCTCGACGGTTCGGTCGGCGGTGACCGGTTCCTGTCGCGGCATCCCCTGTATCCGTGCGGCGTCGTGGGGGTGGTGCACGATCGGTGGTGGCGCAGACCCGCGGTGGTGATCCGGGCGACCAGGCGCATGGGTCGGCGCGCGGACCGCTGGCGGAGGCCTGGTTGCGTTCGACTCTGCCGATCTTCGTGGGGCGATGTGTGCCGCACACCGCGGGCGAACCCCATCGCCGCGGTGTGCGGCCCGGGGATGCGTCAGGCGTACTCGAGTGCGCCGGGCGCGCCGGGCGCACCCAGTGAGTTCCAGATCGCTTGGTAGCGGCGCCGGGTGAGGTCGTCGGCGTTGGCGAGGAGAACGTCCAACAGCGACCGGGGGTCGGCGCGCCAGAACTGCACGAGCGTGTC
This sequence comes from Rhodococcus sp. T2V, assembly GCF_029269925.1. NCBI lineage: Bacteria > Bacillati > Actinomycetota > Actinomycetes > Mycobacteriales > Nocardiaceae > Rhodococcus > Rhodococcus sp. T2V. Next base: position 8,499 of record NZ_JARJBD010000144.1, read on the forward strand.
GATCTCGCCCGCGGTGAAGAGACCGGAGCGGGCGGCGGCGAGAATCCAGTCGTCGAACTGGCGTTGCCGGATTCGTTCTACCGCGTCGAGGTCGAGTGACTCGTCGCTGGTGTCGATGGCGATTATCGCCGCGACCAGGTCCTGGAGCGGTTGTGCGTGGATGGGCACGGCTGCCTGGCCGGTGCCGTCGGTATCGCTGACCCACGGGTGAGTGGTCATGGTGGGTGCACCTCCTCCGAACCGCTTTTCCTCAACAGCGTTTTGGTAAACGCTAGGGGCGAAAGTCCGTGGATCGGGGCCGGTGAGGTCACCACCCCACCGCCCGTCCACCTGAACACCGCACAGGGAACCGGTCGCGGAGCTGTGGCGTCGTCTGGTGCCGATCACTCCCGTGAGGGTGATTCCTCGCACGCCGAGGCCGTCACAGAGTGATTCCGGAAACCCGCCACCTACCGATGACGGTCACACGATCCGCCGTTCAGATCGAGAGTCCGACAACGATGGACCTGCGGACATCAGGCGGTGTCAATCCGGTGCCGCCTCGCCGGTTTCGACCGCAATGGTGTCAGCGCGCTCGGCCGCGTTGCCGGGCACATCCTGTAATTCGCGTTCGGCGGTGATCTGATCTTCGAGATCGTCAACGAGAGCGGATAGCTCGGGCCTATGGTCGGTCCGCTCGAAGGGTTCTTCCTCGACGGATTCTTCGGTGGAGTGTTCACGGGCGAACCCATGTGTTCCGTACTGCCGCTCATTGTCGGGGGTGGACATCCGTGCCCTTCCTCTCAGTGTGTGGCCGTCTCGGGCGGGTGACGTCGAACGCCCCAGCGGGTAGTCGACGAAGTTTCCTGCCGCCGCGCCGGCCTTGCCGCCCATGCCGTCGCAGTCGGCCGCACTGGCGATCTCGGTGCCCGAGCTAACCCGGGGAAACGGTGTGCGGTGGTGGCGACGGCGCAGTTCGAAAATTCCTATTCCGCGCGCACCCAGGTGGGGGCGGGCACTGCGATCACGACGGCGATGGTCAGGATCAGGGTAATGGCAAGTTCCATAAGACTCTCCGCGGCGATGACCGTGTAGGAGGACGGGGTTCGACGTCATCGGCGCCAGACCAGGCCCGCGACCGGGGCACTCCGACGGTACCGAGATCATCGTCGGCCCCGGAAACATCGGTGGTGAACGTTGCTGTGAGCGACCCCACCTACCGAGTCGGCCGTTCGGAGTGTTGTTGCCGCAGACGCTGCAGTGTTCACCCGGATGACACCGAACCTTCACGGCGGCTTCATTGCCGCCGACTGGCGGGTCCGGCACGATGACAGGCCATGCACGTACGACGGTGGCCCGAAAACCCGCGGGTCCGGGCGCACACCGGTGCACGAGGGGTGCGCGCTCACCGCACATCCCCACCTGACTCTGGACCTGACCCGGATCGTGGCCTATGAAAGTGGCCGCGCGGTACACCTGGCTCTGACCGCCACCGCCGGCCCCGCCCGGCGAGCCCACCATCAGACCCGTCCGCTGACCGATCCGCAGGATGCGTCGGCACAGTGGTCCTACCTCGACGTCTGGCTCGGCACCATCGACCACGTTGCCGTCGCCGACCCCTTCCTCCCCCGCCCGGACCTCTACACCCGCACCGCGGGCCTGTGCTCCTACCGCACCGAACCCCGGTACTGGATCCCCGCGAACGCGGCCGTCGGGTCGCTCACCCTGACCGCGGAAAACCATGCTCGCACCAAGACCCTGCCACCTGTGTCAGGTATCTTCGTCCGTCTTGCGGGGCGCCCAGGACTCATCCGAGGTCGGCTGGCCAACGGTCCGAATACTTCCCGCGCGACCGTCACCGACCCTCCGGTCCACAATCGGGCTTTGGGACGATATCGAGGACACTGAGTCAGTGCACTCGAGCGCGCGATGGCGTTCAGAGGCCGGGCCGGTGCCGGCCCGGTACTCGATCCCTCTGTCACCACAGGGTCGACCGCGGTTGCACACTCCAGTGCGACCGCGGTCTTGCCGACGCGTCCCACGGTAGGCGCAGCGGCCGTTCACGACGTCACCCTTTATCGGCTGCCCCTTCGCCTCTAGCCGCAGGCGGCACCGCCTCACCACTGTAGTCGTCGAGCATCCGATGACAGCACCGTGGGAACGCCGCCATCGTCGAGCAATCGGTAGGAGCTCTCGCCCCTGGTGAACAGTCCGCCGCCGTTCCCCGACCATGCACCGGAGCCCAGAGCTCGGCCGACAGTCGGATCAGGCCAGGCCACCAGCACCGCTGAGGGTGACGAATTCAACGCCCGCCGAACGCAGTTGCGGCACAGCAGCAGCGAGACCCTCCGCGGTCCCGCCCGCCGGGCGGTTGACGTGCATGATCACCACCGAACCGGGCGCCGCCGAGGTGACCGCGGCCTGCACCTTCGCGGCGGGCAGGGTGGCCCCCGCATCGCCGTTCACCGTGAATCCCACCACCTGCTCCCCGAGATCGCGGACGATCGCCGCCGCGACCTCGTCGCAGTGCGCCGTCCCGGGGCGGAACCAGCGGGGCGGGCGGCCCGTGATCTCGAGCAGTCGGTTGTGGTTCACCCACACCTCGTCGATCACCTCGGCCGGCGACCTCGTGCCCGCGATGCCATACGCGGATTTCCCGGTCACCGACAGCGGCAGGTGCCGGGTACCGTGGTTCGCCAGCTCGACAAGTGGGTTTCCCGCCAGCTGCGCGGTCAGCCCCGGGTTCGCATCGATCCAGCGGCCGTTCACGAACACGGTGGCCGGCAATCTCTCGCGTTCGAGCAGCGCCAGCAGATCCTCATCGACGCCATCGCCCTGAGGTCCACCGCACGCGTCGAAGGTCAGCGCGATCCGATGCTCCGCCGCCGCGAGCCGGGTGGCGGTGCCGGTGACAGCGACACCCCATTCGTGCGGAACGGCACCCGCATACTTCGCCGCGATCGCCGCCGTATCCGGCAGCAGGGGCGGGGGCGGGGGCGGGGCAGGAAGCCAACCGTCGGGGATCACCCCGTCCGGGAGCCCCGGAATCGGCGACGCCTCAGCGACCGCAGGGTCGGCGAGGTCGACGTAGCTCTGCATCGCAACAGCCACACCCCCGCCGAGCAGCCCCAACAACACCGCCCGACGATTCGCTCGCGCATACATGCGCCGAGACTAAACCGTCCACCAGAGCGACCCCTCGCCGATCTCGGAAAGACGCCATGAACACAACCCGAACAGTGCGCCCCGCACAACGACCACCGCCACCGCCACGGCCACCGACGGGCACTCTCGCCCAGTGTGACGCATTCGTGCCTCCGACCCGACGAAACCCTTGTGGTGCCACCGCGGGCGTGGTGATCTGTTCTCGCCTCCCCAGTCGGCGGTTTCGCAATCGGTGACTGACAGGGGACGCTCCCTGGCACCGGGGAGCACGGCTCCGCCAGTCTGATCACGATTCGCGTCGCCGTCTGGGCGAGGCTTGCACACTCACAGCACGCTGGGTTTGTTTCGCTCCCCACTCAGTGAGCATCGAAGGACGGATGAACGATGGCGTTCAGGTACCGGGCGGCGGGTTTCGCGTGCGGCCTGTTTGTTTTCTCCTCCTTCGGAGTCTTCTCCTGCGTGATCGAGGATTCTCCTGGCGGTGCGGTGTTCTACTCCGTCATGCTCATTCCACCGGGCGACCTTCTGCTACGGCGACTGCGCGAAATGCACCGCATGCGGAGGCAGGTGCCAAGTGCGGACCATAGGCCCACACCGGAGGGGCTCCCGCACATGCACACAGACGCGGCGCTGCTCAAAAAGTAGCTGGTACGACCATCTATACCTTCTCCCGCGCCGGATGGTGGCGGCGAGCCTCGCCGAACCCGTGCACGGCCCCGGCGACCGGGTTTCCCGCCGGCTGTCGAGGTGTCACTTCGCTGCCAGCCGAGGACGCCGGCGACGCCACGCCGGAACCACAAACCGAACTTCCCCAATGGCCAATCCGTGACGAAGACGTCTGTGTGTCGCTCGGGCTGACGCCCTCGCCGATGTCAGGGGCGATGCAGCACCGACGGTCGCGGACTCCGTCCCCGTTGCGACCCCCACACCAGGAAACCCTGGCGTACCTGCGCACCCCGATCGACCCGGACCCCAGCTCCAGCTCCAGCTCCAGCTCCAGCTCCAGGAGTATGCCGATCAGCCGGCCGCCGCCAACCACACTGAGCGCAGGATTGATCGTGAGCGAGGTGGTTTCACCGTCAAGGTCTGTGCCCCCGACCTCCGGGTCGTCGATGCACCGGGCGAACACCCCCCGACCAGATCCCTTGTGTCCCGCCGTGGACGCGCCAGGAGAAATATGCGTGTGGCGTAGATCACATCGCCGCGATACGCGGTCGGGTGGCCTACCATTTCCCTCGCACCGGTACACACTAAGTGCAGGTTGCCGATGCCGCTCCGCCAGTCAAACCCCCAGTGACTGGCGGAGATTCGGCACACTCGGTGCATCGGAATCTGCCGAGCCAGTTGAGGATTGCGTACCCAATCAACGCGGCGACTCTGCTGCCCGTCCCCGCCCGTGCCGGGAACAGTCTTCATGCGCGGCCGCAGAGCTGCCGCACACGACCGTCCTCATCGACCGCATACAGCGACATCCCCAACAGATCCAGAACCCGCGCAGGTGCCCGCACCGCAGCCTCCACCGAACCCGGCTCGTCCCGCACGACCAACGCAAACGACACCGACTGATCCGCCTCACTCGGCATCCGCCGAACGAGCTGCCCGATCGCGGTATCGACATCCAATCCCGGCGCGGTGGACGCCGCCTTGACCTCGACGTAGAGCAGGTGCCCGTCCTTCTCGGCAAACAATGTCGACGACATCCACCTCGGTACGGACGGTCCACCCCTGAGACGACAACCACCCCGCAAAAGCCCGGGCCACGCGAGCCTCGTCATCTCTCATACCGGACACGGTAAGCCAGAAACCACAGCTCCGAACAACACGACAGCGCACAACACATCCGGTGCGGCGATGCCACGACTGCGGCATACCCCGGACAGATCATCCGGTGAGATCGACGTAACCCCTTCAGAACGTCATCCGCGTCAGTCGTGTAATCGACTGACTGCTAGCGACATTCGTGTACACGATGTTTGACACCGATCGGAACCGGCCACGAAACGGCGGCCGCCGATCATTCTCCCCGGTGCCGGCCCGGTGTCCGCACGACCGTCCCCGGGCCTGGGTTCGGGTTCGGGTTGGAGCGGTGGAAGCCCGGATCGATAGTCAGATCTTCGGTGTCGGCAAAGACCAGCCGCCCGTCGTCGAGCGCGACCGCCCACCGATGCACCGGCGCCCACTCGTGCCCACCACCGCCCGGGTCGGTCACCGCCGCATAATCCTCGACCACCTCACCGGTGAGATCGGCCCCGGAGCTCCTGCGGACCAGCACCCGGACACCGACCGTCAACTCCGGGCCATCGACCGGCCGGTTGCCGCTGTTTCGGGCCATGTTGATGCACCTCTTCGCTCGGCGACACTCCCGAGATCGAGCATAAGCAACACCCTGCCCGGTCCGCGACCCGACCTGCACGAACACCCAGGACGCCGCTATCCGCTCAACACTCCCGCCCCGTGTCGCGGCACAGTAGCGCCCCCTGGCGCGCACAATCCCCGGGCCGGCCGCAGCCCGGCACCCTGCCATCCCGACCCCACCGACACCGAGGCTCACACGCCCGCACCGCCCCTACACTCCGGAACAGGCCCGCTCACCGGCCGCACTCATCTCGCCGCCACGCCGCGACGCGGCACACTCACTGCCACCGCCCGCGGAGCGCGGCGTCCACCACGACACATTCGTCGCAACGGTCCTGGCATCGGCGCGGCGCTCCCCGACAAGACCGATGCCCACCAATAATACAGTGCACCAGCACTTCCCGGACCAGACGCCTCCATCCACCCGTGCACAACCTTCGAGGCAATCCTGCCCGCGCCGTAGTCGGTCACCCACCACTTCGGCACCAGCATTCCCCCTGCCAGGGACCGGACATCGCCCGCCAACCACCGGGACACGGGCGGCAGGCGACCAGGTGACCCGTTTCAGCGGCGTCCGCAGCTGGTTGCGTTCCCACCACACCGCGCTTACCGTCATCTGTAGAGGTTGAGCCAGCAGCCCCGGAAACACATCCAACACCGGGACGACAAACCCCACACTCGCGGCCTCACCCCCCACCTCTCATCCCCCGAGTACCGGTTCCCCGGACGGCCCCCACCCCCGGGAGGACGCCATGACCACCTACCCGCTCTCCACCACCGAAACACCGCTCGCCACAGGCGGTATCCATCAAACGACGAGCACAGAATCCGATGACGGCCACGGTCACCACCGGCAGGCGGATCTGCAGATCCTGATCGACGAGACCGGCGACGGCCCGACCATGCTCACCGTGTGCGGCGACCTCGACATCGTCAGCGCCCCCATCCTGGCCGCCTGCCTGCACCAAGCCACCCACCACCCCGGCCCCGGAGTGGTGGTGAACCTGCTCGACGTACCCTTCCTCGGCTGCCCCGCCCTCGCCGTCCTCACCGCCGCCGCCGACGAACTCGGCCGAAACCACCGCGCCCTGACCATCGCCGCCGACGAACCACACCGACGCCTGCTGCACCGCACCCGGATCGACACCACCATCGGGTGCTACCCCACCGTCACCGACGCCTTCCGCGCCGCCCGCACCCCCACCACACACGCCCCGACGCCACCACCGAGTCCCCCGTTCTCCTGATCCCACCCACCTGCACCCGTAGACCGCACCTCCCGGACACCGTCGAAAGCGACAACGGTCGGTGTCAGCGCAGCCGGGTCGACGACGGCCGGCACCTTCGCGCCGCGGCGTGGGTCATCGGACGCGGTTTCGGGTAACCGACCAGCGGACAAACGACGAGAATAGCCGGGGTCGACGTCGAGCAGCGTGGGATTCGCGGCGCAGTCGACCCGGATGCGTCGGACCGAGAGGAAACACAGATCGTGCCTGACATCAACGACAACCCCAACCACGACCATAGCCCCGAGATCGGATTCGACGACGACCCGATCCGATGGCCGGATCCGAGCCCCTTGGATCTGTGGTGGCAACGAGTGATGTCCGAAACCCTGCGCCGATCCCGAGAACCACGAACCCGGACACCGGTTCCGCCCGAAACAGGGCGCCCCCGGAATCGGGATCTCCGGCCGCACGCAAGTTGAACCGACCAGCCCGAATCCGACAGATGTCTGCCACACCAGGCTCACCGGACGACCCCATGCCCGCTACTCCCCCCCGTTACGTTATTTATGGTCCTTCGCAGAAGGGCTACGGTCGCCAGACCCGGTATGACTCGTTGCCCCTGTCTCTCGCATGATCCGGGGGGTGGTGTCGCCGGGTGTGGTGGCGTCGACGGACCGCTGATAGGGACACGGCCAACCGAAATTGGGTAGGTCTCTTTGTAACGTGGGTGCCGGGCGTCGATGCCGGATCGGCGACCGGCCGACCGAGACACAAGGGACGACCCCTGAATGGACTCGAACTATGCGGTGTACTGCGGAATCGACGTCGGCAAAGGTGAGCACCACGCCGTCGGACTGACCGCCGCCGGAAAGAAGATCTACGACAAGGCGTTGCCGAACGACGAGACGAAGCTGCGGGCGGTCTTCGACCGCCTGGCCAACCACGGATCGGTGCTGGTGGTCGTCGACCAACCCAATACCATCGGCGCCCTACCGGTCACCGTGGCCCGCGCCTGCAACCACGACGTCGGCTACCTGCCCGGACTGGCGATGCGCCGCATCGCCGACCTGTACCCCGGACAGGCGAAAACCGATGCCCGAGACGCGTTCATCATTGCCGATACCGCCCGCACCATGCCGCACACCCTGCGCCGGGTCTTTTGCCGGCGACGAGGCCCTCGCCGAGCCCCGTGGTCCTCGTCGGATTCGACGACGACCTTGCCGGCGAGGCCACCCGGGTCATTGGGCCGCATCCGCGGCCTGCTCACCTCCATCCACCCCGCCCTCGAGCGGGTCCTCGGCCCCCGCATCGCCCATCCGGCGGTGCTCGAGGTCCTCTCCCGCTGCGGCGGGCCGGCCGGAATCCGGCAGGCCGGCAAGCGCAAGCTCACCGCGATCGCGGTCAAGCATGCACCCCGCATGGGCGCCCGGTTGGCCACCGACATCCTTGCCGCCCTCGATGAGCAGACCGTGGTGGTGCCCGGCACCGCGGCCGCCGAAACCGTTCTCCCCAAACTCGCTGATTCACTGAAAGGAACTCTGTTACAACGTAAAACGGTCGCCGAGGACGTGGAGAGGGCGCTCGATGAACACCCTCTTTCCCGGGTCCTGACCTCGATGCCCGGCATCGGCGTCAGGACAGCGGCCCGGATCCTGATCGAGGTCGGCGACGGCTCCGCCTTCCCCTCCGCCGCCCACCTGGCGGCCTACGCCGGCATCGCACCGGTCACCCGCAAATCGGGCTCCTCGATCCGTGGTGAACACCCGGCCCGATCCGGGAACAAGAAGCTCAAACGAGCGCTGTTCCTGTCCGCGTTCTCCGCCCTCCACGACCCCACCAGTCGCGCCTACTACGACAAAAAGCGTGCCGAGAAGAAGAAGCACAACGCGGCCCTGATCTGCCTCGCCCGACGCCGCTGCGACGTCCTCTACGCCATGCTGAAAAACAAGGAACTTTACCGAGCACCGCTCCCCTCGGCGGCTTGACAGGAACCATAGGGACACCCCCCCCCCCGGTGGCACCGTGCGGCAGCAGCCCGGTCTCCTCGAGCACCCGGATCGACATCGCCCGCAGGTAGTCCAGCGTCGAATCGGAGCCCCGCTCGTCCAGCCACTGCTTGGCCTCCGGCCAACGCTCCTCCGGCCGGCCCCCCAAAGTGAACAGGGCCTCCTTGCAGCCCAATTCGGCGCCCTGCCGGGCGATCTCGATCACCTCGTCCGGCTCCAGATACGCCCCCGCCCCTCCGCCCGCAGTTTCCCTGGCACCGTCACGAACGTGCAGTAATGGCACCTGCCCCGGCACAACCGCGTCAGCGGAATGAACACCTTCCGCGAATACGTCACGCCCCCGGTCAACCCGCCGCCAGCAACCCGGCATCGCGCACCTTCGCCGCCGACGAACACAAATCCACCAGATCCTCGCCGCGGGCCTGCAACAACACCGTCGCCTCGTCCACGTTGTCCTGTGTCAGCGAATCGTCCTTGAGGCCGACGCCTGGTTCTCTCGGGTCTCCTCGTGTGTGGTGGATTGTTGCGTCCG
>NZ_JARJBD010000145.1:0-17426 GCF_029269925.1 Rhodococcus sp. T2V
ACGTGCCGCACCGTGGTCTCGCTCTGTGCGGTGGCGGGGAAGGCTGCCTCGATCGCGCGGGAGAGCTCCTCGAACTGTTCGGGCCGAATGACGGTTCCGCGGTGCAGTGTGATCCTCGCGCGGCGGATCACCCGCCACCCGGGCGGGAACGGGACGGCGACCTTCGTCGGCAGGTGTCCGGTGGCCTGCCGGACCACCGATTCGAGCATCTGCGACCACCTGTGCGCGCGGTGGCGTAGGACGTCGACGATGACGAGCAGGGCAGCGGCGGTAACGAACAGCACCCGAAGCCGTGCAGCTTCGTCAGCACCTCGACGACCGCCTCGTTGCCGGCGGCCGCCGACATCAGGCGCGGGGAGTACACGGCAACGCCCGCGGCGGCGACGACGATCGGCGAGAGCGGGGTGAAACGGCGGATACGCGTCGGCTGGCCGTCCTCGCCGACCCGGCCGGCGCGACCGCCGCCGCAATCACCGACCATGTCGCGCCACGCCGCGACCAACCAGTCCTCGAGTGGGTCCTGATGTCCGCTCACCGCCTGTGCCTTTCGATCGTTCGAGCCTGAACGCCAGCCGGGGAGGCGTCGTTGAGCACAGTGACAGAAACCCGCGATTTTCCTCAACGGGGTGTCCCCCTCGTCTGGCGCACCCCCTCCGGTGCGACGAACACCGCTCTCGCGCACGATCTCCAGACCGGATTTCGACGAACCTTCACCGCGTTCGACTCGCACATGACGGGCGCCCTGTTCACCGCCTGCGTGCACGGTGGTGCCATCGGCCCGCGAACCGCTGCGCCGGTGCTCTGTCGAGCGCTGTTCGGCACGCTCGTTCGACCGCTCTTCCGCGGCGTCCACCGAGTGCTCTACGGGGCACTGTGAGGCGCGGTTTGCAGCGCTCGCGGCAGTGCCCTTTCGAGTGCATTTTCGAGTGCTTCGCCGCGCGCCTCGGTGGGCGGGGTACGCCCGCTCGATGAAGCGGTGTGGTGAGCGCTACCGAATGCGTAGGCACGCGTCGGCTGTGAGTGCTCGCCCCGGCACCGGTTCGAGCACTGCGCATAGCGTTCTACATGGGCGCTTTCGAATAGCGTTGGCGCTGATCGCAATTCTGGATTACACTCCCCCCAAGGAACGCCGGGGGGAGTGGCCCCCGGAGGGGGTGGGTGCGGGAGGCGCTTCGTCGAGCGGTCGAATCCACCGCCGAAATCCATAGCCGAATCCGGCACCGTTTCACCGCGCATCCGAGCGCTGTCTCCACGCACCGGCTCACCGGGTACTCGACCCGCTCGCTGCGGACCTGCCGCGACAGCCCGACCGGGCGCCGCCTCCGACGCCGCCGTCTGCACCGCGTGCGCACACCGCCCAACCCCATGCGTGTAGAGCCCGTGTACGTACCCGCAACCCCCTTACGCCCCACAGCGCCTATACGCGAGCACACCACTGCGCCCCACAGGGTCCCGACCTCCGCGCCGACACACAGGCCGCCACCAGCGCGCGAATCAACCGCCGGGAATCCCCTCACCCGCCCGGTTACCGGCCGACCACCGCGGTCGTGCGGTTCCCGCCGCGCCGCCGCCGCGCGCCCGCCGCTGGAAACCACATTCCCGATGCCGCACAGCCCTGTTGGCCTGCGCCGATGACCCGATCCCGGCGCGGACACCCCGTTGAGACGAAAAGCGACATCGACTTACGACCGTGCGCATCCACATTCAGGTGCACCTACCGAACTCAAGGCGGAGTTCACCCGGCAGGTCGCGGCGGCGAAAAACGTGCAGACCGCGAACGCAAGGCGGTGCGTCTCGCACTGGTCGGGGTGGAGGGCAACCCCACCCGCACGCGCCGGCAGTCGACGGCGTGGTTCGTGCAGCCACCGGGGCCGTGGAACATGCGTCCGGTCGGCACGCAGCGCCGCTACATCCAGAACGAGGCCCTGGTCGTGGCGAACCTCGCCGAATCCGGTGTGACGGGCCTGCACCGGCGGCTGGTGCGCACGCCGTGGCCGGTGCGGCAGTGGGCGCAGGCCCATGACGGGTGGGCCGATCCGATCCCGGACGTGCCGGGTGCGTTGTCGTGGGCGGACTGCCTGCGCGGGCAACAGCACGCGATGCTGTGGGGCAACCCGACCCAGAAAGGCCGCTACCGGGGCGTGGAACGGCCGCCGCGCTCGGCGGGCGCGCAGGGGCTCGACACGGCCGGGCAGAGGCTGCTCCCGGTGATCGACGTACCCGCTACTCGGCCGCATTGCCCGGCTGGTGCGCAGGTGGGCGCGCGCTGCGTTCCTCGGCGAGCAGAAGGCAATCGCCGATCACCTCGCCACGATCGAGCGGCACCTGTCCGGGCAGGGCGTGCACGCCACACCCGCAACCCCCGGCCAGATGGACTACCTGCTGCTGCGCTCGGCGACACTCGGGCTGCCGCTCGATGCGGACGGCGTGATCTGCGGCGGCGGCGACTGGGAAGAATCCGACGTCGCCGCACTCGAAGACCTCACCACCCTCGAGCTGACCCCCGGCGAGGGCTACACCACAGTCCGCGGGCAGGTCGGCGGGAGGGACCACACCGGCTACGCGATCGTCCTGACCCTCGGGCGCACGGCGCCGCTACCGATCCCGGAGACGATACTGCCGTGGCAGGTGATCGGCGACCCGTCCGGCGAACCCCTCGAATGGTCCGAACGGATCTGCCTCAAAACCAAGGGGCAGACACTGCGCAGCCTGCGCCGGTTGACCTCGAAGATCGAGGCCCAATTCGACCACTACACCCTCGAACACGACCAGGACGTGTGTGCCGTTCCACTGAAGTCGGTATATGTCGAACTTTCGGCTCGAACTGTCCCGAATCCCCCGGCAGGTATCAGGGTTTCACCTCGCCAGCCTGCTGCCCGAAAATGGCTTCGACATCCCGAGGGCGCTGGTCGGGAGCGAAGGCACCTGCGCGATCGTCGTCGCGGCCACCGTCGCCCTCGTGCCGGTGTCACCCGCAGCGATGCTGCTGTGCCTCGGATACCACGACGTCGTCGACGCGGCCCGCGACAACACGACCATCCTCGACTACGCGCCAGCCGCGATCGAAGGGATCGACGCCGCCATCGTCGACACGATGCGGCACCTGCGGGGCCCGGACTCGGTCGTCGGGCTACCTGAAGGCAACGCCTGGCTGTACGTCGACCTCGACGGCGACGATCTGGGCGACGTCGAGAAACGCGGTGCCGATCTGGTGGCCAAACTCCGGGCAGCGGGCCGCCTGGTCGACGCCCGCGTGATCGCCGATCCCACCGAGCGGGCGTCGCTGTGGAGGGTCCGCGAAGACGGCGCCGGTCTGTCGGCGCGCCTGGTCAGCGGCGCAGAGTCGTGGACCGGATGGGAGGATTCCGCCGTCGACCCAGCCGATCTCGCCGACTACCTGGTCGCGATCACGTCACTGTTGACCGAGTTCGATCTCACCGGGGTGATGTACGGGCATTTCGGTGCCGGGTGCATGCACATTCGCATCGACTTCGATCAACGCACGCCACAGGGCCGGGAAGTGATGACACGGTTCATCCACCGCGCCGCCGAACTGTGTGTGGAATTCGGCGGTTCGATATCCGGTGAGCACGGGGACGGCCGCGCCCGGTCCGAACTGCTGCCCCGGATGTACAGCCCCGAGCTGATGACGGCGTTCACGACGTTCAAAGCGATCTGGGACCCCACCGGGCTCCTGAACCCCGGCGTGATCGTCGCCCCGGAACCGATGGCAGAGGGTCTCGCTCTGGCCGGCATCGATGCACGCGACTGGCCGACCAGCTTCGAACTCACCCCCAGCCACCACGTCCCGATCGCACCGTACGCCCACGCCGTGCAACGGTGCATCGGTGTCGGAAGATGCCGGGCCAGCACCGGCGGAGTGATGTGCCCGAGCTTTCGCGCCACCGGCGACGAAAAGGACTCCACCCGCGGCCGATCACGCGCCCTGCAGGAGATGGTGCGCAACTCACCCACCGTCGCCGACGGCTGGCGTTCCGACGATGTCCGCGACGCACTGGAGCTGTGCCTGTCCTGCAAGGCGTGCTCGACGGACTGCCCCGCCGGGGTGGACATGGCAACCTACAAATCCGAGTTCCTCGACCACCATTACCGGCACCGACTGCGACCACTGTCGCACTACTCACTCGGCTGGCTGCCGACACTCCTGCGGTTCGCGACTCCCATGGCACCGGTGGTCAACATCGCAGCGCGCGGACGCTCCGCGCGATTGCTCGCCGCACTGGGCGGATTGACGCCGAACAGGCAGATGCCCGCCTTCGCCTCCCGCCGCCAGGTCCGAGACGCCCTCGGCCCCAAAGAGACAGGCGGCGACGTCATCGTCCTCGCCGACACCTTCACGCGAGCCTTCCGCCCCGACATCGCAGCCGCTGCCAGACGAGTACTGGCCGATACGGGACAGTCCACCGAGTGCCGCAGCGATGCCTGTTGTGGATTGACGTGGATCTCCACCGGCCAACTCAGCCGCGCCAAACGCCACCTGCGTCGAGCCGCCGAACGCCTCGACGACGGAACCGACCGTCCGATCATCGTCCCCGAACCCAGTTGCGCCGCGGCATTCCGCACAGACCTGCCCGAACTGGTCCACACCGACGCCGCCCGACGAGTCGCCACACGAATCCGCAGTTTCGCCCAAGCACTGCTCGACGCAACGGAGAACGGCTCGCTGCCGAGCACTCCACCCCCAGACAGCGTTACGGTGCAGACTCACTGCCACGAATACGCGGTATTCGGTACGACCCAACACAAAGCCCTCCACGCCATCGGCGTCGAAGACATCCGCGAAGCCACCGGATGCTGCGGCGTGGCCGGCAACTTCGGCTTCGAAAAGGACCACTACGACATCAGCATGAAGGTCGCCGAGCAGGCATTGGTTCCGGCTCTACGTGCCAGCGCCGAAGGTGTCCCCATCCTCACGGATGGATTCAGCTGCCACATGCAGGTCCGCCAGGTCGACCCACCACGCCGCAGCCTCCACCTGGCGCAACTCCTCGATCCGGCCCGAACAGTCGAATCACGACTCCAGGAGTACTCGGAGGTAAAACACTGAGCTTCCCGACACTCGTGTCCCGCGTGCCCATACCGGACCTCGCCCGCCGCCGCTCGTCCCTGAGAGACGAATCAGGAGGTGCCCAGGCACAGTGACGGAAACTTCCCCAGACAGGGTTCGGCCGGGAATGCTGTCGCATCCTCGGCCGGATCCCCGCTTCGTGAATCGGCCGGATCCCCGCTTCGTGAATCCTTCCTTGGTTGCCGATGACCAGCTCGATCCGCGATCATCACAATTGCGTGCGCACAGCGGATAGCCCGCCATGGCCTGGGCGGCCCGAAAATCCCTTGTACCAGTCTGAACATCGAGGATCTCGGAGATACCTCCGCGGTCGAGAGCTCTGCCCTTGAACACGATGTGCACCCTTGATGTGCCTTACCCGGCGCACCCCCGGGCGGCCAGGACAGTCGGTGAGCGTGACAGCACACGGTGTCCCACCTGGTCGGCTCACCAGATCCACCTGCGTCTCACCACCCCGCGCTCACCGAGAGTCCATCACGTCCCGACCGCACAGCACCATCCTCTTCCGCCAGTCACCCCAGGACACGACCGCGCCTCCACGTATCGCTCATCCGAGAACACAAGAACGACTTCTCGAATTGCCATCGATTGGTTCATCACCGCTAGCGAAAGAGCTTGCCACTAACCTGGTCTCGGCCATCGTGAGGCACGCCGAGACTTGCGCAGTGGATCGGGGCATCAGTACTGCCAGGGGTGCGGAGGAGCGCGTGAACTGTGACTGGTCCGAAGCGTAGCTGGCAACGATATCTGGGTCGGTTACTACGACATCGTGGTCGCCGATCGCGGACGTGAGCTGTTCGGCAAACGATTTGAACTTCGGTGAACTCATGTCACGCCCGCCATTCGCTGGGTGGAAGGGTCGGCTGACTTCGACTTCGAAGTCGGCCGGTGATGTCGCTGGGTGTGCGCATCGGTATCCCTCTCGTTGTGGAGGTATAACTGGTTGGCGCAACTACCTCATCGGGTGGTCGGTGCGTCCCACACGGTGCCCCGAGGTGTCTGCGTGTGGTCCGGAAGGTCGCACCACGACCTTCCGGACCACGTGGGCCCCTGATTCTGCGGTCGGGATTGCCGGCGACGACGCGACGTCTGGAGGCCCCTCTCCTCTGGAGGCACGCCGACCCACGTGCAAGTGTCACGCGGGGACGCCGGCGTGTCAGATCGCGGCGGACCCTCCGTCGACTGGGAGCGTGACACCGGTGATGTAGCGCGCTTCGTCGGAGGACAGGAAGACCAGCGCGTTGGAGACGTCGACTGGCTCGACCCAGGGCTGTGGCAGGGCGAGCAGTGTGGAGGAGGCCTCCGCGAATTCCTCGTATGTGGGGTTCTCGCGGTCCGGTCGGAAGAGCCGCCAGACGGCGTCGTTTTGGATCATGTCGGTGTTGCAGTTCGTCGGAGCGACGACATTGACCCGGATCGAGTGCGGTGCCAATTCCATGGTGAGGGTGCGCATCAGCCCGATGACACCGTGCTTTGACGCCACGTAGTGGCCGAAACGAGCAAAGCCCTTGACGCCGGCGTCGGACGAGGTGATGACGATGGATCCGCCTTGGCCGCCGCCGACAAGATACGGCACGGCCGCTTTGCAGGTATTGAAGACACCGGTGAGGTTGACGTCGATGACATCGCGCCAGTCGTCGACTCCGATGTCGGGAACCTCGTCACCGAACTGGAATATGCCGGCGTTGGCGGCCACGATGTCCAGTCGGCCCAGTTCGGCGACCGCCGAGGACAGCCCGGCTTCGAGGGCTGTGTAGTCGCGAACATCCGCGGTGTAGGCGATGATGCGCCGTCCATGCTTTTCGACGAGCCTGACGGTCTCGGCGAGATCGTCCTCGGTTGCGGCCGGGTAGAAGTCGGATGTGCGTCCAACGCTTCGGCAGATGTCGACGGCGATGATGTCAGCGCCTTCTTCAGCCAGCCGTTCAGCGTGGCTGCGGCCCTGCCCCCGGGCGGCGCCGGTGACGTAGGCGACCTTGCCGGCTACTCGTCCTGTCATGATTCTCCGATCCAATATGTTGTGATGCAGGTTGATTCGGCTTGCACCGGCGTGTCAGCGCGAGGTTGCCCCGATGGCCAGCTCGGACATGCGCGACCAGTCTGTCCCGGGGATCTCGGTGTGGATGATGTGCGGGGTTTCGGCCAGGCCGGGGCGCATCGCCTCCAATCCCTTCCGGAAGTGTTCGGAGGCGACATGGACCTCGCCTGCCTGAGAATCGCGGAACGCTTCGACGAGGATGTATTCGTCGTCATGGTCGACGCTGCGCGACCACTGGTACCAGAGATTGCCTTCCTCTGCGCGGGTGTTGGTCGAGAACTCGCGGGTGATGGACAGCCAGGTGTTCTTGTAGTTGGGAAGGACCTTGAACTTGACGACGATGAAGATCATTCTTCTGCTCCTTTTCGGGCGTGGCGTGACGATGCGCAACGCCGGCGTGGCGGCGTCGGAGCGTCGATGTGGGCGCGTGGGATTCCGCCGAGGTAGGCGGTTCGGCTGAGCGTGTGCTCCGAACTATTGGGTGAGGCCGGCGAGAATTGCGGTCGGCTGGCTCGCGCGCGATCTGCCGGTACTGCACCCGGCCGTCCTCCGACCCCTGCAACGCGGGCGAGGAATCCGCGTTGCAGGTGGCACGTCACCCGATTGCGCGCACAACACCGGAACGGTTGATCGTCACCCGCACCCACGCCGCCGGGTTCAGTGAGACGCCGCGAAGAACTCGTCGTCGGGGACCAGCACCGCACGGCCGCGGACGGCACCGTGGTGCAGGTCGTCGAGCGCCTGCTGGAAGTCGCTGAAACGGTACTTCACCGTGTGCAGGTGCACCCGGCCGTCCGCTGCGAGCGCCATCAACTCCACGAGGTCGTTGTAGGTGCCGACGAGGTTACCGACAAAGTTGATTTCGGTGCTGATGATGTCGATGGTCGGCACTTCCAGCGTGCCGCCGTAGCCGATGACGTAGTAGGTGCCGGCGCGGCGGAGCATCGCGACACCGGACGCCAGGGCGGAGCCTTCGCCGACGAAGTCGAGGACTGCTTCGGCACCGGCTCCGCCGGTGAGGGCGAGCACCTGCTGCGCCTCCGTGCCGTCGGCGACCACGGTGATGTCGGCGCCGATGTCCTTGGCGAGTTCAAGTGCGGCTGCGGATTGGTCGACGACGATGATGCGTGCCGAGGCCAGGGCTTTCAGGACCTGGACGCCGATGTGGCCGAGTCCGCCGGCGCCGATCACGACCACGGTGTGTCCGGGTCGCAGGTGTTCGGCGGCCTTGCGTGCGGCGTGGTAGGCGGTCAGTCCGGCATCGGCGAGGGCCGCGACGTCGGCCGGTTCGAGGGAGGGGTCGAGTTTGACGACGCTGCGCGCCGAGGTGCGCAGGTATTCGGCCATTCCTCCTTCGACATCGATACCCGGGAAGTCGGAGGCGGTGCAGTGCACGTCGTCGCCGTTGCGGCAGGCGAGGCACAGGCCGCAGGTGGCGAGCGGGTGCAGGATCACCGAGTCGCCGACGGAGACGTTCGTGACCGCCGAGCCGATTTCGGTGACGGTTCCCGCGTTCTCGTGGCCGATGGTGTAGGGCAGGGCGACGCCGCTCTTGTCCTGCCACTGGCCCTCGATGATGTGCAGGTCGGTGCGGCACACTCCGGCGCCGCGAACCTTGACGATCACGTCGAGCGGGTTCTTGATCACCGGCTCGGGGACGTCGTCGAGGGACGGTTTCCGGTCGTACGCGTGGACGCGAATTGCTTTCATGAGCTGTCCTTATCGTGGTGGAGTTTAGGTCAAATACGTTCGGGATCAACGACTTCAGATGTCGCGGTTGTCAGCCCCCGCTTCGCGGATGGGGGTGATTCGTCTGTGACACGCCACTCGATGCGTTGTCGGTCCTGGAATCGTTGGCGGTAGTACCAGAGCACGCAGGCGAAGAGCAGAATTCCGATGCCGGCGACGGTCTCGGTGAGGCCGCCGTATCCGGTCAGGCTGGGATTGGAGATGCCGATGACGATGGCGAAGACGTTGATCGCGAAGAGTATGCAGGCGATGGGAATCCAATGTCGGCCGAGTCGAATCGGTCGGGGAAGGTGTGGTTGGTCTCGGCGGAGAAGGACGAAGGCTCCGACGGCCAGGGTAACTGCGGTGAGGTAGCCGAGGTTGCTGGCCAACAGGATGGCAATCGGCTCACCGAGCACGATGAGCACGGTGATGTTGATCAGCATGTCGGTGGTCAGTGCCCGGCCGGGGACTCCGTATCTGTTGAGCACCCCGAGCTGCCTGACGGTGCCGCCGGTGCGTGAGATGCCGTAGAGGGAGCGTCCGCCGTCCGCTGTCGCGGTCATCATGGCGATGACGAAGGCTGCCATCACGGGGAGTTGGCCGAGCCAGGAGTAGTCGCCGAGAATCCGATCGAACGCAAGCCCGATGTAATTGACCGGGTTCAGCCAGATCGTGGCCTCACCGAGCGCGCCGACGACGACGTAGGGGACGAGAATGTAGAGCCCGAGGATGAAGGCGGCGGAGCGGCGAAGGGCCCTCGAGGTGTCCTTGACCGGATCCTTGTACTCCGCGGTGAAGCTGGCGCACACCTCGGTGCCGTAGGTGGTCCATGCGGTGATGTAGAACCACACCACGATTTCTTTCCACCCGAACGGCGAGCTGGCACCGGACCAGCTGAGGCGACTGGCATCGAAGTCGCCGTGCGTCAGGAAGGGCCCGATGATCAGGACCAGTAGTCCCACCACCAGGAGTGTTCCGGTGATTTTGGCGACGCCGGCGGCGATCTTGACGCCGAAGTAGTTCAGTGCCCAGGCGGTGAAGATTGCCCCGATCGCGATCAGATAGGGCAGGCCGAGTTCGTGCCCGATCGGCAGCTGCAGGGCGATGTGCGAGTCGGGGAAGAAGGCCTGTTCGATCAGCGTGCCGAGGACGACGCCTTCGACGGACAGGGACAGCGACCAGCCCATCCAGTACCCGAATGCGGCGATCGCGCCCAGCGGCGCGAAGTGTCGTTTCCACCCTTCGTAGGCGTAGACCGAGATGCCGCCGGATCGGTTGGGGAACATGGCCGCCATCTCGGCGAACAGGTTGTTCTGGAGCAATGCCAGCGCGCAGGCGACGCCCCAGATGGCGATGGCAGTCCAACCGCCGATCGCGCCGACCGTGTACCCGAGGGTCAGAAACAGACCGATGGGCATATTGAGTGCGAAGACAAAGCCGTCGCGCCAGGTGAGGGCGCGCACCATGGACTCGCCGTGGGCGCTGTGGTGTTGGGGTGTTCCAGGGTTTTCCGCTGAACTCATGGAGGTTGTCCTTGGGACTTCTGCGGGTCGACTGAACGCCGTCAGGCGTCAGCCAGGTCCCACTCGGGGATTTCGGAGGTGAGGGTTGCTGCGCCGACCCATTTGCGGGACCGCAGCACCAATCGAAGTTGGTCGACAACGCATGCGCCGATGAGGATTCCGTCGCGGGCATAGAGTGCCGCCAGGTCGTCGGTGCCGGCGGAAAGCAGGCGGACCGTGTCGTGGCCGGTGGTGTCGCCGACGATGCTGATGCGCTTGCCGAACTGATCCGACCACACGAAGGAGGCGGAATCGACGGTACGGTTGCCGTTGTCGACGATATTGTGGGCGACCACCCGCGCCTGCTCGGTTGCCGAGGTCCAGTGCTCGTGGCGATGCGGCTCCCCGGTGCTGTCGCGCCAGACCGATACGTCACCCGCCGCCCACACCCGGGGGCCCGCGCGTCCGGTGGAGTCGCAGACGACTCCGGCCGGTCCGACGTCGAGTCCCGAGTTCTTCAGCCACTCGGTGTTCGGTATGGCGCCGACCCCGACGATGACGGCATCGCATGCGATCACGGTTCCGTCGTCGAGGACGACGCGTTCGACCCTGGAGTCGCCCTCGATGGCCGAGACGACTCGCTCGCAGATGAGGTCGACGCCATGGCTGCGGGCGAGTTCCCCGAGCGTGGGCGCGACGTCCTCACCGACGTTGCGGGAGAGCGGAATCTTCGCGAGTTCGACGACCGTGACCCGGGTGCCGCGCGTGCGCGCCGCGGAGGCAACCTCGAGCCCGATGAATCCGCCGCCGATGATGACGACGTGTTCCGCGCTGTTGAAGGCGTCACGGATTCGTATGGCATCGTCGAAGGTCCGGAGCGTGAAGACCCCGGGCGGGGCATCGGGGAATGGGTTCCGAGCGCGTGCCCCGGCGGCGATGACGATGTCATCGAATTGTGCGGTCCCGGCATCGGTGGTGAGCAGGCGCGCATCGACATCGAGATGTGTTGCGCTCTCCCCTAATCGCAGGTCGACAGCGTTGTCGTCGAACCAGGTGCGGGCGTGATAGGCGAGTGTGTCGATTCCTGTGTTGTCGGCGAGCACACCCTTCGACAGCGGTGGCCGGTCGTACGGCAGGTGCGGTTCGTCGCCGATAAGGGTGATTGCGCCGTCGAAGCCGTGGTTCCGCAGTCCTTTCACGACTCGAACACCGGCTAGCGCTGCGCCGACAACGGCCACGGTACCCATCAGTCTTCCTCCGTCATCGACAGCGCGGCAGCGGGGCATGAGCGCACGGCTTCCTCGACCTCTGCCGCGTCGCGGTCCGCGATTCGGGTCTGCAGTAGGTCGACCTTGCCGTCGTCCGAGAGGTCGAAGACATCGGGGGACGCAACGACACAGTTGGCATAACCCTGACATTTGTCCAGGTCAACGGATATTTTCACCATCGTCCAGTCTTTCGTGCAGTGGGGAAGGTCCTCACGACGACAACGCGGAGAGCGTCGTCTTCATGAACGCCTGCAAGGGGCTTTCGCTGTCGAGCATCAGACGTCCGGTCGGAACGCGCCCGGAGCGGTATCCGATCTGCTGGATGTCGGTCGCACGCTTGTCCTCGATCAGTGTCTGGTCCCACATTTCGAGCCATTCCTTGACCACGACCGGATCCGCACCCGGCTTTGCGTACATGTCGACGAACGCCCAGCACTTTTCCGGTCCAACGGGCTGCACGCTTCCGATGAATCCGACGTAGTCGTCGAGCGCGAAGAAGGACGAGGGGAACGTGAACGCGAATCGGAAGCCGCGAAGTCCGGCGGGGTCGACATTGCCGGGCAGCCACTTGATCGGCCCGTCGTGCCAGATCGTGTTGTCCCCGGATCTGACAGCGTAGTCGTCGGGGTTGGTGTGGTACGTCTTCCCGAAGCTCGACTGGTGCAGGGTCGGGCAGTGGTAGCACTCAACTGCGTTCTCGGCCCATACCTTCCAGTTGCAGGTCATGTCGTACTCGTAGCGGACCTGGAACTCGTACTCTCGGAGTTCGGCGTTGATGCCATCGGTGAATCCGCGCATGTCTGCCGTCACGGTCGCCAGCGGAGGGGCTGCCGGATCGGGGTTGACGAAAACCCACTGATCCCACCGTTCGACGGCCACCGGTTCGAGCGAAATGGTCGAGCAGTCGAAGTTGGCCTCACGCTGCGAGCGGGGCGCGGTCTTGAGTTTTCCGTCGAGGCCGTAGGTCCAGCCGTGATACGGGCACTGCAACAGCGGCTTGCTTCCGTTCTCCTCCGCGATCGAGTGCAGGCGATGCCGACACACGTTCACGAAACCCCTTAGCTTTCCGTCTCTTCCGTGCGTGACGATGATGGGTGTGGATCCGGCCTTGGTGACCGCGTAATCACCCGGCTTGGCAACCGCGGACTCGTGGCATGCGTACTGCCAGGACTTGGCGAAGATCTTCTCCTGTTCGAGCGCGTATACCTCCGGCGCGTAATAGAACTCCGCCGGCAGTGTCGCCCCCTCGTCGAGGCCGGCGAGGATCTCCTTTTCCGTCGGCAGTGCGTACCGCTCCCGCACGTCGGCCATCTGCAGCATTGGATCCCGTTCCCTTCAACTGTCTCGAATCCTCGTGTAACCCCGCTCACACGAGCTTGCGTAACAGCATGAGTTACCGATTACGCAAAGTCAAGGATTGAGGGATTCTCATTACGCAAACTGCTGTTCTGCGGACTGCCCTTGGCGGTCCACCCCCAGCAAGACGGATGCTTCCGACAGCAGGCCAGGCATCGAAGGGCATTCCTCATCGGTGATGCACCACCCGTGCTGCAGAGAACGCCGTCAGCCGGTCGGTGCGCCACGTTGAGTGGACGCAATCACAGCGACAAGGGTTGGTACACAATGCAAGTAGCGTGCCCGGAGATCCCCAGGTCGGCTCGGCGGCCTCGGTCCGGCGCGGCCAGCCGCCGCTTCCTCCATGCGACCGCTCGGACCATCAGCCTGCGCGCAGTACTGCAACGACTCGACCGCACCCGTCGCGGCGAGGGTGTCCCGGCTGCGGGGAGGATCCGGTTCACGCGCCGTGCGACGCAATCGGTTGTCAGTTGGCGCATGAACTGCTGTACTCGGCTGGGCGATACCGCCAGAGGTGAGTCCGGTACGGCCGCGGGATCACCTTGACGTGTGTGTCGACGTCAAACGTGACCGACGATTCGGCGGCGACGGCGACCGTGGACGCATCAACTCGAGTTGGTCGTGGCGTTCGGCGCGTAACGGGATGACATGGGAACGCCCGCTGACGTTGAGGTGCTCCGAGACCGAATATTCATCGCAGATTGCGACGATGGGCACATCAGCTGCGCGTCGCAGCTCGAACACCACCCCAACGGCCGGAACGCTCGCTTCACTATCCACCCCAATAGTGCATCGCTCGCTGATCTGGCAAAACCCCCGGTGGAGCCGGCAGTTGCCAGCACTCTCATCGAGCTACCCGACGACGTTTGCGGCTCGCAGAGAGGCATCGACCAATATCGGACGACGCCGCCCAGTGGGGGCGAATTCCTTCCGAAGGCCTTCGGGTCGCGATCATCCACGGTCGGAGGCGCCACGTCGAAGGCTCAGTTACTGAGGTTCTGCGTCGGGACCGTATGCGGAGCGTCCACGGTGTAGGTCAGGCGGGCGAGTATTCGTAGGAGACCTTGTGCATCTTCAGCTCCATGAAGGTCTCGTACTCCCGGACGCCGCCGATGTCGGGTAGGCGTTGGTGGAGCAGTTCGTGCAGGTGGTCGTTGTCACGACACACGAGCTGGACGTAGATGTCGGCGCGGCCGATGCAGGAGGACACGTAGGTGGCCTCCTGCCAGCCCGTGAGCGCCTCCACCACATGATCCTGCCGGCCGGGTTCGACCCGGAGCAGCAAAAATGCCAACACCCGGTAACCCAGCCGGAAGGGATCGGCGATCGCGACCACATTCAGCACACCCGAGTCCTGCAGCCGGCCGAGCCTGATCCGGATCGTGCCCTCGGACACGCCGAGCTCCCGTGCGATCTGCCGGTACGGCACCCGACCGTCCTCCTGCAGCATCCGCAGAATCCCGCGGTCGACATCGTCGAGCCCCTCCGACCCCTGCAGCGTGGACGAGGACTCCTGGTTACCGGTTACCGTCATTTTGCGCACCTCATGAGTGTATTCGCTACGCATACCGGAGTGGGTGATCTACACCCAACTTCCCGAGCTCGCACACAGATGAAGTATTGCGTAGCTGGAGGGCAGTACTGCTGCGCAGTGCCGGTCACATTCGACGCTAGCGTTGCGCAATCATGATTAGTGCGGGACAGTCTAACGCGCCAACTTGCTGAAGTTCGCCTCGCGATCGAGGGTCGGGCCACGAGAGTCCACCGCAACGGGTCGAGCCGATCGCCGGCGAGGCCCTGAGCAACAAGCCGACAGTTCCGTACCCACCTCGACCGAATTAGATTGTGCCCGTGTTTGATCGGGAGCCGGCGAATCCCTGGCGGTCAGCGAATGCCGACGACGTCGGCCGTCGGCATCCCGTTCGGAGGATCGCCCAGCCATGGCCTACGCGCTTCGGACATGGCGCCGATGCATCCGGTTCTCCGTTGGGAGCCATTCACGCTCACACACCGGCGACCCGTGCCGCGACGGAGCCTGTCGGAGAGCAGGACAGGGTACTTGCGGAGCGAACAACTGATCCGGATGCCCAGGCAATCGTGGCCCACCGAGGGCCTATTGGCTTTCTTCGGTAATGATTTCGCATCCGAAGGCGGTTACCGCAGCATCCAACACACCGGGTAGGGGCGGATAGGGATTCTCATTCGAGGACAGCTTCCAGCCCGGTCGGTCCCCCGCCGGGCGGGCCTGCCCGGCTTGGAGGTGGGGATCCCCGCAAGCACGGAGCGCAGCCGGGGACCGGCGCCCTCGGTTATGTGGGCGGAGGTCCAGCCGGCCGTCCGCCGCCGGCCCTGGGCTCGGCTGATCCATCGGCGCTCGGCTGTCCGTTCATCTCTCGTCGTTCGATAGATGTCGCAAGCCCTGATGCCGGCGGTGGCCATCAGTGGCGGCAGTCATTGCAGCACTGCCGCATTGTATCCCGGCTCCAGCCGCTGTCGAACGGTGGTGAGGTAGCGGGCGGCGTCGGCGCCGTCGACGATTCGGTGGTCGTAGGACAGTGAGAGATACGCCATCGACCGGACTTCGATGTGCAGGGCTCCTCCGTCGCCGCGGGTGGGGACGAGGCGGTCGACGACCGTTCCGATCCCGAGGATGGCGGACTGGGGCTGGTTGATGATCGGGGTGTCGAACAGTGCGCCGCGGCTGCCGGTGTTGGTGATGGTGAACGTGCCACCGGACAGGTCGTCGGGACGGATCGTCCCTGACCGCACACTGTCGGCGCTGGAGGCGATGGCCCGGGCGAGAGTGGCGATGTCGAGTGCGTGGGCGTCACGGATCACCGGCACCATCAGTCCCTTGTCGCTGTCGACGGCCATTCCGAGGTGCACGGCCGCGTGATAGGTGACCTCGGTGCAATCCGGGTTCACCGAGGCGTTGAGGACCGGGTGTTCGACCAGCGCTTCGACGGCGGCTGCGACGAAGAACGGCAGGAACGACAGCTTCACCCCGGTGCGGCGGTGGAACTCCTCCTTGTGGGCAGTGCGCAGTCGGGCGACTTCGGTGACATCGACCTCGACCACGGTCGTGAGTTGTGCTGAGGTCTGAAGAGATTCGAGCATGCGACGTGCGATGGTCTGCCGGATGCGCGGCAACTTCTCGATGTGATCAGCAGAGGGGGTTGGTGCCGGTGCAGCTACCGTGGCAGTGGGTGCGGGCGTTGATACCTCCGGTGCGGACGTGGGTCTGGACGGCCGGGGTTGCGGGGGCGGCGCCTCGGTATCAGCTGAGCTGATGAATGCGAGCGCTCCGCCGACCTCGACGACCTCGTCCTCGTTTGCGAACAGTTCGACGACGATGCCATCGGCGGGCGACGGTATCTCGGTGTCGACCTTGTCGGTGGCGACCTCGAGCAGAGGTTCGCCCGCCTCGACGCGGTCCCCCAGCGCCTTGAGCCAGCGGGTGATCGTGGCTTCGGTGACGTTCTCGCCGAGCGACGGCAACTCGACGGTGGTGCCGATGTCAGTGGTGGTCATTGGTGGTGTCTCTCTGGGTCAGTTGACGAGGTCGAGGGCGGCGCGGACGACCGCATCGGTGTCGATGCCGTGGTAGCGGTACACATCGTCGAGCGAGCCGACCTGCCCGAACTTGCTGACGCCGAGTGCGGCGCCGGGCACGTTGTTGATGCCGGTCAGGAACGCCAGGGTGTGCGGGTGCCCGTCCAGGACGGTCACCATCGGGGCCGCCCGGTCGGCGGGGAAGACCTGGTCGAGGATCCACGACGGGCCGTCGGCCAGTCCGCGGCGGGCTTGGACCGCCTCGAACACCCGGCCCGGGCTGGTGACGCACACGACGTCGGCGGCGATGCCCTGCTCGGCCAACCGGTCGGCGGCGGTGAGGGTTTCGGTGATCATCGCCCCGACCCCGACCAGGGTGACAGCCGGGGTGTCGGTGTGCCGGAGGGTGTAGGCGCCGGCGACGACCTGACGGCGCCGACGCTCGCGGGCCGCCGGATCCGTGGGCACCGCGGCGAGGGTCTGATCGACCGGGCGGGTCGACAGCCGCAGATACGACGAGGAGCCGTCGGGCCGGCCGAGGCGGGAGATGCTGTCGAGCAGGGTCCACTCGACGTCGATCGCGAAGGCGGGTTCGTAGCTGACGCACCCGGGTTGTTCGAGGCCGATCGACGGGGTTTTGATCGACTGGTGCGCCCCACCCTCCGCGGCAAGGGTGACGCCGGAGGGGGTGCCGACCAGGATCGACTGCCCGCCCGCGTAGATGCCGTAGGACCAGGGTTCGAGGGCGCGTTCGACGAACGGGTCGTACATCACGCCGATCGGGAACAGCGGCTGACCCCAGCGGCTCCAGGTGGCGCCGAGTTCCCCCATCAGGCCGACCAGGTTGGTTTCGGCGATGCCCAGTTCCATGTGCTGCCCGGTGGGCTTTT
>NZ_JARJBD010000146.1:0-17418 GCF_029269925.1 Rhodococcus sp. T2V
CCACTCCGGGCAGCTTCAGGAACGGATCAACGCACTCTGAAACGGGAAGAGCCCGTAAACTCTCCGAACTGGTGGACGACGTCGAAGAACGCGTCGCCGCCGAACACGTGGCCCATGATGTGCCCGGCAACGCAGCCGAACGGGCCAAGATCACCCCCACCGACACCGGCGACGACGCGCCGGACTAACACCTTGACGCGGCTGGGATTACGCCACGGCCACGGGCATGCACGTTCCCGGCGAGGCCGGGCGGCCTCGGTCGCACTGAATAGGTGTCCGCCGGGGCGATGGTGCGGGTGATCAGTCGACCACGGAGCAGTCCGGTGTAAGAAACGGACATTTCGGGTAACGCAGGTGGGTAGTGTTCGGCACCGGACCGAGCGGCAACTACCTCGGCCTGGGCCCAGTCCGACCGCGTGGCATCGCGTCGCTGTCACTGGGACCGAACTATCTTCAGGACAGCGGGTTGGACATGTCGGACGGCAGTGACGAGCGGGCGCGGGACGACGACGAATGGAACTATCGCGCCCGCCACGAGACGGAAACCCAACGACTCGACCGAAACTGGGCGGCACTGCTGCAGGAGCTGCGTGTCGTGCAGACCGGAGTGCAACTGCTCACCGGGTTCTTGTTGACGTTGCCGTTCCAGCAGCGCTTCGCAGACCTGACGGACTTCGAGGTCGGGACCTACCTCGTGACGGTCGCCCTGTCGGTCCTGTCGACGATGCTGCTGGTCGCACCCGTCGGAATTCATCGGGCCCTGTTCCGCCAGCACGCGCTACCCGCACTGGTGGCCACGGCGCACAAGCTGACGGCCTGCGGTATCGCCACCTTCGGGGCCGCATTGGTCGGGGTCGTGCTTCTCATCTTCAGTTTCGTCGTCTCCCCCAGAGTCGGCCTCGTCGCGGCCGCGGTCGCAGCGGCCATCTTCTGCGGACTGTCCCTGCTCGCCGCGATCCTGCGACTGCGGCACCGCCGCAACGATCCCCCACCCTCCGCTGGCGATTGACGAGTGCGTACCGACACCGTGCGCCATCCGAACCCGGGCTCGGTTCCGAATCGCGGCGGTGCACCCCTCGCGAGACGCAACTGCCGGGCAGGGGCGGATGCCTCCGAATCGGTGCCGGCGTTGGCCCCTGCCGGAGGTGTGAATGTCATTCTCCGCGGGTACGCCCACGCAGGTGTCACGCTCGATGTGCGGCCTGCGAAAGTTGCGAAGTGATGCCACGTCGGGGAGGTGATGTCCATGACCGTGCCCGAACCGCACTCAATCCCAGGCCGTGCCGGGGTGGGTGTCCAGCATGCGAGAGATGGTCGGGAAACGTTGTCGGTGGCGGAAGGCATCCTGATCGGCCTACGCCGTTGCAGCCAGACCGAGGCGTTCGACGAGTTGCTTCGAGTCGCACGCCATCACCACCTCAGTGTGCTGACCGTGGCCCACGCCCTGGTGGACCTCGCGATCGGGGCCTGCCCACCGCTGGGATCGGTGAAGCAGCACTCCGACGCATCCGGAGCGTTGGCCGAGTGGGAGTCACATCTGACGCATCGGCCAGGGTCCTCGCGGTAGGTCCCCACACCGTCACCGACAACCGGCGACAACGACACCGAGCAGGTACCGCATGGATTACGCCCGCGGTGAGAAGCAACACTTCCGGACCCCTAACTCACCGCGGACCGTCAGGCCCCGACACCCTTGCCGTTCCCGGATCGGCTGCCTGCCGGCGCGGAGCCCGGCGACGGTGTGCGCTCACCGAGGCGACGTAGCTCGACCGCGATCACCGCCCGCAACAACAGATAGACCGCGGGAACGACCAGCGCGACGGTGCCGAGGACAACGCCTACTCCCAGCACTTCCACAGCACATCCCCCTTGTCGGACAAGTCAACTGCGGCCCTCGCGCGGCACGGAAGCCGCAGCATGTCCACCGTAAGCCGCCCGGCCGACACCGAGCGGTCACCGGCCGGTGACCGGCGCCGGGAGTCCGTCACACCGGGGCACTGCCTCACGCCCCACCTCCCGGCATTGCACATCGTCACGATCCGTTCGATCCCGGCGCTTATGCTGGCCCCACACGCCCGCTCGTGAGAGAAGGCCCGGCAATGTTCGCCCCGTTCCCCCGCAGTAGCCGCGCCGGCGAGTCCGGGGCCGGGGCCGGATCAGAGTTCGTGAAGGGTCGTATCCGATGGCCGCGAGGGGGGTCGAGAGTGGACACCGAACCGGACGAGAACGACGACGGCCGAGACACTGGGGATGGCCGTTTGAGGTTCTGGGCGCACGGGTAGGCGGTGGACACGAAGGCAGGTACGCACCGACGAGGAGGAAGACTCAGTGGTTGACGACAAGTCAGGTCCCGCCGAAGCCGTCAAGGGTGTGGTCGAAGACGTGAAGGGAAAGGCCAAGGAGGCGGTCGGCGCGGTCACCGGCCGTGACGACTTGACTCGGGAGGGACAGGCGCAGCAAGACAAGGCCGAGGCCCAACGAGAGGCGGCGGAAAAGGAAGCTGCGGCGGCGAAGGCACGTGGCGAGGCCGCCGTCCACGACCAACGCGAGCGCGCCGAGCAGGACAAATAAACCAAACCACGTGCTATTCGACGGAAGGAGCACCCGATGGCTCGCAAGGATTCGCAGCCCCAACTCAAAGACCAAGAGATGTATGAGGAACTGCGCGAGAAGGGTGACTCCAAGGAGAAGGCGGCCCGCATCTCCAATGCGGCGGCAAGTCGTGGCCGCACAAATGTCGGAAAGTCGGGCGGGAAGTCGCAGTCCTACGAGGACTGGACAGTGGACGAGCTGAAGAAACGCGCCAAGGAACTGGGCTTGGAGGGCTATTCGAGGCTGAACAAGACCGATCTCATCGACGAGCTTCGTAATCACTAACCAGCCGCGTCCATCCACCGACTCCCCGGTCGGGAACCTTCTGCAGGCACCGATCCGTCAAACATTGCCGCTGGCACCAGGATTGGTACGAAGCACTCCCGACTCCTGCGCCCCGCACATCCCCCGCCGACAGGCATAGTCACCGAAAGCTGGTCTCCGGTCTGCACCGGATGACGCATCCTCGGCCCCGCTGTGCCTGAAACTTTGTACCGAGAGTGCCATTTCCTCGACTCCGATGGGTTTCTGACCACCAGATGCGCTATGCCCTGCGCCCACGATCCTCGGTCAGCTCGCAACAGTCGGCCAACGGTCGGCGTCGGATTGCAGGACTGTCAACCTGGCAGTGTCTCCCCACCGAGCGGGGCGAGCACCTCCCCGGAGTAGTAGGAGGACAGCAGACCGGACGCGAAAAATACGTAGGACGGCGCGATCTCGTCGGGCTGGGCGGCCCGCCCGTAGGGGGCCTGCTTCCCGAATTCCGCGACCTTCTCCTCGTCCATGGTCGCCGGAATCAGTGGTGTCCAGACCGGGCCGGGAGCAACACAATTGACGCGAATTCCGCGATCCAGCAGGGTCTGTGCCAACGAGTACGTCAGCGCGGTCACCGCACCCTTGGTCGCGGAATAGTCGATCAGCGACTTGTTCCCGCGCAACCCGTTCACCGAACCGGTGTTGATGATCGCCGAGCCCGGGCCGAGATGCGGTACCGCCGCCTTGCTCACGTGGAAGTAGCTGTCGATGTTCACCGAGAACGTGTGCCGCCACTGCTCCTCGGACACCTCGAGGAAGTCGTCGACCGGTTCCTGGTAGGCGACATTGTTGACGACGATGTCGAGCCCACCCAGCTCCGAGACCGTGCGGGCCACCACGGCACGGCAGTGCTCCGCCGAGGCCAGGTCACCGGCGAAGGTACGGCAGCACCGCCCCTGTTTTTCGACCAGCTCGGCCGTGTGCGCCGCGTCGTCGCTCTCCTCGAGGTAGGCGATCGCCACGTCGGCGCCCTCCTTCGCGAACGCCACCGCCACGGCGCGGCCGATCCCCGAATCGCCCCCGGTGACCAGCGCCCGTTTGCCTTTCAGCAAGTCGTTGCCCCGGTAGGCGCGCATCTCGTCGTGCGGCTCTTCGGCCATCTCCGCGGTGCGGCCGGGATAGTCGATGGTGTGTGGGGTGTGTTCGCTCATGCACCTCTCCGATCGGGTGAACGGTCGACCTGCCGGGTACCCCGCGCACCGGAAGGCAAATCCGCTGCTTCAGCGGCATCCCCGAGGCAGTTTCCGCCCGCACTCCCACCGCCGATCACCGGGCCGGCCGCGGCCGACTGCCTCACAACTGTCGGATGACCGATTTGCTAGAAATAGGCGTGGATTCAGAGCAGGTGTTCGGTGGCGGCGAGCCGCAGCGGGTGGGCAGCTTCCGGTTCTTCCTGGACGGGCAGCGGTGGGAATGGTCCGACACCGTCGCCCAGATGCACGGCTACCGACCCGGCGAGGTCACCCCGACCACGGAATTGCTGCTCTCCCACAAGCACCCCGAGGACAAGCCGCACGTCGCGCGGGTGTTGGACCGGCTGATCACCGACGCCGAACCGTTCAGCAGCAAGCACCGCATCATCGACACCGCCGGCCACGTCCGCCAGGTCGTGGTGGTCGGGGACCGCATGCACGACGACACCGGCGCCGTGATCGGCACGACCGGGTTCTACGTCGACATCACCGACTCGCACCGCAGCGACGTCAAGGATTCGGTCGACGAAACCGTCGCCGCCCTCGAGCAGTCGCGGGCGGTGATCGAGCAGGCCAAGGGGGCGCTGATGCTGGTCTACGGCATTCCCGCCGACCGCGCGTTCGACATCCTCACCTGGCGCTCGCAGGAAACGAACACCCGGCTCCGCATCCTCGCCGAACGGCTCGTCGCCGCCTTCGGCGAACTCGAACCCGACACCGGCCTCCGAACCCGGTTCGATCATCTGCTGCTCACCGCCCATCAGCGAGGCCCACGACCTAGGTAGTGGACGGTCCCGCGGGCTGTTTGGGCTCAACCCACGGGACCTGGACCGGTGACCCGACCGGTCGAGCCCCGACCCTGACTCCCGATTGCCCCGAGACCCGCACCGGGAACCCCCGGTTTCGACCCCGGCACCAGGAAAGGTGGTGGCTGCAGGATGCGTCGGGCGGTGCGAGCGGGTGCCCCATCGGCGTGGTGCGGGGACCGGGAGCCTCGCACCACGATGTCCCCTTCGGCGGGGGACCCTACGAGGCGTCGGATCGGTGTTCGATCACGTTCAGGGCGACCTCGTTGAGCGGAGTGTTGGTGTGCTGGGATTGGCGGGTCAGGATCGCGAAGGCCTGCTCGGCGTCGATCGAAAACCGGTGCATCAGGATGCCCTTGGCCTGCCCGATGATGTCCCGAGAGGCCAGGGCATCACGGAACTGTTCCTCCCGCTGCGAGGCGATCAGCGCGATCGCCGCATGGGTGGCCAGGGTGCCGCCGATGCTGACCGAGTCGTCGTCGAACGCGCCCACCTGGCTCGAGTGCAGGTTCAACGCACCCATCGTGTTCTCGGTGGTGTAGAGCTGGAACGCCAGCATCGACCGCGCCCCGATCCTGGCCGCCTCCGGCGCGAACAGCGGCCAGCGTCCCTCGGTGGTCATGTCCGTGACCAGGACGGTTTCGTGGTTCCAGATCGCCTGCACACACGGCCCGTCACCGAGCCGGTGCTGAAGCTCGTCGATCTTCTGCGGCAGCTCCGACGTCGCCGCCCGCGACTGAAAACCCCGGCCGCGGGTGACCAGAGTGATGCCGGCATCCTCGGCGCCGGGCACCACATCCCGGGCGGACTTCGTGATCACTTCCAGGGTGCCCTGGATGCTGGCGTGCTCGGCCCGCAGATCCCGGGCGACCTGTTCGATCTCGGCCCGCAACCGATGCTCGAACCCACCACCCCGGCCGGCGGCGTGGTCCTCATCTGAGCTCATACCCCATCGTTACACCGGTCCGAGAGCGACGTCACACCATTTCGGTGCGACCGATAGGCTCGCAGAGATGCACACACCACTCCGCGCTCCCCGAGCGAGCCGGGTCGGGTGGTCTTGCGGTGGATTCTGACCACGCCGGCGCCGTCGCCCGGCGGCGACCACGGCGACGAGCTCCTCGCCCGGGCGGTGATCGAGGCCCTCCAAGCGGGAACGTCGTGGGCGCAGATCGCCGCGCAGCTCGGGGTACCACCCTCGTCCGCCGGCGGTCGGGCAGACATGACCGAGCACGACTGGCAGGAAGCCATCATCACCCACGAGAACGCCCGGGCGGCCCGGCTCAGCGACCGGACCTCACCCCGGCGACCCGAGACGTCCTGAAGCGACAACACCCGCACCTCCGCGGCGCTCACGCCCGGGCGAGGCCTTCCCAGGTGGATCCATGCGTCAGAGCTCGGACAGTGACACCAGCCCGTCCTGCAGCGCCCGGATCAGCAGACCGGTCTTGTCGGAAACGGGGCGCCCGACGGCGGCGTACTTCGCCCGGATCCGGATCAGGTGGGTGTTGATCGTGCCCATACTGATTCCCAGCCCAGAAGCGGCAACACTCTTCGACTCACGGCGCAGCCACAGCCGAAGGATCTCCAGCTCACGCGGCGACAGCGCGGGCCGCCGCTGCGGCCCCGCGACAGGGTCGGGCAGCGGGCCAGGACCGGCAGTCATAGCACTCTCACCTTCTCGGGGCCGCAGTGGCTGCTGCCGGACGCACACCGGTCGTCCGTTGCAGCGCACCATCTGCTGGGGCAATACGATGTGGGCCACGACGACGAGCACGGCCTGCGCCGCGGCGAACAAACCGTACCTGAAGCCGGTTTTACGGTCGTGTCGTCACCACCCGCCTGGTGAAGTGTGGTTATCGTCGGAGTCCAGTAGAACCAAAGGGGGTACCGACCATGGCATCACCGACAACGACCGACCTGTCGACACTGCTGATGATCGACTCCGCGTCGGCGCGGGACCGGGACGACGCCTTCGCCGTCACCCCGCTCGCCGGGGCGCGTGGGTGGGCGGTGGAGGTTCACATCGCGGGTGTCGCCGACGTCGTGGAACTGGGGTCGGTGGCCGACGAGCAGGCGTTCCTGCGGGCGGAGACCCGGTACCTGCGCGACCGCACCGTCCCGATGCTCGGCGAGACGGCCGAACAGGCGGCCACCCTGACCACCGTAGCCGCGCGGACCAGCCTGCGGGTCACCGGCACCCTCACGACCGACGGCCAGCTGCTCGACACCGCCGTCGGCCGCGGGCACATCCCCTTGGGAAGATGCGTGGCGGTCGATCACGCGCAGGTGCCCGGCATCCTGACCGACCCGGCCCACCCACTCCACGGCCAGCTGGCTGCGGCGGATGCCGCCGCGCAGGCCCTGCTCGGCGCCCGCCGCGACGGCGGGGCGCTGGCGTTCTACGACCTCACCCGCGGCTGGGCGACCAATGAGGACGGCGCCATCGTGGCGATCG
The DNA here is from genome assembly GCF_029269925.1 of Rhodococcus sp. T2V. Lineage (NCBI taxonomy): Bacteria > Bacillati > Actinomycetota > Actinomycetes > Mycobacteriales > Nocardiaceae > Rhodococcus > Rhodococcus sp. T2V. The sequence goes on from NZ_JARJBD010000146.1 coordinate 7,365, forward strand.
CCGCCGAACTACGCACCGTCGCCTACGTCATCGTCCAAGAACTGATGATCGCCACCAACGAGGCCGTCGCGTTGTGGTGTGTGGAGCAGGGGTTACCGATTCTGTTCCGCAACCACCGCCCCAACCCGGTCGCCGGCAGCACGGACGAGCTGATGACCGAGATCGCCGCCGCCGCAGGCGATCCGGACCTGTTCGCGAAGCTCCGCGGGCGGCTGCTGTCCACCTTGCGGGCCGCGACCTACGACCCGACGGTCCACGGACATTACGGTCTTCGTCTCAGCGCCTACAGCCACGTCACCTCCCCGCTGCGGCGGGTGGCCGACCTGATCAACCAGCGGATCCTCTTCGCCCACCTCGACCACTCCCCCGCCCCCTACACCGGCGAGCAGTTGGCCACCCTCGGCGCCGACCTGAACCGGCGCACCCGCCAGGCTCGGGAAGCGAAGAAAAACCACTTCAAACACGCCGACCACCGCCTCGTCACCCAAGAGGCGGCACGCGATCTCACCGCTCTCGACGGTCGCACCTTCCACAAGGTCCTCAAAACCGCGGTCACCGCACCACTTCGCGACGAAATCGCCGCCGAACTCGCCCGCCGCGCCGACGCCGACCTGCTGACCGCCCCGGACATCGCGGTCCTGATCGACGCCACCGACCCCACCTGGCGCCCGATCCAACTCCGCGTCCTCGACACCCTCACCGACGCCCATCCGGAGATGGGCCCCAGCGTGGCGTCGGTGTGGCGGCAAACCCACCCCGACCAACTCCCCACCGATCTCGAGACCCGGCAGAGCGGCGCCGACCACCACCCCCTGTTCGCCGCCCGCGCCACCCACCTCGGCATTCGCGGACCCTGGACCACCGCGGCCGCGAAGAAGCCGGCCGAACAGGCCGCCCTCTGGGCCGGACTGCGCGCGCAGCTGACCGGCACCGACCACCCCGACACGGATCCCGAATGGCCTGTGACACCGCAGAACCCGCAGCCTGTTGCCCCGCCGACGTCCGCAGATCCCGGTCCGGCGATCTCCCCGCCGCCGCACGATACGACCGGTCCGGCCGTGTTCAACCTGGACGGGGCGAAGAAATCCAAGGCGCTCTCGAACCCCATCGCCTGGCTGATGAGCCTGGCCCAGAACAGCAATCAGGCCCCGCCCGAGTGGGAGATCCGCACCGACGGTCCCGCGCACGCACCCCGCTTCACCGCCACCGTGTCCCTCGCCGGCCGCACCGCCACCGCGGAGGCGACCGCGAAAACGGTGGCGAAGACCGCATCCGCGGCCGCGCTCGTCGAGGCACTCTTCGCCCGGCAGTGATGACGCCGCGCGGTCTTGTGTGTACCGCGGCAACACCGGTCGGGGTACTGGGGCGGCCGAACCGCTGCCGGGCAGTCTTGGCGGGTAGCCGCCTGAGGCGCGCCGACCGAAACTCGGGACGGCACTCTCGTGGCGGCCCGGACACGAGCGCCGTCGATCGATCGGAGCATCGCCATCCCGACGCCCTTCGATCCGAGAACAAAATGACGCAACGACCCCCGGGCCCGGTTCGGACGAGAGCAGGTCGTCCGGCAGTCGGTCGAGACCACCGCGGATTCGGGATTTCCGGGCCGATGTGTCAGGGGAGTGTCCGTACCGCGGCGTTGCGGCGCGGATGACGACTGACCGGCATCTCCGACATCGGCACTACCGGCCTGATTGAGCGTCTTTGAACCTGATTCAGTGCCGCTTTTTGTGCCCCACTCCCCACTCATCGACAACGTGCTTATCCCATGTGAACTGCACCTATGCGGCCACTCCCCCACTCCCCACCAGAATCGCCGGGCCGTGGGAATGTGTATCCCGATTCGGCGCGGAGGCTTCTCATCCGAGGTGCCGGAACCGCAGCCCCGCGTGTTGCACCGCGCCGACGCCGAGACTTCTGCTTCCGACGAGACGGCAGGCGCCTGGCATACCATCGCCCGGTGACCGATCCGACAGATCCCACCGTCGAAGCCGCCATGGCCCTGCTCCGCGAGCACGGCCCCCTCCATCCCGACGAATGGGCACGGTTGCTGGTCGCGAGGGACACGGCTATCTCGCCGACATGGAGGAACTCACCGAGTACCTCGGCCATCGACGGCTCGGCTACCTGGCGGACGGTCGCAGCGCGGCCCTCGACACGCTGCTCTCCGGGCGCGTGCTCACCCACCGGCTCACCGACACGGAACTCTCCACTGGCATCCTCGACGCCCACCCGGACCTGATACCGCTGCTGCCGTTCGACGACCACGACCACGACCCGGCCGCGGGCGGGCTCCACACCATTTTCCGGGACCTCGACGACGACGTCTTCGACGAACGCGGCGTCGACGACCCGGACTGGCCGAAGGATGCGGCGCTGCTGCTCGAACGAGACGCGCTCGCCGAATTCCGGCCCGGCGACCTGGTCGCGCTCGCCCTCATCGACGGCGAGTTGCGGCTCACCGCCGCGGCGGTTCCCCCACGGCCGCACCCGATCTTCACCGGCGCGCTGGCCGACCTGATGCCGCCGGAGGGCCCCGAGCCCCTGGACGGCATCGTCTGGCAGCTGATGGCCGACGACCCGACCCTGCTGACGGCGCCGACCCTCCTGCTCGGCGACCTGATCACCGCCACCGGATACGTCTGCGACGGCGATTTCATCGCCGCCGCAGGTTTCGACTTCGCCGCCCACCGCGGGGCCTCGCACGCCGCGGCGGTCGCGGCGGCGCACCACCTCACCGACCAGGAGACGGACGCGGTCATGACGTTTGTGGCCCTGATCGGCGTGCTCGAGCACACCCCCGACGACGAGCGTGAGCGCGCCGTCGACGCGGTCGTGGCGACCGCGGGTGACCGGTTCGCCCATCTCGCCTCACCGAACGCGGCCCGCGCCGCGTTCGGTGAGGCGTACGCCACTCTGGACGCCGGCACCGACACTCTGCACCGGGCCGCCGCGGTACTCCGCGACCGCGGTCCCCGCCGGACCGCCCCGACCGCGCACTGGCTGGCGGGCAAGGCCGCCGAACTCGACGGAGCGACCACCGACGCCGAGCGGCACTACGAGCGCGCGGTGTCGGTGGACCCGAACTGGGACGAGGCACTCGAGGCGCTGGCCCGCTTCGCGTCCGATCGCGGTGACGCGGTGCGGGCGATCGGGCTGCTCGACCGGGTCCCCGGTGGGGATCGCGACCCGATGTACGAGCTGCTCCGATCGTTTCGTCCCGTCGACCGGCCGGACCTGGGACGCAACGATCGGTGCTGGTGCGGGTCCGGACGCAAATACAAGGTATGCCACTGATCCGACCTGCTCGACTCCTTCCCACAACAGGAGCAGCCGGGGACAATGAGCGTGCACCGACTGCGGGAGGCATTGGGGCTCTAGAACTTCCGCCTGCCGCCAACGCAACCCGATCGGTGGCCACTGCACCGCCCAGCCGGTCGCCCCGGTCACGCCCACGACGACCGTGGCCGTTGCTCCCCCGCCAGGCCCCGCCGTCATCCCGGCCACCCCCGGCGCCGATCCGCACCGCTCCGCAATCATCTGTCAGCTACGCGTCCTGAGACGACACAAAAGCAGCCGGCGCCGCGCCGATCTACCAAGGAGAAACCGGCTACTCGACGAAACTCGACCGGGACAAGGCGGTAACACCCGCCGCAAGTGATGCGGCGGAACATGGGCGCCGACAATCCCTAGTCGACCGCGCGGGTCACAGGGTTTGCCCGGGCCCGGTTCCAGAACGGAAACAGCTCGGGGCTGCCGGCCTCCGGGTGTTGCCGTTGCGCCTCCTCGACGAACTCGAGGGCGATCAAGTCATGGCGAACACCATTTCGCTGCCCTGGTTGGCGCGGTCGTCTCGACGAACCCGGTTGCCTCAAACGAGGCAATGTCCACATTCTCGACACCGACGACACAAAACGGACCTATGGCGAGAACGCCCTCTGAACCGGTTCACGCCGATTCGGTTTCGTCGGCTGGACACCACTCCCCAAACAGCCCGGAAGATCGGTACGGGAGGCACAGAAGCAGCTGCAGTCGACGGCTATTCCGCGAATTAAAGAGATTCCGGGATGTGATGTACGTGTGTATAAAACCGACCACGTGCTCTGTGGACCACTGCCGACTGGGCGACCTTGTTTCTACGGACTTTAGTGACTTAAGGTGGAGTGCACGCATCGCGCGGCGTACCGGGGTCTGGGCGTATTGCGTTGATAGACATGCTAAATAGCCCTCCTAAGGATCGATCATGTCCACCAGCCCCACCGGATCGGCGAAACAAGGACGATACAAGGACCCGGTTTCTCCCCGGCCGGCTCGTCAGCAAGAATGCACGAGCGGGCATCGCCGGCACTCAGTAGCTGGTTTACCTCAGGTTCGTCGGAGCATCGTGGCGGGGCGGACGCATCGAGGGGTCTTGGTGGCAATCATCCGCATTATCGCGGGCACGGGCGGCCTTCACGGTATGGCGCCTCATCCCGCAACGTCGGCCATTTCGCTTCAGCCGGTGAATCACACGAGCTCCCTGTGCTGGAGGAGGGCGCCACAGGGTGCACCCTCAGACGAATGCTCCTGCAACAAGTTCGAGGGACCTCATCAAGTCGTTGCACCGGCGAGAGACAACGCAGTGTCGCATCCCTCACGCGCCGAGAGCCGGGCGAACGATGTTTACCAAGACGTTGTTGATCGATAATTACGATTCCTTCACATACAACCTGTACAGCTTTCTCAGCGACGTCAACGGGTGCCCGCCGACGGTGGTGCGCAACGACGTGGACTGGTGTGTGATCGATCTGGCCGAGTTCGACAACATCGTGATCTCTCCGGGGCCCGGTCGTCCATCAATCGAACGCGACTTCGGCATCAGCTCGCGGGCCATTCTGCACGGTGGGCTTCCCACCCTGGGAGTGTGCCTCGGCCATCAGGGTCTATGCCAACTGTTCGGTGCGCATGTCGTCTTGGCTCCAGAGCCGCGGCACGGTCGAAACTCGGAGATATTTCACGACCAGAGTGAATTGTTCGCGGGTCTCCCCTCGCCTCTGTCGGTCGTTCGGTACCACTCTCTTGCCGTCGAAGATCTCCCGGCTGAGCTGGAGGCGACTGCGTGGACATCCGACGGGGTTCTCATGGGGGTACGGCACCGTCTGCGCCCCCTGTGGGGGTTGCAATTTCATCCGGAATCGGTCTGCACGGATCATGGACATGAACTCCTCGCCAACTTCCGCGACCTCACCCCGACCCGCCGGAAGGGATCCGTCCCGAAGCCACGACATCGGCCGCGGACCTTGTCTCCGTACAGGGTGGAAACACGACGGATAGATCGGCGCGTCGACCCACAGACGGTGTATGAGCGCCTGTTCGCGGACGGCCCCAACAGTTTTTGGCTCGATGGCAGCTCCGCAGTGGAATCGGACGCACGCTTCACCATCATGGGTGACGCATCTGGTCCACGCGCCGAGTACGTTACGTATGACGTTGCGGACGGCACCGTCCTAGTGCACCGTTCCGGCGTTCCGGCCGACAAACGCCGCGTGCGATTCTTCGACTATCTCGACGAACAGTTGCGGATCCGCGCGGTGCCGCCATCTCCGGATCTGCCGTTCTCGTTCAATCTGGGCTACGTGGGGTACCTGGGCTACGAGTTGAAGGCCGAAGCCGACGGCAGTGCGCAACACTCCGCGGACACACCGGACGCTGCCCTGGTCTTCGCCGACCGCGCGGTCGTGATCGACCATGTCGACGGCAGCTGCTACCTACTGGCGCTCAGCGAGCGGCCACACGACCCCGGATCCCGCGACTGGATGCGCCGTACGGCACGGGTAATCAACCGGATGCCCGTCACGACCGACGATGCGCTTCCCGCCCGGCCGCTCATCAGGTCGGCGGCAGACCCGCGCATGACGCTGCGCCACAACCGTGAAACCTACCTCAACAAGATCCGTACCTGTTTGGAGAACATTCGGGTCGGGGAAACGTACGAAGTGTGCTTGACGAACCACGCCCGGATCGAGGTCGACATCGACCCCGTCGAAACCTTTGCCTACCTCCGATCCATCACGCCGGTGCCGTACGCAGCACTCCTGAGGTTCGAGGCGGCGGACATACTCAGCGCCTCCCCTGAGAGGTTTCTGCGCGTGGGCGCCGACCGGGTCGTGGAGTCCAAACCGATCAAGGGCACCCGGCCGCGGGGTGCAACCGCTGCGACGGACGACGCGCTCCGCCGGGACCTTCTGACGAGCGAAAAGGATCGGGCCGAGAACCTCATGATCGTCGACCTCGTGCGCAACGATCTTTCACGGGTCTGTACCCCCGGTTCGGTGCACGTACCGCGATTGTTCGACGTCGAAACCTACGCACCGGTCCATCAGCTCGTGTCGACGGTGCGGGGGACGCTGCGCAGTGACGCGACTGCGGTCGGGTGTGTGCGTGCCTGCTTCCCGGGTGGCTCGATGACCGGAGCACCGAAGCTACGCACCATGGAAATCATCGATCGGCTGGAGGAGGGGCCGCGAGGGGTGTACTCGGGCGCCCTCGGCTGGCTGTCGATCAACGGCACCGCCGACCTCAGCATCGTCATCCGAACCATGGTGTCCCGTCACGGGACAGTGAGCTTCGGGATCGGGGGCGCCATTGTCGCGTTGTCCGATCCCGACGAAGAGTTCGTCGAGACCCTGGTCAAGGCGGCCGCCATGCGCAGGGCTCTCACGATCAGCGCCGGTAGATCGCGCGCCCTCGCCCACCACCTTGATCCGCAGGCCTCGAGTGGCATCATCGATCGAGCCGGGCGACTCTCGCGGGCCGAAGTGGGCGGTGTAGAGGTGTGGGTCTGCCCCGGTGTGCCGGCGCCCGGTGCACATGCCGAACTTGTGCTTGCCGAGGCCCTCGCCGATATTTCACATGTCACGGCTCCAGTGGTCGTGGACCTGTGCACCGGTTCCGGAGCAATCGCCTTGGCGATCGCGCATGCCCGAGCCGATGCCGGTGTACATGCCGTGGATGTGGATCCGGTAGCTCTGAACGTGGCGCGGCGCAACATCGAACGTCAGATTTGCCTCGGCGAGAGCCCGATCGCGCTTCACGATACCGTCGTCACCGACCTGGACGGAACGGCCGATCTGGTCCTCGCCCGTCCACCGTGCATTCCCGAGGACGACGAATTTCCCCTACAGCGCAGCGACTACCACCAAGGGGCCTCGGCCAGTGGTACAGATGTGTCGAGGCTCGCCCGGCACACTATTGTTGCGGCGGCACGGCTCCTGCACGCAGGCGGCAGCTTCGTCGTCGAGCACCGTCCCGACCATTACACGGCAGTGGTCGCACTACTCGACGAGAACAAGCTATTTGCAAATGTGGCAACACATTTCGACCATGCCGGTGAAGCGGTCTACACCACGTGCGCGCGGACCTCGATGCAGCCCCGGCGCAAGGTCGGACCCGCGCCCAGCCCTTGCACGCCTCCTGACGCAAAGAGCAGATCGGAGAACGGTCGTGGATGCCGTCCCGCCACGGATTCCAGGAGTTGAAAAGCGCTCGGGGGCCGGCCTTTCGTCGAAGGCGTGCCGGTTGTCTGCCGCGCAGAAGGGAATCTGGTTCGCCCAGCAACTGGCGGGCAAGCTCCCGATCACGATCGCGCAGTACGTCGAGGTCGTCGGCGAGTTGGATATCGAATTGCTCGAAGCGACCAGCCACGTGGCCGCCACGGAGTTCGGTTCGGGGTTGGTACGCCTGGTCGACCACGACGGTGAGCTGTATCAACTGGTCGACGATTCTTCCGACAGCGTGCTCCGGCAAATCGACCTTCGCGGGGAGCACGACCCGGCGGCCGCCGCGCAGCAGTGGATGCGCCGGGAGTTCAGCACCCCGATAGACCTCCTCCAGGATCTGCTCGCGGTGTCGGCCGTTCTCCGGATCGGTGACCGGCACTTCTACTGGTACTCACGCATTCACCACATCGCGCTCGACGGCTACGGCGCCATGAACATGGTGCAGCGTATTGCCGAGTTGTATTCGGCCGCAGTTGCCGGTGTCGACGCCCCGCCGCTTCGGGTGCTGGACCTCGCGCAGATCGTTGAACTCGATGCTGCCTACCGGAACTCGGATCGCTTCGAAGCGGATCGGCGATACTGGGCGGAACGGACCATGGGACTTCCGGAGCCTGCGAGCCTGGCCGGGCGGTCGGCGCCCGTCGAGGCGCATCCGCGAGTGGCCGGCGCGGCCTTGTCACACGACGTGGCCTCCATGCTCGAGTCGGTCGTCGCGGAGCACAACTCGAGTGCGGCGCCGGTCTTGGTCGCTGCTCTTGCGGGCTTCCTGTGCCGGATGACAGGAAGATCGGACATCGTACTCAGTCTGCCGGTTTCGGCCCGAACGACCGCATCGCTGCGACGCTCAGGTGGGATGGTGGCCAATGTCGTACCGCTGCAACTCGAGGTGGGCGCGGACGTGACGATCGGGGCACTGATCAAGTCCGCCCAGCTCGAGTTGACCGGGGCGCTGCGACGGCAGCGGTACCGGCGTGAGGACATCTGCCGCGATCTCGGCAGGGACATCAGCCGAATTCGCTCGTTTGGTCCGACTCTCAACATCATGCCGGCCGGTCGTGAGATCCGGCTGGGCCCCCACTCGGGCCGACTGCACGTGTTGACCTCCGGGCTCGTCGACGATCTCTTCGTCAACATCTACCCGAGCATGGGGGGCACCACCACACGCATCGACTTCCAGGCCAACCCGAGTCTGTACGACGACGACGTTCTCGATTGTCATCACCACCGCTTGTTGTCCTTTCTCGAACGCTTCCTTTCTGCCGATGCGGGGAGTCGGGTCGGTGACCTCGACATCCTCGACGCCGACGAACGACGGAACCTGCTCGACCGCACCGGCGGCCCCGAACACCCCGCCACGACACTGCCCCAACTGCTCGCCACCGCCGCCGCACACGACCCCACCGCACCCGCGGTGATCTACCGAGACCAGCACCTGACCTACCACCAACTCGACACCGCATCCTCCCAGCTGGCACGAATCCTCATCGCCGAAGGCCTCGGCACCGAAGACACCGTCGCCATCGCACTGCCCCGCACCCCCGACGCGGTCCTCGCAGTCTGGGCCACCACCAAAACCGGCGCCGCATTCCTCCCCATCGACCCGAACTACCCGAAAGACCGCATCACCCACATGCTCTCGAACTCCCGAGCCGCACTCGGATTGACCACCACCGCACACGCCACAACCCTGCCCGGACCACTGCCCTGGCTCGTCATCGACACCCCCGACTTCGAAACCCGATGCAACACCATGGATTCAGGCCCGATCACCGACCACGACCGACTCCGACCCCTGCACACCACCAACACCGCCTACCTGCTCTACACCTCCGGCTCCACCGGCACCCCCAAAGGCGTCGTCGTCACCCACCAAGGGCTGGCCAACCTCGCCGCCGAACAACACGAACGATTCACCACCACCCCCACCTCCCGCACCCTGGCCGTGGCATCACCAAGCTTCGACGCCTCGGTCTTCGAACTACTCCTCGCCACCGGATCCAGCGCCACCATGGTCATCGCCCCACCCACCGTCTTCGGCGGCGACGAACTCACCCAACTCCTCCACCACAACCACGTCACCCACGCCGTGATCACACCGGCCGCACTGGCCACGATCGACCCCACCCACCTCCACACCCTGCACACCGTCCTCTCCGCCGGCGAGGCCTGCACCCCCGACCTGCTCGCCCACTGGGCCACAAACACCGACACCCCCACCACCCACACCCCCCGCCGCTTCTTCAACGGCTACGGCCCCACCGAAACAACCGTGATGAGCAACTGCAGCGGACCACTGACACCCGGTGACCCCATCACCATCGGCGGCCCGATCCGCGGCACCCACGCCTACGTCCTCGACAACCGACTCCGGCCCGTCCCCAGCGGCGTAACCGCAGAACTACACCTGGCCGGGATCCAACTCGCCCGCGGATACCAGAACCAACCCACACACACCGCCGAACACTTCGTCGCCAACCCCTACGGCCCACCCGGCCAACGCATGTACCGCACCGGCGACC
>NZ_JARJBD010000147.1:0-16633 GCF_029269925.1 Rhodococcus sp. T2V
TTCCTCATCTCACACGCCGGTCCGCCATCAAGGCCGTCCACGGATTCAGGCTAAGGTGCAGAGCGCCGCCTGGCCCAAGCCCCAGACGTAGGGGCGGCAATTCCGATTTCGTCGGGAGAGTGCCGGCCGGAGTGAGCCATTGAGCAAGACGTTTCAGCGGAGTCAGGTGGATGTCGGCCCCTCGTTGGTGAGAGCGGCATCCAGTGCGGTCATCTGTGACTGGAGGAAGGCTCGCGCAATCGGGGTCTTCCTCTCGACCAGATCGAAGCCGTGGTAGGCGCCGGGGACCTGGTGGAGTGTGCACGTTACCCCGGCATCCCGCAGGCGGGTGGTGTAGGCGATGTTCTCGTCGTAGAAGAGGTCGTTGGTGCCGACACCGATCCATGCCGGGGGGAGGCCGGAGAGGTCTTTGTAGCGGGCTGGCGAGGCCAATGGTGAAACATCGACGTCAGCGACCGCACCGAGGTAGGAGCGCCACCCGAGCCGGTTGCTGTTCTGGTTCCACATCCGCAGTCGGCTCTCGTCGAGATCTTGGCGCGCCGTGGTTCGGTCATCGAGCATCGGATAGGACAATACTTGCAAGACAGGGCGAATCGCGCCGCGCTCCTTCGCGAGTAGTGCCAGTGAAGCGGCGAGGCCGCCGCCGGCGCTTTCGCCACCGATTGCGATCCGCGACGGGTCGATCTCCGACTGTTCGGCCAACCAGCGTAGGGCCTTGTAGCAGTCCTCTAGAGGTGTTGGGAATGGGTAGTCGGGTGCGAGCCGGTACTCCACTGACACCGCCATAACGCCCAGGTGGGTGGCGACGTGGCGGCACAATCTGTCTCCCATTGCGGCATTACCGATGAGGTATCCGCCGCCATGGATCCACAGCAGGGCGGGTGCTGGTTGGTGGGTCGACTTCGGCCGGAACACGCGAACCGAGACGTCTGCGTTGACGTTTACGGTTTCCCCGCCCCGAGGGGGTGTGCGTCCGATGACTTTCAGCAACCGTCGGATCAGGCCGACGGTTCGCGGGCTGACCACTGTGCGCGGCAGAAACGGCGCGAGACGTAGCTCTGAATTGAAGGTGCTGGGAAACATCATTGTCATCCTGTTTCTAGCCCACTGGGGGTGTTGCATTCTCCATCAAAAGACTTCGGCGTGGATCGCCCCCGGATCGCGCGCCTACTCGCACAGGATCCGGGGGTCGACGACCGCGACCAGGTCCGCGGGCGACGCCGTAGGGGCTGCGGAGCGGGCGATGGGGCTGCGGTTGGGTTGCCACCGAGCTTGTGGTGCCTGTTGGTGCACCTTCGAGTGGTCGCGTCGGTTGAGTTAAGGCTTGTGTCCGGTTCGTGCGCGGCCTTCGCCATCCGGTCGTTCTCCCGCAACAGCGTTTGTGGCTTCTTCGAGCAGCACGTAACCTCCGAAGCCGATTCCGGTCAGCGTGAGCATTGCTGCATAGAGTTTGTCGAGCATGGGGCATTGTCTCCTTGGTTTCGGTGTGATGACCTGAACTGCTCAGATGCCGACAATGGGCTTCGTTCCGGCATCGTTCTTGTGGGCGGTGACGGGCGTGGTGTCGCCGTAAGGGGCTGAGAGTTGGCGGTCAGGAGGCGGTCAGGCCGCCGTCGATGACGTGCTCCATGCCGGAGATGTATGACGAGTCGTCGCAGGCGAGGAACAGAACCAGTTTCGATACCTCGTCGGGTTCGGCCATGCGGCGGATCGGGACCGAGTCGGCGATGCCGCCGCCCGTCTCGTCGGTGGCAGCCTCCATCATCGGAGTCTTGATGTAACCCGGGTGGACGGAGTTGACCCGGATATTGTCGGGGCCGAATTGCACGGCTACCTGCTTCGTCATACCGCGGGATGCGAACTTGCTGCCCACGTAGGCAAGGTTCGGCGCTCCGATGATGGACACCATCCCTGCGGTCGACGAGATGTTGACGATGGTGCCGCCTCCCGCCTTCTTCATCGACGGGATGACAGTCTTCATGCCGTAGAATTGCGAATGCTGATTGACAGCAATCACTTTGAGGTATTCGTCCTCGCTGATCTCGACGACATCCTTGATCGGCCCGAGAATGCCCGCGTTGTTGACCAGCACGGTGACGGGCCCGAATGCCTTCTCGGTCCGGCTGACGACGTGGGCCCAGTCGCTGAGCGATGCGACGTCGTGCTTGAGGAACAGTGCGTTGGCGCCGAGCTCATCGGCAAGTTCCTTGCCTTCAGCTTCGCTGACATCGGTTAGTGCGACCTTCGCGCCCTCCTCGATGAACTTTCGCGCGTGCGCAGCGCCCATGCCCTGTGCTGCCCCGGTGATGATGGCAACCTTGCCGTCCAGTTTTCCCATGATCGTCGTACTCCTTGATGCGGAAGCTTGTCGCCACTCCGGGCGCGCCGGCGGCGGCTTTCTCGGAGGGCGTTGTTGTTGGTTCGCTCACGGTAGTGGAACTGAGTACCACAATGCAATGGTCTGGCGGAACATCCTGCGCACGGTGGCTACAGTGTGGGGATGCAGACGCCGCCCCGCCGGAGCCCAGGAAGACCGTTCGCGGCGACTCGGGATGCGGTCGAGCGCGCCGCTCTCACCCTGATGCTGCGCGATGGCTATGAGCAGGTCAGTGTCGATGACATCGCACGAGCGGCGGGAATCGGGCGGACGACGTTCTTTCGCTACTTCAAGTCGAAACCGGGCGTGGTGTGGTCTGCGTTCGACGACACGATTTCATGGCTGGCTGAGAATCTCACTGAACACCTGGAGCATTCAAATATTCTCGATGCGGTTCGGGAAAGCATCGTCTTCTCCACTCGCTCGGCGATATACAACAGCGACGTGTGGGTGGAGCGTTTCAGACTGCTCGACGGCAGCACCGAACTCCGTGCCGACGCCTACGATCACTGGGAACGATGGGCCTCCACGATCGCGACCTTCGTGGCTACTCGCACGGGTATTTCTCCGCAGGATGCGATCCCGATGGCGATCGCCGGCGCGGCCCGGGGCATGTTCCTCTCCGAACTGCGAAACTGGCTCAACACGGACGATGATCGCGAAGATATTCTCAACCGACTCGACAACAACTTGCGAACAGTGTTCGCTGCGTTGAGCGGGCTGTTGGCTGACTCCTGACGGGGAAGTGCTCAGCGCCTGGATCGACACCCTCTGCCCGGCGATGCGTCGCACGACAGAGCGCGGACTCTTAGTCGGACGACGAGGGCGTGAGGGGTGGACGCCGGTGTAGCGGCGCCCGGAATGCCTACTCGGTGAGGGCGCGGATGGCGAATCGCCCCGACGCTGCGAACAGCTACTGCGGCGGCGTTGCCGGGATCTCGGGGAGCGCTCTGTCGATGGTCGGCGGCCAACATGCTGAGGCGTTCACCTGCGGCGATGAGATCGATGTCCTCAGTGGCCCGTCGATCGGGGTGTGCGTTCGGGCCGCCCTCACTGGTTGACGCGGTTGACCCAATGGGCCACTATTGTGGTTGACAAGGTTGACGCGAAAGGGTGGGTAGTGGTGATGACGTCGCTGGTGGAGCAGGAGAAGCAGTTGATGGAGGAGCTCTCGCAGCGCGTGCACCGCACATTCGCCGCGGCGGCTGCGGCCGGTGTGCCCACCGACGCGTTCGCGGACGTGCAGGCGATCGCTGATGCGATGTCGGCCGCGCTTCCCACCCATCATGTCTATGACCAGGTGGTGGGCCCGTTTTACGATACGGCCGGGCTGACTCGGTGGTGGAATGTCAGTCGGCAGGCGGTGAGCAAGAGGGTCGCTACCAACGCGGTGATCGCCTGCCAACTCGAAGAGGGGCAGTGGGTCTATCCGGTGTGGCAGTTCACCAGCAGCGGCACGGTGGACCCGGCGCTGGTGCAGGTGTGGCGTGTCCTGCGTGCGGGGGCGGACCCGTGGACGTGTGCGCTGTGGCTGCGGGCACCGCAGGATGCGTTCGGCGGTAAGACCGCGGCGGGTTGGTTGGCCGAGGGCGGCTGGGTCGACCCGGTCCTGGCGGCGGCCCGCGCGGACGTGCAGCGGTGGGCGGTGTGACCCGTGAGGACGTTGCTCTTCGGGCGCCCGGAGCACGCACGCTCACGGGGTTTCCTGGTTGGCGGTTGACTGGGAGGCGGCAGGTCAAGCGTGGTCACCGGGTCTCGAATGGGCCGTGGTGGTTCTCCTCTTCGGGTGGCGGACGATTCGATCTGTCCGCGCCGCGGGGTACGTGTTACGTCGCATTCGATGAGGCGACGGCGATCCGGGAGACGGTGGGGGAGGCGTTGGCATCGCTCGGGGTGATCGCCCACGACTTCGCGGCCGAGCGGGCACTGTCGACTCTCCGGGTTCCGGGCACCCATGACCTCGCCGACACGTGCGCTGACGCGGCTGCCGCGTTCGGGCTCACCCGGGAGTTGTGTTCGATGACACCGTACGACGTTCCCCGGTCGTGGGCGGCGGCGTTCGATGTCGAGTTCGACGGCATCCGGTATCAGACGCGGTTCACCACGGGCCCGGCGGCGAATGCGGCCGCGGTATTCGGTCCGGCCGGTGAGGTGTCCTGGCCGGTGGACCCGCGTCCGGAGTCTTTCGTGGCGGCGGCGAGGCGTTGCGGTATTGCGGTACAGCCGCTTCCGCGGTCGGTCCGGGTCCTCGACCCACCGACCTGACGAGCCGAACCTGCGCTTGGTACGGCGATGTCGTCCGTCGAGCGCCGGACACATCAGCCGCGTGTGGAAGCGCCGCGTCCGCGACCCGTGGGGTTGGGCGGCGTGGGACCGTCTGGACGGAGGCGGTGGCGCCGAGCAAAGAGCCGGGGAATGACGCTGCGGGGCAGTCGGAGTCGTATTGGCCCTTTGGTCGGCGGCACCCGATTCAGACCCAACACCACCTGGTCGCCTCGATCATCGAACGCATTCTCGGGCGACCTGGACTCGTCGACCGATACACAGTGCGACTCGATATTGGTCGGCGGGGCGGGGGCTTGGCATTGGCGCGTCAGTTCACAGGTATCCACCGGTGGTCAGGGTGGCGGCGATGATCACTGCGGCGGCCATCACGGAGGCCGAACCCAGGATCAGATCCCATAACTTGCACTCGGGGTGGCGATTCCCGCCACTGTTGGTGGACTTCGTATCGTCGGTGGCTTCCGTCATATGCGCGTTCTTCTTTCGATCCCGAACTTCCCCGGCATCGCACCGTCACGACAATCACCCCGTTGAGCAGGGCGATGTCCGATGTTAGCGGGACTTGTCCGATGGTGCATCTCGACCGGTTGGCCCTGTCACGGTGGCCGGTACGAGCGCGATCCGCATGAGCAGTAGGAATGGCTGATTCTGTGGGAATGGCCTCGAGGACGGCCCGGCAGTGCACCGCCTGGGCCCCTGACTCGCTCGGAAAGCGACCGGGCTGGGTGTTCCGTGTGGTCGGATGTCCGGGAGGGAGGTAAGGATGATGGAACGTCCGGACCCTGGCGGGCCGACACGGCGCGAACGGTATGAACTTCTGGTCGCAGCGAATCTGGCGCAGGAGAACGCATTCGAGATCCTGGCATCGATCTCTCGGTCACGGGACCGGGACGACGCCGCGGCCCGCCTGCGTGAGCGCTACTCGCTCTCGCCGCAGCAAGCCGAGTTGATCCCGATGACGCCCTACAGGTCCATGACACAGCAGGACCGGGCTCGGACGAGGGAGGAACTCGACGTGTTGCGGAGGGACCTGGACGCCGAGTAGATACGGTCCCCTGCACAGTTTCTCGAGCCCGGCGTCCTCGTCCTTCTCCGTCCGGCCCGATTGGGAGCCAGTGACGGGACTTCGGCACCTTGCCCCCCTTCCAGGGGTGTGCCGGCCTCGCGCGGTGTGCGACGCCTGCCCGAGTGGTGTTTGTCCACTTGTCATGCTGCGTGGACTGTGATGGGAGGGTTCGCGGTGCGGCCCGCCAGCGCGGGCCGCACTCGCGGGGACATTGTTCAGTGCTGACGCTGCGGGCGGTGTTATTTCTTCGGGGCCGGGGGTGCGTTCAGCAAGGTGATGAACGGGTCGGCGTTGGCTGCCATGGCGCCGAGACCACCGATCGCGGTGCCGGCGAGGGAGGCGCCCGCTCCGACGAGTAGGGCGCCGCCGATGCATCCGGCCACCGGGCCGGCGCCGAACAGCAGTGCTGCCGGTGCGGAGATCACGGCCCCGGCCACGGCGCCGAGGAGGCAGCCGCCGACGAGACCGGTTGCGGCGCCGAGGAAGCCGCCGACGGCCGCGGTGAGGGTGATGTTGTCCTTGACGCCGGCGGTTGCGGCGGGCAGGTCGACCTGCCGCAACGGCAGGGTGACGGGGGTGGCGGCGGCCGGGCTGGTGTCGGTGGTCAGGGTCGCGGTGCGGCCGTCGATCTGTGCGGCGACCGGGTGCGCGAACCCGTCGATAGCGATCGACAGTGGCACCGACTCGACGGTGGCACCCGAGGCGTCGCGGACGATCAGGTGGTTGTTCTCGTTGCTCAGTGACCCGGCCGTGGTGTTGACGATGACCTGGTCACCGTTGCGGGCGAGGTTCCACCCCACCGCGGCGACCGGGACGGGGGTGGGGGTGGGTTCCGCGTGGGCGGTGCCGGCGACGATTCCCATCGACGCGATGGTCATGGCAGCGACGGCCATCAGTGTGGACATTCTCATGCTCGTAGATTTCCTTACTCATGTGTTTCAGGGGCCGAACGGGCCCTGCTGTGCTGGACGTAGTCCAGCGGACGGCGGCTGTGTCGGTCGATTCCGCGCCGAGGGCGCGGAATCACTCCTCGCGGGGTGTTGATCCGCACGCTGGGTGTGCAGCAGTCGAGGCGGGGATGTGTTCTGCTGAGTGGGGTTCCGCAGGTGGGATCGGCGTTCCCGTACGTTCCCGTACGTTTCCGCTTGTTCCCGTGCGTTTCCGTGGGGTGTTGTTCAGGCGGCAGGGGTGAGGGTGCCGGCCGGTGAGGGTGTCGATACGGTCGGTCGCCGCAGATACACCGTCCAGGTGATGACCGCGCAGAGGATGTAGAAGGCGGCGAACACCCAGAATGCGGTGGTGGCGGACTTGTGTACCCCGAGGTAGGAGGCGCGCAGGACAAGGTTGATGGCGACTCCGCCGAGTGCGCCGACGGCGCCGGCGATGCCGATCAGTGCCCCGGACATGGTGCGTGACCATGCGGCGGCGGAGTGGGGATCGTGGGGGTGCAGTGCCGCGGCTTTGGCCGCGAAGATGGCCGGGATCATTTTGTAGACGGACCCGTTGCCGATGCCGGAGATGACGAACAGCAGGATGAATCCGGTCACGTAGGCGGTCATGATGGCGGTGTTCGCGGACCCGGGGGTGGTGTCGTCGACGGTGCCGGCGACGACGAGGATACCGGCGGCGGCCATCATCGCGACGAAGCTGTAGAGGGTGATCTTGCCGCCTCCGATCTTGTCGGCGAGGCGTCCGCCGAGTGGGCGGGACAGGGATCCGAGGAGCGGTCCGATGAAGGCGATCTGGGCGGCGTGCAGGGCGGCGGTGGCCTGCATGGCGGGGGTCGCCGGGGCGCCGTTGGTCAGTCCCGCGAGGAAGGTGAGTTGCAGGATCTGGCCGAAGGCGAAGCTGAATCCGATGAAGGATCCGAAGGTTCCGATGTAGAGGAACGAGACGATCCAGGAGTCGCGGAAGGCGAGCACCTCGAGCAACGATCGTGCGCCGGTCTTCTGGTCGGTGAGGTTGTCCATGTGCAGGGCCGCGACCAGGGCGGCGATGCCGATGAGCACCAGGTACACCGCGCAGACGATCTGTGGGCTGCGGTTGCCCCAGCTGGCGATCACGAGCAGGCCGATCAACTGGATGGCCGGGACACCGATGTTCCCGCCGCCCGCGTTCAGCCCCAGGGCCCAGCCTTTGAGTCGTTGCGGGTAGAACGCGTTGATGTTGGTCATCGAGGAGGCGAAGTTCCCGCCGCCGAGTCCGGCGAACGCGGCGACGATCATGAACGTGGTGTAGGACGTCTCGGGCCGCGAGATGAAGTACAGGGTCAGGGTCATCGGCACCGCCAGGGCCAGTGCGCTGATGATGGTCCAGTTGCGGCCACCGAAGGTGGCGGTGGCGAAGGTGTAGGGCAGGCGGAGGACGGCGCCGACCAGGGTGGGTACGGCGACGAGGAAGAATTTTCCGGCGGCGTCGATGTGGTAGACCGCGGCGGGCATGAACAGCACCATCACCGACCACACCGACCACACCGAGAATCCGATGTGCTCGGCGAGGATGGAGCCGGCGAGGTTGCGGCGGGCGATGTTCTTTCCGCCGGCCTCCCACGCGGCCACGTCCTCGGGGTCCCAGTTGTCGATCCGATGCCGGACCGATACGGGGGATTGGGATGAGTTCGAAGGTCGCTGAGATAGTGTTGTCACGGCGTAGCTCCTGAGGTTGAAGATTTGCAGAACCATAGGGGCGGAATGTGTCCGCTCGATGGCGTGTGGTGTCGGTGCGCTTACACTTCGCTCACCCCGACAACT
Source organism: Rhodococcus sp. T2V (assembly GCF_029269925.1). Classification (NCBI taxonomy): domain Bacteria; kingdom Bacillati; phylum Actinomycetota; class Actinomycetes; order Mycobacteriales; family Nocardiaceae; genus Rhodococcus; species Rhodococcus sp. T2V. The sequence goes on from NZ_JARJBD010000147.1 coordinate 8,477, forward strand.
GCGCCGTAGACAGCACCCCGAAACAACATCGTGACTATCGGGCAACACGCTTTACATATCCATATGCCCTGGTTGGAGCTGCTTTCCTGGCTATGGGTCAGGCTGTTTTCCTGGCCGCAGCGCGGACGGTGTCGATCGCCGCGGTCGTCGGCTGGGAGTGTGGTGATCGTGGGCGGCAGTGCGGGACCGACGGTGATATGCCCGAACGCTTCAGGATGGCCCGGAGCGGGGCGAGGTCGACCAGACATGCCCTTCGAGGGCGAGCGGGGTTCGTTAGACGGTGTTGTGCCACAGGCGCATCCGGGTGACCGCGGTGGGGAGGAAGTCAGGTTCGGCGCGAACGCGGCCGCTGAGCCTAGTCACGCGTCGGTTGGCGCGGACCCCAGCACGAAGTCCGGTCGGCGGTTGCCGTGGCTGCGTCCGTGGCGGTCCGGCCGCGCTCCAGACGGAGCTTCCTGACACAGCACCCTCCGCAGCACCGTTCACGGCAGCCGCACCGTGGGCAGCCTGCGGGTGACGAATTGTCGGAAGTAGTCGACCTTCGGGGTGGTCACCAGCACCGGGAGCAGCAGATCCCACGCCATCGCGGTCCGCGTCGGCAGGGTGGCGGGGGTGTCGGTGGCCGTCGCCAGCAGGCGTGCGCCGGCGAAGAGTTCGACCAGGAGCTGACCGACTGCGTCGGGATCGGTGTCTTCGCGCAGGTCGCCCTCGTCGATTGCTCGGCGGGCGAGGAGTTGGTAGGTGGTTGTCCAGGTAACGAAGGTGTCCGTCTCCGGACTGCGGTAGTCGCCCATTTCGGTGATGAGGCGGAATGTTGCGCCCATCACCGGGTCGTGGAGGGCGGCGTCGACGGTGACGAAGGAGATGCCGATCATGGCTTCGAATGCCGGTGTGGGGGCGGCGAGGTACGGGGTGCACACGGTGGTGAACCGCCTTGTGCCCTCTTCGATGACGGCGCGGGCGAGTTCTTCCTTGGAGGCGTAGTGAAAGTACAGGGCACCCTTGGTGACCCGGGCATGGGTGAGGACCTCGCTGAGCTTCGTCTCTGCGTAGCCGCGGCGGGTGAACACCTCAGCCGCGGCATCCAGCAGTGCGCGACGAGTGATTTCCGCCCGCTTCTGGGTGGTCATTCACCTGCCCTTCGGGTAACGAGATCATCTGGCCGGGCGGCTGTCGTGAACCGTCCCTGGATGGGGTGGAACGACGCCCTGCACAAATGCATACCCGATGTGGAGGTTCGTCGCATGATGTTCGGTGTGGCCTGTGAGGCTTGATCGGTCCGGGGGAATCTCTGGCACCGAGTTCGGTCGTCGCAGAGGGCTGCCGCACCTGGCTGGTTTCTTAGCGGAATCCTCACGCCTCGGCGGCGGATTTCGGCGTTGTCAGGCCGTACGCTTCGGCGGTGTCCAAAGCCGTCCATGCGGTGCGACGCCTGATTCTGGGGCGTGCGCTGCGCAGTGAGCATCTCGGTGACCAGTTGCTGTCCAAGCGGCTGGCGCTGCCGATCTTCGCCTCCGACCCCCTCTCGTCGGTGGCCTACGCCACCCAGGAAATCCTGCTGGTCCTCTCGCTCGGTGGGCTGGCGTACCTGTATCTCACCCCGTACCTGGGTGCGGCGGTGGTCGTGCTGTTGGCGGTGGTGGTGCTGTTCTAACTGGCAGGTGGTGTTCGCCTACCCCAGCGGCGGCGGATTCTACGAGGTCGCGAACCGCAACCTGGGCCCGTCCGTCGGGCTGACGGTTGTCGCTGCCCTGCTCATCGACTACGTGATGACCGTCGCGGTGTCGGTGGCCGCCGGAGTGGACAACCTCATCTCCGCGCTGCCCTCACTCAACCCGCACCGGGTCGCGATCGCGGTCGGCTTCGTGATCCTGCTGACCGCGATGAACCTGCGCGGGGTCCGCGAATCCGGCAAGACGTTCGCCGTCCCCACCCATGGGTTCATCGCCGGCGTCCTGGTCCTGATCCTGACCCGGGATGCCACGGTCGGCGAGACGTGCGGTGGTCATCTGCAACGTGTTCGGGTTGAGGTCGAGCAGCGCCACCACCGGGTTCAGGGTGGGGTAGGTGGCGTGCTGGAGGTACCAGCCGGTTCCCGGGCCGATGTCGAGGTGCCGGCCACCGAGATGGGAGTTGTAGTGCGCTAGCAGGCGTTCGCTGGGGCACCGCCAGACGAGGGTGTTGCTCCACCGCAGCACGACGGTGTCGTACACCGACAGCAGCGCCCGACTGTATGGGCGGCGCCAGCCTTCTCCGCCTGGGTGACTCATCTGCAGACATGCATGTTCTCCCTCGTTGTTCAAGTGATGGCATTCCCCCGCCATCTCCGATCGTAAACGGCGCCGACTTCAGGGACTCGGTCGATTCGTCTGCCGCGATGTGCCGCGGCGTGTTCGGGAGTCACCCTGCCATTAGCGCCTACGCGCGGTAAAGAATGCCGTGAACTGCGGAAACAGCACGCTCCTCGATCTGGGTGGTCCGGACTTCGATGTCAAAAGGGACTGGATTCGACGGGGGCGCGTCGAATCACCGTGCGGTGCCGGAATACTACTGAGGTGACAAAAGTCGAATGGGCGCTGGCCCTCGCCGCAGGCGTCGCGGTGCTGCTATCTCTATGGTCGCTCTGGCGAACACGATCGGGCGTACCGAAGCGACCCCCAGCGACCGGACTAAAAGTGTGGTTCCGGATCTCTGTCGGCAGTGCCTTCGTGGCGGCACTAGCGCTGGCAGTGCTGGTCGTTGCCGGAATCTTCAAGGAGTGGGTGGCGCAGCGGTTCAGTGGTGTGATGACCCCTTTGGGCGCGGTAGTCGCGGCTTCTATCGCCTCGGCTGGAGCGGCTCGCACGGTCATTGCGCAGAACGTGATAGCCAGGAGACATCGCCTCGAAGATGCCGAGAAAGAATTGTGGAGCCGGTTCGACAGCGCGGCAGAACAACTCGCGGACAAATCCCATTTCGCGATCCGAGTCGCTGGCGTGTATGCCTTCGTCGGACTCGCAGACGATTGGCTCCACCACCACGAACGACGCGATGAAGTGGAAAAATCGGTCAGTTCAGTGCTGAACACCCGCGCGGAGTGCGAGACCATCGTGGACACGCTGTGTGCGTACCTACGTTTGAACACCCACCACGTGACTGACGCCGAGACACACAAGTCCGAGAAGATCGTCAACGAGGCAATCATCTCGCAGTTCCGTCTTCACCTGGGCACGAACGAGTCGACTCCCCCCGAGCCCAAAGTGAAACCGCCAGTGAAGGGTGCGTGGTCTAACCGTGGTCTAGAACTCGATCTTCGCGGCGCCGAGTTGTTCGGTTCGCTGCTGTTCAACGTGGACCTGCGCAACGCCTATCTCGCCCGGGCGGACCTGTACAACGCGGATCTGTCGGGCGCCCGGCTCGACGGGGCCGATCTGCAGGGCGCGGACCTATGCAAAGCTGATCTGAGTGGAGCAAACCTCACCGGCGCGATTCTCAAGGATGCGAAATATGACGACGAAACTCAGTGGCCGAGCGAATTCGATCCTCTGACCGCGAATATGGAGCACAAACAGACGGGAGGCCTTCATAGGATTTCCGTGACCGCCCAAGTTGCTCCAGCTCCGCCGCCGTAAGGAACGATCTTCACCTCGGTGTGTTTCGCTATGCTGGTGTGCGTTCGGTGGAAACGCCGACAGCACGCGTGGGAGCGAGTTGCTGGTTTGGTCACCGGATTGCTGCTCCCGCGGTAGACCCACCCCTTGGGGTGGGTCTGAGCGTGGCAGGCCGTCAATTGGGACATCATGCCTGCCACGCTTCGTCATATCGGGGGTGTGATCGGCAAGGGGAGGGAATGCTTTTGGCGTACAAGGTGAGCCCGGATGCGCCGCCTACCCGGTTGGATCCGGAGGCCGGCACCAGCGTTACGCCTGCGTCGAAGTCGGCCGGCTACCGCCCGGCCGCCGCGTATGACGATCGGGCTGTGGAGCGTGATTCGGCGCGGGAGCTGGATGCGATGGTCGAGGACGCCGAGTTCACCCGCGCCCGAAAGGACCTCGAGCGCGCCTTCCCCCGTACCACGGTCCCGGAGGTTTCCGAGCGCAAGCGGCGGGCGTTGCCGATTCCGGATTCGATTCGCCTGGGCCTGAGTTCCCGTCAGCGGAAGGTGCGGTCGGTCAACAAACACCGAGCGCAGTCGTCGTTGCCGAAAGTCGGCTACACCGCGGTGCAGACCCTGATCGACACCCCGGAGCACTGGACCACCGTGGGGGAGGCGTTGTCGACGGCGCGCGGGGACGCGCAGCAGCTGGAGGAGACGATGCGCTCGCAGGTACAACGGGTGGACCGAGCCATTCAGACCGCGGAACGGTGGGGCGATCGCGGTCACATCGTGTACTGCGCCGTCTCGCTCCCGCACACCGTCCCACAGCAGGCGGTCAACCTGCCCTCGACGCTGCAGCCGGGCTCGCGGCTGGACTTCGACCGGCACACGATGGCCACCCACGCCGTCCACGAACTCGACAGCACGCTGGGGGAGCGGGATGTGGTGTTCGAGATCGAGACCGGCCGGGGCATGTATCTGGGCCGGTCGGACACGGTCGACGACACCGCGCATCTGCTGCCGCGGGGGATGCGGTTCGAGGTCGTCTCGGCCGGTGAGGGTCGGTACCGTCGCCCGGACGGCAGCATCGGCCGGCGGATGATCGTGCAACTACGAGACGTCACCGAGGACTAGAAGGGGTTAGGGATGGGACTGTTCACCGACGACAAGGGCCGCCCCGAACTGGTCGTCCACCCGGACATCAAGCTGGGACGAGCGACGTTCCGGCCCGTCGACGAGAGCGAGCCGGTAGAACAGACACCCCGGCAACGGGCCCGACGGGAGCAACTGCGGCGAGTGACCGAGCAACGGCTGGCGAAACAGAAAACCGGAGACACCGACCCCGAGAAGGGATAAACGCCTCCGGCTCATCCTGTGCAACCGCAGTAGATGATTCTAACCTCCCATCGCGAAACACGAGAAAGCAGGTACGGTCCGTGGATCAACGACCAGGAACGAATGAGGAAGTCCATCCCCAGGCCCCGAAAAACGTGAGGAGTGGTGTACCCGTGCGGAACTGCGGGACTGGGGCTACAGCACTGCGGGCATCGACCAGCTCTTCGGTCCGGAAACCACCGGGCCCGGCGGGGTCACCGGCTGGGCGCGCGCTCACATCGACCATGTCGAGGACACGGTCGTCGCCCCGGCTATCCGACTGGTGCGGGAGGGATTCGACGACCCGGAATCGCCCGACGACGTCCTCAGCAGGGCGGGGATGTGACCTCGGGTCCGACGACGCCGTCAGTCTCGGTCGTTGACCGCGGGGACGTGTCGTCTCCGCAGGTCCGCGCAATGTCGGTATCGCGTACCCCCGGCCGTAGGGCACGCCTCGGGGTCAGGCTAGTTGCCGCAGGCGGGGCAGGACGTGCGCGAGTTCCTCGAACAGCGCCGGCCACCCGCGGCGCAGCCACGTCAACCGTCCCCGGTCGAGATGATTGCCGTCGAGCAGGTGTGAGAGACGATGCTGCTGTTCGGGAACGCCGAGCTGAGTGAGCTTGTCGTAGACCGGATTCACCGGGAGCCGATGCCGGGCGATGTGCGCCCAGACGTCGTCGGTGGTCCAGTTCCAGATCGGCCCGTACGCGATGGTGCCGTCGGCGCGGGCGATGGTCCCGTCGCGGCGGCCGTCGCGGGTGTAGAGGTGCCGGCGGGCGGCGGATTCGTCGGCACGCACACCCCACAGCTCACCCGGGCCCAGCAAGGCGTGGGCGCGGCGGGCGGGTTCGATGATCAGCACCTGCTGCAGATCCACTCGCGCGGCCGCGACGTCGGTGGGGGCGGCATGGTCCCACAGTCCGGAGTCGGCGAGGACCTGCAGTAGTGGCGGGTCGGCGGTGATGCGGTGCAGGTCCAGTTTCCACCGGTCCGCGAGTTCGGTGAGGTAGTCGTAGGTTTCGGGGTAGTCGAGGCCGGAGTCGAAGAACACCACCGGCACATCGGGTTCGACGCGGCGGGCCAGGTCGAGGACGACGAGGGAGTCTTTGCAGCCGGAGAACGCCACGTACCCGTCATGGGCGGCGAGATGCGCCTCGATCCGGGCGGTGATGTCCGCGACGGCCACGGCACTGCTCTTGGCCGACGGCGCCCGGAGCCCGCGCAACGTCGAGATATCCAGGCCGGGGTCCGGTGTCGTCGTCGCCACGATGGCCAGGCTACGACCTCCTCCCCGCACGTCACCGAACAGCTCCGGTCCTGCGTCGACAACTATGGCCCATATGGGGGCTAATCCTCAATCCGTGGATCGGTGATCTCGGTGATTTTCGGGTCGATCTAATTGGTGATGTCGATGGGCGACGGTGTTCGGGGCGTGGCTGATCTGCTGACCGGGTTGTCAGCTCATCCACGTTCGGTGTTCCTGGGTCGGGGCCGTGTGGCCGAGTGTCGGGTCAGGCCGCTTGTGGCGGTTCGTAGTCGATGATGTTGTCCCAGAGGGTTGTCCAGTCGACTTGTCGTGGCCAGTGAGCTGGAAGGTGAAGCACGGGTTTGCGTGCGGGTCGGGCGAATCGTGCGGGAACGTTGACCAGGTGCCGGCGCAGCGTGGCGCCTCTGGCGACGGCGTGACGGTTGCCAGCGAGGGTGCCGGCGGCGCGCAGCAGGTTGTGGGTGATCGCGGCGCAGAGCACCCAGGCGCTGTTCGCGCCGAACCGCTCCGACGGGATGTGCGCGAGTGGTCCGTCGATCAGGTCCGCGAACACTGTCTCCACGATCGCGTGTTTGCGGTGCACGACGTCGGCGTCGACGGTCGGCAGGTCGGAATTGGTGAAGAACGGGTGGAGCGCCACACCGGGAACAGCGCGTCCGGGTAGTTCGCGTCCTTGACCCGGCGCACGATCAGGCGGGCGGTGACCTGGTGGCGGCCGGAGAACGCGGTGTACTCGACCTCGGCGACCTCGGCGTCGGAGATCAACTCCCCGGTGTCGGGGTCGGTCACCGCACCGGGATAGTGCACCGGCATCCAGTCGCTGTCGTCGATGCTGGCGATCGCCCGGGTGATGCGCGGATTATGGGTCATCACCAGGGAGAACTCGATACCCGCGGCGACCGCGGCGCCGATAACGGCCTTGTTGCCGAACGCCGAATCACCGCGGACCATGATCTTGCCGTGCGCCCCGCAGGCGCGGGCGGTGGTGATCGCCGAACGCAGCTGGGAGGCGGCGCCGCGGCCGGATCCGCTCTTGCCGGCCCGCAACCGCATCTCGGTGATCACCGGCGCCGCCTGCGCGGTGGACAGGGTCGTGACCAGCGGCGACAGTCCCTTGCGGAGCAGGGCGCGGCCGGCGATCTTCGCGTGCCCGTACGACGCTCCTTGTTTCTGGTGCCCGTACACCGGGCGCAGCAGCGAGTCGATGTCGAGGAACGCCCGCCCGGCGATGCCGGGTAGCAGCGGGGTGCGGGCGGCGAGGGCGATCAGGTGTCGGCGCAGCACCGACCCGAGTTGGAGGCTGTGCCCGAAGGTGAACTCGCGCAGTAATATCCCCAGGGTCGAGGGGGCGTAGATCTGGTCGAACAGGGCAGGCATCCCGCCGGCCCGGAGCAAGTCCATGTCGTCGATGACGTCCGCTCCCGTACACATCCCGGCGATGATCGAGGTCAGTTTCCCGACCGGGTTCGCCGCGCCCGAGGCCACCCGCGTGGAGGTGAGGTCGACATGGGCGTCGATCAGCTCCGACAGGCCGGTCTGTTCGGCGAGTTCGAGGACCGGGACCAACCCTGCCGCCGACACGAGATTGTATTCGTCGAACACCGCGGATCCAGCCGTGAACGTGTGCGATGATTGCACTGAAAGTGCCCTTCCGTATGTGAACAATTGTGACGTGAGAATCTTGATTGCCTCACTACGGGAGACGCTTTCGTCATTCACACGCCGTTACTGCCGGCGTAGCTCCACGGATCCAGGCTAAATCTGCCGATATGTCAGGCCGGGGTCAGGGCCTTCTGCAGCGCGGCGACGATGGCCTCGGTGACGGTGTCGGTGTCGGCGGTCCCGCCGATGTCACGCGTCAGAGCGCCACTGCCGGTGGCCGTTTCGATGGCGGCTTCGACGCGGCGGGCCTCGTCGTGCAGGCCGAAGTGGTCGAGCA
>NZ_JARJBD010000148.1:0-16558 GCF_029269925.1 Rhodococcus sp. T2V
CCAACTTGAGTGCCGAGGTGAGACCGATGGACAGTGTGATGAGCAAGGCCGATGACCTCGATCGTCTGGTGGGCGAGCTGGTTAATCTGGATGAGCAGCGCGTGTGTATCGGCACCAAGCTCGTCGATCTCGAGCACTATTTCCGCAAGGCCGGCTGCCCTGAGTTGTCGCGGCGTGCGCTCGATGCCTTCATGACGCGGTACCTGGGGCGAGTCCTCGAGCTCGCCGACGGGATGCGCGAATAAGTGTGAACCCGCCCGATGTCGACCTGACCGCGGAACTGTAGCCGCACGCTCTCTGTCGGTCGCGGTGTGTACTGTTGGCGCCGTTCCGGGGATCCCCCCCAAACTGGTTCTCGGAACTCTCGCCCCGGCGTCACCCCCCGACGTCGGGGCGCCTTAATGCCCGAACTGAGGGTTTGGCGCTACACCGGCGACGACCGCGGTTCGGGCAGCCCAGCCCAGCCCGGGCCGGGCCGGCGCCCGTGCCGCGACGGGCGATCCGGACGCTCTGACACTTACGTCAGGTGCGGGCCCGATCCCCGTGTGCGGATCCCCTGTCGGACCCGCACGTCCCGCGTCACCCGCCGGATCCACTGCGTGATGAGTGTTTCCGATGGGGTTGTGTCGACTGAGGGGTGTGGTCGTCGAGCTCGAGGGCGACCGCGCGCGTGAGGGCGTCCTCGGCGGGGAGCGCGGCCTGCTCGGCGGGCGAGAGGTCGTAGCGGGAGACGGCGATCGGCTGGGTGGTGCCGGCGAGTGCGTACCGGACGACGGACTCGTTCTTGTCCGCCACCAATAGCATCCCGACCGTGGGCTGGTGCTGCGGCCTGCGCAGCCGGTCCTCGACGAGGGCGACATAGAAGCCGAGCTGGCCGGCGTCGCGTGGGTCGAACTTCGTGGTCTTGAGTTCGATGACCACGTACCGGAGTTGCTCGACGTGAAAGAAGAGTAAGTCGACGAAATAGTCATCGCCCTCGACATCGAAGCGGACCTGGCGGCCCACAAATGCGAACCCGGGGCCGAGCTCGCGAAGGGTATCGATGATGCGCTCGACGAGCCGATCCTCGAGTTGCCGCTCGGCGGCGTCGCCGTCGATGGCGAGGAATTCGAGCGTGAACGGATCCTTGGTGATCTGCTGAGCGAGCTCGGAATCGGTGCGCTCGAGCGCGTGCGGGAAGTTGGACGGGGCCGCACCCTCACGCAGGTGCAGTTGGGTCTTGATCTGGTGTGCCAGCACGGGACGACTCCAGCCGTGTGCGATGTCCTTGGCGCTGTACCAGTCGCGCAACTCGGCGTCGTCGAGCTTCTCGAGCAACTCGATGACATGGCCCCAGGGCAATTGGCCAACGGGTCGTTGACCGATTGCCTCCTGGTCGGGCCACGCCTCGGCGAACCTCCGCATGTACTTCAGGTTGGCCGGTGAGAAACCCTTCGCATGGGGGAACTCTGTGCGCAGATCCGCGGAGAGCCGGGAGAGGACCTTACTGCCCCACGGGGCCGTCTTCTGTCGCTCGATGATCGTCGCCCCGATCTGCCAGTAGAGCCTGAGCAGTTCGGTGTTCACCCGGCGCTGGGCGATGTAGCGCGCCTCGTGCACGAGCCGCTTGATGCTCTCGAGTGTGGCGGCGTAGTCGGTGGGGACGGGGGAGGACATGCCTCGAGGCTAATGGAATCGGCTGACCCCGCTGGTATCGCGGGGATGCGGTCCAGCGGGAGGAATCTGGGCCACTGACCCGGTCTATCTGAGGATCGATGACCGGTCACGACGGCCAGCCGATCGAAGACAGTCTGGTTACCCGTGTCGGTGATACCGCTGGCCGTTGACGCGCTCGCGTGGACGCCGATGATCGCGTGTCGTCGACTCATTCGACGTCGGGCGTTCGGGCGAAGGCGGAACCGGCGACCCGACCGGAGCCCAGGTCGCAGAGCTTGGCGTGGAAGCTTGCACGCAAAACTGCGCGTAATAAAGCGTGTGATTGCGCGTGTATCGACTAGTCTGGGTCCGGCGGCCACAGGGGAGCGGGAGAAGGAGTGGGGTATGGCGCAGGCCGGAAAACGTGGAGGCCACTCGTCGCGGCCCAGCGCGGGAGGGCGAACATCGAAGCAGCACACCGATTCCCGAACCTCGAAAGGTGGTTCCGTCGCCGCGGCGGCCACCGACGCGTTGACGTCGAAGCTCGAGTCCCGCAGGGGTCCGGTGAAGGTGCAGCTGAACACCTGGGTGCTGGCGTCGACGGAGGCCCGGCTGAAGTGGCTGGTGAAGAACCGACAGTTCACGGTCACCAGCGTCGTGGACGTGGCGCTGCAGGAGTTGCTGGACCGCTACGACGTACCGGCGGCGGATCCTGATGGCCGGATCGGGGAGCAGTAGAGCGATGAGTCGTCCGTGGGAGCAGATTGCCCTGTTCGACCTGCACCAGCCCTCCGCCCCGGATCCTGTCACCGATGAGGCCGACGAGATCGACGCCGAGGACATCGCCGAGGAAGAGTCGCCGACACCTACTGCTGCCCCAGAGCCGTCGATACCTGCCGCTGCCGCAGAATCGCCGACGCCTACCGTTGCCGCGGAACCGCCGACACCTGACGTGGCCGTGGAACCGCCGACTGCGCCGGAGACCGAGCCGACAGCACCGGGCCGGCCGGTGTGGGAGTCGCTGCCGGTGGGTGTGGAGGCGGATGAGCATGCGTTGATCGTGACCGCCGACGGGACGTACACGCCGTCGGGGCGGGAGTTGACCGGTCCGGTCGATTCGGTGGAGAAGCTGGACAAACTGGTGCGCTGGGCCGCCCTGACACCGTTGGGTTCGCCGCCGCAGGTGTGGATCGTGGGCCAGGGCGCGTGTGAATCGTTGGGGTGGGTGATCGACCCGGGGTCCGAGGACGACTTCGACGACATGGAGGCACTGCGCACCCGCGCCGCCGCCGACCTGACCGCGGTGCTGCAGGCGACGTTGACGCCGATGCTGACCGCGGGCTGGGAGTTGCGGGGAGATCCGGGGCATGTGGTGCACCTGTCCCGGTCGATCGGCAAGTTCACCTCGATGGTCGATGTGGTGATCGAGCCGTACGTGTGGACGTACTGGAACAAGGACTTCGGCTGGAACAACCGGGTCGGGGAGATGGGGATCCTCGGCTCACCGGCGGCGGGTACGTATCTCCCCGACGAGGACCTGCCGGCGGCGCGGGAGTTGGGGCGCCGGTTGGCCTGGTGCGCCCGGCACCTCGGGGTGCTTCCGGGGCCGACGCCGGCGCGGACCGGTGCCGCGATCGTCGACAAGATCAAGCGGGAACGCACCCGGTCGGGCAAGGGCCTGGTGGTGGCGACGGCGGGGCCGGTGCCGCCGTTGGACGGCGCCCCGCGCGGGGACCTCGAACCCGCGGCCGGGTGGACCCGAATGCCCGACACGGACGACCTGGAGGGGGTGTGCCGGTTGGTGTCCATCGACCAACGCGCCGCCTATCTGGCGTCGGCGGGGATGCTCGAATTCGGGTACGGGCAGCCCACCCATCTGACCGGTCAGGCGGCGGCCGCGGCGGCGGTGGGGGAGAAGGGGGCCCCGTTCGGGCTGTGGCGGATCACCCTCCCTCCCGGGCGGACGTTGTCGCTGCCCGAGAAACTCCCGTTGCCGCACCCGCACATGCTCGCCGATCAGCCGGTGCAGACCTGGGTCACGACGGTCAGCCTGGACGGGTTGTGCTCCCCGGTGGCGGATGGGGGGATCGGCGCCGACCTCGACGACCTCGACATCGTCGAGTCGTGGGTGTTTCCGGAGCAGGGCCGGGTGTTGGACAAGTGGGCGAAGATTTTGCGTGAGGCGCGGAAGGTGTCGGTGGACACCGGGGATGTGGCGACGAAACGGTTTATCGGGTCCTGTTACAAGGGGTACATCGGGCGGATGGTGAACCCGGACATGTGGACCGCGACCCGGATGGCCCATCATCACCAACCTGTGTGGCGGGCGGCGATCATTGCGCACTGCCGGTGGCGGGGCCGGCGGGTGGCGATGCGGATCGGCCGCGAGCGCGGGCGGTGGCCGATCCGGACGGTCACCGACTCCTGGGTGTATCTGCTCGCCGGCGGGGAGGATCTCGCGGATGAGAGTGTGGCGTTGGGGAAGATGGCGGTGGAGAAGGACACGCCCCTCACCGACCCACTCCAGTCGGCGTTGGCGTCGGCTCAGGATGTGCACGAGGTGAATCTGGCGATCCGGGCGGCCTTCGCCGACGAGGAGTTCGCCGACGACGAGGGGGAGGGGGTGCTCTGATGGCCCTGCACTTGCCGAAGCCGCGCACCACGAAGCCGGCGCAGCAGGCGGTCGGTCTGGACGGTCTCAAGGTGTCGGTCGCGAATGCCGCGACCAGCGGTGTCGAGAAATCCAAGCAGGTCAAGTCCGGGGGGCTGGCGGGGCTGACCAGCAAGGTCTCGGTCACGCAGCTGCGGAAGGAGCTCGGCAACGAGGGTTTGCGGCAGGCGGCGATCGATGCCGGCCGCACCCCGCCGTCGGCGCGCACGTTGCGCCGGTGGGCGCAACAGGGGCGCATCCCGCACGCGGATGTGCTCGAGCGGGCCCAACGCCGGGCGGCGATCGAACGCCTCGGTGGCGTCGATGCGGTGGCCGCGAAGATCGGCCGGTCCCGCTCCGCGGTGTCGCGGTACCGGTCGGGGGAAACGAATGAGTTGCGGGCCGACGCCAGCAAGAAGCTGAAATCCGTGAGGGCGCTGGACATCATGAGGCGGGCGGGGGTGTTGCGCCCGGATGGAACCCCGAAGCGGGCGGTGATCCGGGTCCGGGGTGGTGTGATGGTGCGTAACGGGGCCGACGAGGGGTACGACTATCGGGTCCGGACCCTGGATTTCGCGAACTCGGACACCCCGTTCACAAGTGACGAGTCCCGTGAACTCGCGGCCGCGTTGGCCAACGACGATCACGCCCGGGTCGTCGCACTGCTCGAACGGCACGCCACACTCGACTACCCCGAGAACAAGGGCTTCGATAAGTACAGCGATCAGTTCGGGTTCCATTTCGACCACATCGACTCCGTGCACATCGACTGGATCTGATCTGAAGGGGACGTGCCGTTTCTGCAGGTTATACCGCGGGGAAGACACGGGAGTGCGCGGAGGGTCGGGCGGCAGGCGGCATGTTACTGAGGGTTATCCACATACCCCGTTGAATCTGGCTGTCGAATTCGGTCACCGTATGCACCTCACCTCACCGGTGTGTGTTCTTCGGAGGCTGCGCGTGGCATCCCGGGGCCGCATCGAGGGGTGAGCTACAAAGCTCGTCCCTACAGATGAGGTGCCAATGCCCGCAAGACGTTCGAGAGCCCGCAGCGTGGTCGCTCTCGTTGCGTGCGCGACCGTCGCCGGCGGTTGCGTCGCATTGACAGCCCCCGCGATCGCACACGCTGACCCCACCAGCTGTGCGGCAACATTCAATTTGCTCATCCCCGGCACCTGGGAGACATCAGAGAACGCCGACCCCAGCCAGCCTGTCGGGATGCTGGCACCGGTCGCTGAGGCCATCGAACGAGAGAACGGCAAGCAGGCCGAGATTTATGTTCTGCCCTACATGTCGCGAGCGTTCGACAACGGACACACCTACGCCGACAGCAAGGTTGACGCCCTCAGCAAGTCCAAGGCCGTACTCGCCGACGTCGGGGGCAAGTGCAAGAACACGAAGTTCACGATCACCGGCTACTCCCAGGGCGCCGACGCCGCAGGCGACCTTGCATCTGGGATCGGCAACGACAACGGGCCCGTCCCAGCTGATCGTGTCCTGGCGGTCGGCCTGCTCGCCGACCCCGGCGCCGGCACCAAGGGCTCGGCGATTGTGGGCCCGCGCACCTCCGGCGACGGCATCGCGGACCCACGCCCCCAAGGAATGGGCAAGCTCTCTGGCCGAGTTGCCTCGATCTGCGATCCCGGCGACCTGTACTGCTCGATCCGCAAAGGCGACAACCCCCTCCTCGGCTCGCTCGGATCGATTCTGAGCAAGACCCCCAGCACGAATGGCACCAGCAACATCGACGGAAACGCCCAGCTGGCCACCGCGCTGACCTCAGATTTCTCCGGTGCAGACATACCCGCACTGGGCCGCAACGTCGCCGCCCTCGGACAGCAGCTCTCCGAGCCGAACATCAATGTCGGCGGCGTTGCAGCGACGGCATCGTCCATCGCAAAGACACTCGCCCCGATAGCTGACCTGATCGACTCCGGGGCCGCCCACGCCGCCACACGGCAGCTCGCCGCAGCCCCGGTGGGTAGCCCCGAATTCAGCGCCTCCGAGGTGCTTTCCAACGCCGGGGCATCCGATCTGTCCGCTGCGCTGGGCACCGTGACGACGATCGCCGACACCGCAGCGAAGCTCGCCGATTCGGGCTCTTCGACTGTGGCGTCGACGTCGGGGGACGCGGCGCAGCTGTCGGCCGCGGCCACCACCCTCGGCGGCCAAGTCACCCCGCTGACATCCACTCCAGCCGATGCGCTCGGGGCAGCGTCGAATGTGCTGTCGGTACTGAAACCGGCCACGGTGGTGGGTCAGGTCCTCAACGTCGCAACGGGCGTGACGGCTCTCGACGTGCCGGGCATTCTCCGCAACCTCACCGTGTTGCCGCAGAAGGTCGCCGCGCTCGACGCCCACGGAGCGCACCAGGTCGCCGGGGAGCTGAACAACCAATTCGCGCCGCTGGTGAAGATGGCCGCCGCCGTGGATCTTCGCTGGGTTTCGCAGGTGTTGTCGGTCATCCCAGACCCCACCGGATACACCCAGATCGCCGCACTCATTGCGTCGATCCTCGGAGGCGTCGACGTCATCCGCTTGGCCACCCTGATCGGTCAGATCCAGGAAATTGCCTGGACCGCGCTCGAGAAACTACTCCCGCCACCCGGACAGCTCCCCGACACTCTCGGAGCAGGTGCCGCGATGGCCGGGCTCGTGCCCGTGGGCCTCGACCTCGCCTCGGTGGCGGTGAACATGCTCTCCGGCAAAGCCTCCAAGACCCCGCCGGAGCTACTGGGCAAGACCTCGAACGCGGCCACCAGCATCAGCGCCCAGGCGCAGAATCTCGATCTGCCGGCGTTGACCGGCTCGTTGACGACCATGGCCCAGTCCCGCGGCACCGAGGACCTGACCGCCCTGGTCGGCGAGGGCCTGAACGCCGCGAGCTTTTTCACTTCCGGTGCCCACACCAATTACGGCGCTCTGGTTGTCGACAACGCGGGGAGGAACGCAATCACCTGGCTGTCCGATTGGCTGAATCTGCAGATCGGTCGGTCGGTATGACCTTTCGCGCCCACAATCCGGCCGCCCGCTGGACCTTCTGCCACCTGTGTCATCACCGCGGCTATCACAGCCGCGCGGACGCCAAGGCCGTTCGGAAAAGACATCCCGGTGAGAAGGGCCTTGCGGTGTTCGTCTGCCCGCACACCACCGGGCTGTTCCACATCGGGCACCGCCCAGAGGCGTTGAGCAGCGGGCAGATCGACTGGCACCGACTCCGCGATCAAGCAGTCCGCACCGCACGAGGCCAGCGACAGTGAGCAACGCCAGCAGCAGATCGTGGGAACCCCGCGCCTGCTCGCACGCCCACCTTCCCGCGCGGTTTCCCGTTGTCGGCGCGGGAACTGCACGCCGACAGCAGATTCGCGGGGCACCCATCCTGGCGCAGGAACTGTCCCGCAAACCCTCCAACGGCACGATACATTGAAATGTGACATTGTAAGGTAGGTTGCGATCGGTGAGGGATCCTTCGATATCTCACGCCCGGGCAGGGCCGGCACCACACGGACGGGGGGTGAACTGCCATGAACCACATGACCGACGACGTCGATGCGCGCAGTGCCCCCGTCCACCCCGTAGTGCTTTGTTGTCATCGACTCGCCCGCCCTACTGCCCGAGACCGGTTCGGGGAGGGGGACGTGTCGTCTGCCCAGAAGGATGCCCCCATGTGCCGCTCGAAAGTTCACGGAAGTGGTCGCCGGTGCCCCGGCTGCGGAAGCTACAAGGCCGCCGCCAAGGCCAACGCGAACAGGCGATGGGGCCGTGAAGCCCGGAAGAAGGTCGTCGACCACCTGAAAGAGCAGGGCATGGTCGAGACGGCGGCCGCGGTGCAGGCGGCGCCCCCGAGTGTCCTGCCAGAGCTGATGTCGGCGTTGGGAATCGATCCATCGGTGCTGGGGGACACCCCGATGCCGAGTACCCACGCCAACCCACCGTCGGCGAAACTGCTGATCGCTCATGCCGAAGCGGAACGCGTGAAACTTGCCGCCCCGACGATCACCCCGGCGCAGGCCGCGCTGGAGGAGGCCGAGCAGCGCGTCACTGCGGCCGACTCGGAGGCCGAGGACGCCCGCAAGGCCGTCAACCGGCTTCGCGCCCGGTTGCGGAAGGCGAAGAAGGCCGCGGCGGAAGGGACCGGAGCGGAATCCGACGTCGCTGCGAAACAGAATGACGTCGACGACGCCAAACAGGCATACCTCGACGCTCAGCGCCGGCAGCGTGAGGCCAGAGAAGACCTCGCCGCCGCCAAGTTCGGGCTCCGCGATGACATGGCCACCGACGCCGAGCGCGACGCCTACTTCGCATCCCTCTCTGATGATGAGGTCGACACGATCACCCGAGCGTTGAACCGCCGCGCCGCGCCCGCCGCGGCGCAGGCGCTCACCGAGGGCGGGCAACCCGGCTTGGCAGCAACACCACGAGACACCGGCGTCTACAACGCCGGCACCATCGCGATGGAAACCGGATCCGGTGTCACCGAGGTCGAGGGGCGCATCCTCGATGGCGGCACAGCGATCTACCGGCGCGGCTACTCGGACTTCATCATCCTGCAGCGCAGCGGCGACGCCTACCATCCGGTGGGGCAGGCAACCAGTAAGAATGACGCTCTGGCCAAGGCCAACCGAATCCCGGTCCTGACCGCGCCTGATCCGCTGCCCGCGAACGCCACCGACATACAGAAGCAAGCCCACGCGATGAAGGGCGAGGTCGGGCTGCACGTGGCCCGTAAGGCGGTGGCGGGCACCGCGTCCACGCCGGCCGCGCAACAGGCGTTGATCGACGAAGAGATGGCCGAGGCCCGGGACACACTGACCAACGCGCTCGGCGGCGGACCGGCCCGCGCCGATATCCACGACGGCATCAAACGGCACAAGATCGCGTTGCGTGAACAGGCGGCGGCCGCGGCAGGGCAGCAGGCGCGGGCGAAGGCCCTCACCGGCGGCGCGAGCAAGGCCGAGGCCGACGCCGCGTACGCGAAGGCACACCGACGTGCCGTGGGGACACCCACGGTCGGTGGCGGAGTGATCCCGCACTTCGACCACGACATCCCGCCGCACAGTCTCGGCGCCGACACGCACGCCAGCCTCTGGCGCAGCGGAATCCGCGCCTACGGCAAGGAGACCGCCGGCGACTACAGCGTGGTCGCGCAGCGGGCCGGCGACCTGAAGGCCTGGGGTTTTCAGGTCGGGCCAGGGGGACAGGTGCAGACCTCGAGCATCGGGTCGCTGACCACCTCGAACGCGCAGTTCGTGCAGAAGATGCTCAGCTACCAGGAGCGGAGCGCGCTGACCACCTACACCGGCGGCAGCTACCACGCGATCAATGCGGCCATCACCGGCCGCGACCCGAGTCCCTCCGGGCACGTCAAGACCGTGGTGTCGCAGCTGGATTCAGCGTTCGGAAAGTTCCGGGAACACAACCCGAACACGGCGCCGATGACACTCGTGCGCGGCACCCGAGTGCCGAGCGGATGGAAGGGCAGCACCGAGGACTACATCGACGCCGCCTTCACGGTCGGGTCCCGCATGCAGATCGGCAAGGTGACCAGCTTTTCCACCAATCACGGCACCGCGCACGCCTTCGCCGGCCATCCGCCGTACATGATGGTCGTCCGCACCCGAGACGGACTGCCACTCAAATCCATCTCCAAGTTCTCCTCCGAGGACGAGGTCGTCCTCCCGATGGGCACCAATCTGCGGTGCGTGAAGGTCGACCACCACGGCATCGGCGGCCGGCCGACGGTCTACATGGTCGCCGAAGACCTCGTC
The DNA here is from genome assembly GCF_029269925.1 of Rhodococcus sp. T2V. Classification (NCBI taxonomy): domain Bacteria; kingdom Bacillati; phylum Actinomycetota; class Actinomycetes; order Mycobacteriales; family Nocardiaceae; genus Rhodococcus; species Rhodococcus sp. T2V. The sequence continues at coordinate 10,054 of NZ_JARJBD010000148.1, forward strand.
GCCGAAGCCGACAGCGGCACCGGCGGCGGCGCGACCAAGGCCGCGTAAAACATTCTCTACCAGCTAAAATGACATGTCCCCTCCTTTAGAGGGGCGACGACGGAAGGACTACGGCGATGGCCGCACTCAGCGACGAGCAGCTCGACGAGATCCGCCGGCACCTCGATCAGGGGATGACCCCCGACGCGATCGCCGACTACCTCGGCCGCGTTGCCGACCTGGACCTCATGGACATCGAGACGGTCCGCACCGCCGCCTACGCCCTCTCGCGAGGAGAGACCCCATGACCATGAGGGCGTCGATGAGCCACCCGACCACGGTCGCTGGCACCCACATCCGGTACGCCAACGCGTGGACCGGACTGGCCGCCGGCGACGCCTGGGGCTATCAGGTCGAATTCACCAGCTACGCCCGGATGCCGGCCTATCCGGTAGCCCCACCCGCCGGTCCGTGGTGGATTGTCTCCGATGACACGCAGATGACCCTTGCTCTTCATTGGGCTTTGGCCGAGGTCGCCGACTTCGACGACATCGAGACGGTCACCGACGCCCTCACCCGGCAGTTCCTGCGGTGGCAGGTCGACCCCGACAACACGAGGGCACCGGGCCGCACCTGCATGACGTCACTGCGCAACCTGCGTGCCGGCGCCCGCTGGTACGACACCGACGGTGCCGTCGAATCCGCCGGCTGCGGGGCCGTGATGCGTGTGGTCCCCACCGCATTCGCACCCGACCCGTATTGGTTGGGCCTGACCGCCCTGCAGGCCGTGATCACCCACAAACACCCGCGGGCCGTGGTGCCGGCGCTGCTGCTCGCCGACGCCATCCGCCACGCGCCGCAGCGCCGCGGCCGGTTCCTCGAGCACGCCCGGACTTCGGCTGCGCAGATCTACAACGGCACCAGTGCCTGGATCGAGGACCGCTATCTGCGGGATATCCTCGCCCCGATCACCGGGGACGTGTCGTCATACCTGGTAGACGGACTGGATGACGGGACCGCGGACATCCTCACGGCCGCCGCGGGCCGACTCGAACAGCTGCGCCCTCTGTCGCCGACCGAGTTCGGGGATCCCTGTGTCGGGATCGGTGAGGGTTGGGAGTCGGCCAGCGCGGTCGCTCTGGCCCTGCTGGTCGCCGACCTTGCCACCTCCGTCGATCACGGCCCGGCCGCATTGACCGGACCGGAGGCGCTCGCCTGGGCGTCCACCAGCAACGGCGACTCGGACTCCATCGCCTGCATCGCCGGCGGACTCATCGGCTCCGCCCACCCCGAGAACGACTACTGGGCCGCAGCGGGCCTGACACCCAACTTCGAGCCCCGCTACGCCGAAGAGATCAAGGCCGCGGCGAGCAGGCTCCCGGCCGGTGAGGCCGACTGACGCACCCGCAGCCCCGGGGCTCCGTTTCCGCGGAAAGCGCGGCGCCGAGCGGCAGCGTCGTTCCCATAGAACCCCTATCTCCCATATGGGCAGTAGGGGAGCTAGGGGAACGTTCTGGCCAGCGGAAACGGCACGTCCCGCTGCGACCGTGACCGTACGTCTCTACGCCTCACCTCCGACGTATGGGAACATATGTTCGAGTATCGTCGCGTTGTGGGAGGGGTTGCTGTGGAGGCCGAAGCAGCGGTGGACCCGAGAGCCGACCGCATCGAGCAGCTGCGCCGACGCATGGACGCGATTCCCGCGCGTTCGGCAGGGCCGCCTCGGGTCGGCCGCGTCGACCCGCTTCCGGTGGGGGAGCAGCCCGCTTCGGCGGGCATCCGGACCCTTCCGGTGGCGGGTCCGTTGGCGGATCTGCTCGTACACCGGGGGCTGGTCCGCGGCACCGTCGCACAGATCGCCGGTCCGGCGTCGCTGCGCGCGAGTCTTCTTGCCTCGGTGACCGGTTCCGGCCACTGGGCCGCCGTGGTCGGCGACCCGACCCTCGGCCTGCTCGCCGCCGTCGAGATGGGCGCCGACCTGAACCGGTGCGCCCTGATCCCGGATCCGGGTGACGACCCGATCGCGGTCGCGGCGGTGCTCGTCGACGGAATCGACCTGATCGTCGTCAGAGTGGGTGGCCGCGACACACCACCGAGCCGGGTGAGGGCGGTCACCGCAAGGGCGCGGAGGGCCGGGGCGGTCCTGGCAGTCGACGGGCGATGGCCGAACGTCGACGTCCGCCTGCAGGCGCAGGTGGCCGGCTATCACGGACTTACGGGCGGCCCGGGGCGGATCACCGGACTCGACCTCGACGTCGAGGCGCTCACGCGGGGCCACCTGCCGCGCCGAGCCCGGATCACCGTCGCCGGCTGCGGCAGGCACGTCCAATGGGCCAGTGCCACAACAGATCCCGTCTCCTCGGCGGATCCAGTGCCGGTGCCGGAGTTGCGGGTCGCCCAATGACCGGGCCCACCGGTCTGGACGAGTGGAGCGAACCGTTTCCCGGCGCCCCCGTCCTGCGCCGCCTTCCTGCCCCGATGCCCGTGGTCGTCGACATGGCCCACGTCCTGCCCGGGCCGTCGGGGTTCACCCGCGCCGACACCCTGGCATTACGAGTGCGGGCAGGCGGGATAGTTCTGGAGTCGGAGATGCCCGGGGCCCTGCATTCCTGGCTCCGCGTCGCGACGGACGGCCGCTGGCTCGCGCAGGTCTGCGTTCCGGTCCACTCCGCCAACGGTCGTGGGCACCTCGACCTCTGGCTGTGGGTCGAATCCGCCCACGTCACACCCCAGCCGACCACCACGCCACACCCGTCCGATACCTGGAAAAAGTCCTGAACTGGGCAGATGACACGTCCCCCCGACGCGGCGTCGCAGATGCTCCCACCCTCCAGATATATGAGTATTCGGGTAACGGGTACCTGTTCCGCTGACCCGGCCGCGCTTGTAGGCTCGCGGCCATGACCGACAGCGCACGCGACCGCGAACTCGATCTCGTCCTCTACGGTGCCACCGGCTTCGTCGGCAGGTTGCTCGCCGACTACCTCGCCCGCACCGCCCCGGACGGGGTACGGATCGCTCTCGCCGGACGCTCCCACACGAAACTCGAGGCGCTCCGCACCACCCTCGGGCCACGGGCCGTCGACTGGCCGATCCTGATCGCCGACTCGCAGGATCCGCTCGCCCTCGTCGAACTGGTCGCCCGCACGCACGTTGTGGCGACCACGGTGGGCCCGTACGCGAAGTACGGGGCCGAGCTCGTGAACGCCTGCGTCGCGGCCGGCACCGACTACGTCGACCTGACCGGGGAGGTGCTGTTCGCCCGGGACAGCATCGACGCCCACCACGAGAAAGCCCGGACCAACGGAGTTCGCATTGTGCACTCCTGCGGGTACGACTCGATCCCCTCCGACCTCGGGGTGCACGTGCTGCACCAGGCGGTGCAGGCCGACGGCGCCGGCGACCTGGGTGAGACCACGTTGGTGGCGTCGCTGCGCGGCGGCGTATCGGGTGGGACCATCGACTCGTTGCGCACCCAGATCGACGCGTCGAAGAAGGATCGGGCGCTGCGCCGGCTCGCCGCCTCGCCGTATTCACTCAGCCCTGACCGAACGAAAGAACCCGATCTTGGCCGACAGTCGGATGTGGCCGTCGTGGACGGCGCGGACATCGCCCCGGAAGCGCGCGGGTGGAAGGCACCGTTCGTCATGGCCTCGTACAACACCCGCGTCGTCCGGCGCAGCAACGCGCTGCGTGGCTGGGCGTACGGCCGGAAGTTCAAGTACCGCGAGGTGATGAGCGTTGGTGACTCGCGATTGTCCCGCCTTTTCGCGGGCGGGGTCGCCGCCGTGCTCGGTGGCCTCGTCCTCGGATTGAGTGTCCGGCCCACCCGCTACGTCCTCGACCGCATCCTCCCGGCGCCGGGTGAGGGCCCCAGCGAAAAGACGCAGAGCAATGGCTATTTCGTCATGGACATCTACACCACCACCACGACCGGCGCCCGGTACGCCTCACGCGTGAAGGCGCAGGGCGGCGACCCTGGATACCGCGCGACCGCAGTCATGCTGGGGGAGTCTGCACTGAGCCTGGTCCTGGACCGCGACCGGCTCCCCGACGAGGCGGGTGTTCTCACCCCCGCCACCGCCCTCGGTGACGTCCTCGTCGACCGACTGAGACGTGCCGGCCTTGAGATTTCTGCCCGCAGACTCTGACCCGACCGCTCACGAGCAGCCGACCGCTCGCGAGTTCGACTTTCGCCTACGCGATTGCAGCCCGGTACGGGTGTGAACCGCCACGCCGGAGTCGTGCTCGAGGTCGGTGCGCACTGCAGAGCGGCGGAAAGATCTGTTCGTGCTGCGAGCTGTGGTCGGGCATGGTCTTTTCTGCGAGCGTCCCTGCAGTGACGGGCACCTGAGGTGTGGGGACGTGTCGTCCTCCCTGGTCAAGGGACTGTGGTGTCGCGTCGGACCCGGTGCCGAGCGTTTCCGCCCCGCGATATCCGATCCGCCGGACGCCGGTCGGCATCTCCTCAGGGTTTCGCACCTTGCAATGAATCGTTGTATTGTTTGGGCCTATGCTGGCCTGCACGCGGTACCTGCCGGGCGGGACCGATGAGGCCGCGCCCGACCGCCCCCGCCACCACGCGGGGAACGACCCCGAAGGGACATACGTCCACGATGGCGAACCCGCATCGACTGACCACCGATCAGGTCCTCGAGCTGATCAAGTCCGAAACCGGTACCGAGCTGTCGGCCACGACGTTCCGCGGCTACGTCACCCGCGGGCAGGCTCCGGCGCCGGTGGAGAAGATCGGCCGCACGCCGCTGTGGAAACGATCGGAGATCATCGAGTGGGCGAACAACCGGCCCGGCCAGGGCGCGCGCACCGACCTCCGCCAGTCCCGCCGCCGTCGCACCGACTGAACAATGTCCCTCCCTGCCGGGCATCGAAAATTACAGTTCGAAGCGAAATAGACTGGTGTGCACCAGGCCCGGATGAAGGGCGCAGAGGTCTCGGGTGGGGGGGCCTGGGGCGGGCGCGTGGTGCCCGGGCGACGCGGACGCGTGGGACCGTTACCATCGCCCCGGGCCCTACCGGGGGACCGGCTTCACTACATATCGACGATCAGGGGGAACGAACACACATGAGCGCTGAGGTCACGCAGGCGGAGAAGGACGGCGCCACCAAGTACAGCCCGATCGTGTTGGCCGCCTACGACACGTTCGTGCTGCAGTGGAGCAACACCTACGCCTGGCGCTGCCCCCGCGAGCGGCTCCTGGCCCACTACGACACCCACCTCGGCAGTCGGCACCTCGACATCGGCCCCGGCACCGGCTGGTACCTCCACCACGCCACCTACCCCACCGAGGTGCCCGAGATCACCCTGATGGACCTCAACACCCACACGATGGCGATGACCACCGGCCGGCTCGTCGACCGGAACATCACCCCCGAGGTGCACACCGGCAGCATCCTCGCCCCCATCGACCCCGCCGTGGGGGTATTCGATTCCGTGGCAGCAAACTTCGTGTTCCACTGCGTCCCCGGAACCTGGGCGCAGAAGGGGCACGCGTTCGGGCACATCGCCCGGGTCGTCGCCGACGACGGAGTGTTCTTCGGCTCCACCATCCTCGGGACCGGAGTGGCGCACAACCTGCTCGGCCGCACCCTCAATGCCCTCTACAACGGGCCGATCAAGGCATTCGACAACAGTGCCGACGACCTGGACGGTCTGCGCACGGCGCTGTCGGCGGCGTTCGAGTCCGTCGAGATCACCGTCATCGGAACGGTGGCCGTCTTCGCCGCCCGCCAGCCGCGCCGCTCCACAGCCTCCTAGCGCACAGATCCGCCGCCACTACGGCCCCCGCGCGGCCGTGACGTCACATTCGGCACTCGTTCGAGGCTTAAGAGAAACAGGCCGCCACCGCACACCGACCGATCTGCGGAAGTGTTCCGCAGATCAGGACCGGGGATGGAGCACCGGTCTTAGGTCAGTGGGTGGCGACCTGGTGCTCGTCGCGGACGTCACCATAGATCACCGCACCGACAGATCCGCCGCGAACAGACTCAGTCGCCGCACCGGAGCAGCGCGTGCGCTGCTCCCTGCCCGCGGCACCGGCTGTCGTCGCGGCGACTTCCGCGGCGGCGCTCTCGCTGCCGCTGCTGGTCGAGTCCTGACACACGTACGATGCGCCTTCACCTGCCCAGATGACACGTCCCCTTCGAATGTGGCCCTCTGGTTCATGAGCGGTGACCGCATCGCAGAGACTCAGGTGTTTTCGGTGATCTCGCGCATGACCACGACGCCGGAGGTTGACCCTGTGACGGCTGGGGATCTGGCCTGCGTGGTCACCACGTCCGCGCGGGTTGTGCCATGCTGGGGGCACAGAGTCGAAGTCGGGGGACAACATGACTGTTCATGCATTGGTGCGATCGGCAGGCAGGCGCGGCTGGACGTTGCGGTGCGATCTGTGTGAGCACACCTTCGCCGCGGCCGTCGCCGGCCGGCCCGAGGCGGTGGCCTTCGCCCGGACCAATGGGTGGATCGTCGGCGAGCGCACGTTGTGCCCGATGTGCGCGGTCACCG
>NZ_JARJBD010000149.1:0-16408 GCF_029269925.1 Rhodococcus sp. T2V
CACCTCTGAGGCGCCTACCGATAAGGGAATCAAGATCAGCGACAAACAGTTTCGCGGACTGGACGCTCGCCACGACTCGCACGGCCGAGGAACTGCACCGTCACCAACGGTGTTGTACTCGGCGCCCGGGTGCTCGGTGAGTTCGGGGACGACCCCGATCGCTACACCACTGCCAAGTCTCGCAGAAACTACGCCGGAACCTCCCCGTTGACGGTGGCGTCCGGCAAGAAACGTGCCGTGCTCGCCCGCCACGTCCGCAATCGGCGCCTCTACGATGCCGTCGATCAATGGGCGTTCTGCGCATTGTCGTCCAGTCCCGGTGCCCACGAGTTCTACGACCATCGGCGCGCCGCTGGCGACCTGCACCATCAAGCGCTCCGTGCCCTCGGCAACCGCCTCGTCGGCATCCTTCACGGCTGCCTTCGCCACCGCACCCGCTACGACGAACACATTGCCTGGGATCACCGCCGCACCACCCGGGCTGCTTGACAACTTACGGCCCTGGGATGTCTACATCAGCGGCTGTAGGTTCCGCGACGCGGTGTCACTTCCCAAATTTCATGTCACTCGCGTGTCACGTTCCAGGTTTCGTGTCACTCGGGACAACACTGGACGCGTGCCCAGGACCAGTGAGGTCCAGGTCCAGTAGGTGCAAGGACGGTGGCAAGACTGCTTGCGCAGCCCAACGCCGCCTCAAGGCGGGCGACACTGTGTTCGGAGCATGGGCCGAGATGACCCTCGTCGGTTCCACACGTCCGGCGGCTCGACTGATAGTGCCCGGTCAGTGCTCCGGGACGAGGATTCACCGAATCAATCCGACGGTACCTGCGTAGCTCGGAGGGTCAGACATCCTGACCGGCGCAGTTCCGATTCGGGGAATGTGGTCCGTTCACGGGGCCGGGGGTTTTCAGGGGGTACTGGGCCGGGCGCGAGTGGTCAGGCCGGGCAGTACGAGAGTGAGCCAGCGGGTACGGGATGTTTGGGGCTGATCGGTCGGCGCGGCGGAGAACAGCAGGTAGATGTCGCTGACGGTCACGTCTGGGTGGATATCGCCCGCGGCCTGGCCGGAACGGATCAGCGCGGCCAGCGCGGCTCCGGCGCGGTCCTCTTCCGCGGTGGCGGTCGGGTCGGCGCCGAGGGTCTGAGCGGCGGCCTTGGCGGCCTGGTTGGTGGCGGTCAGCGCGATCGTCCGCGTCAGGAACCCGGCGATCTCGTCCAGCGCCCGCGCACCGGAGTCCACCCGTGCACAAGCCCCCTCGGCGTCGTCGGCGACCCTGGTGACGTACTCGGTGACCACGGCGGCGACCAGGTCGGTCTTGGTCGGGAAATGCCGGTACAGGGTGCCGACCGCGACGCCGGCGGCGGCGGCGATCTGATCCATGCCGACCTCGGGCCCGTGCGCGGTGATCTGTTCGCGGGCGGCGGAGAGGATCTTGGTGCGGTTGCGGACCGCGTCGGCGCGCGGGGCTCGTGCCTGGGTCATAACGGCTCTCACAGTTGTCGATGGGAACACTTGCCATAACATGAACTGTGGTTCATTATAGATCATGAACCTCAGTTCATCTTAACTCCGGGAGACGCCATGACCACCAAGACCGCACTCGTCACCGGAGCCTCCTCCGGTATCGGCGAGGCCACCGCCCGCACACTGGCCGGCCTGGGCTACACCGTCTACGGGGCCGCCCGTCGCACCGACCGCCTCGACACACTCACCGCCGACGGCATCCGCCCACTGGCGATGGACGTCACCGACGAGGCGTCGACGACCGCGGGCATCACACGCATCCTCGATGAGACCGGGCGCATCGACGTGCTGGTGAACAACGCCGGCTACGGTTCCTACGGCGCGATCGAGGACGTGCCCATCGACGAGGCCCGCTACCAGTTCGAGGTCAACGTCTTCGGCGCTGCCCGCCTCGCCCAGCTGGTGCTGCCGCACATGCGCGAACAACGCTCCGGGACGATCGTCAACATCACCTCCATGGGCGGCAAGATCTACACCCCGATGGGCGGTTGGTATCACGGCACCAAGTTCGCCCTCGAGGGCCTGAGCGACTGCCTGCGCCTCGAGGCGAAACCGTTCGGGATCAACGTCGTGGTGATCGAACCCGGTGGCATCGCCACCGAATGGGGCACCATCGCCGCCGATCACCTGCGTAAGGTCTCCGGTGACAGTGCCTATGCCGCGCAGGCCCAGGCGGTTGCCAGGTCACTGAGTTCGGAGGCCAGCGCTGCCCGCAACTCCCCGCCGCAGGTGATCGCCGACGCGATCGGCAAGGCCGTCACCGCCCGCCGCCCCAAGACCCGCTACACCGTCGGATTTGGTGCCCGTCCGTTGATATTCGTGAAATGGCTTCTACCCGATCGCGCCTTCGACGCACTCATCACACGCGCTACCGGAGTCCGCAAGTAGACCCTTGACCGATGGCCACCACCGGTCGAGGCCGGGAATCTTCCGCCACACCGCGTAGACCGAGCGGTCGACCCGGTTGTCCGCCGTATCGGCTCACCGAACCCACCGCCAACGACATCCGGCTACGGCATCCGGCTGCGGATATCTCCGACGCTGGCACCCGGCCGCACCGGCACCGGCACCCGGGAGTTCTGATGCCGATCCCCTACCGACAACGACGGCTGAGGATTCCGACAAGTTCATGAAAATCGCGCACTGACACGACGCCGGAAACCGCCAGGTTGGAAACATCGAGAAGTGACACGTGCGCCGAGAACCTGCAGCAGGTGAAGCACCCGGTTGCCCTGAATCACCACGTCGGGATCCTCCAACAGGTGCTGCGCATGGACCGACCCGAAGTAGCGCTTGCCGGACCCGAACACGACGGGTACGACGTCCATGCGCACCTCGTCGATCAGGCCCGCGGCAAGCGCCTGGCCACCGACGTCGCCGACGGCGACCTCGACGATGCGGTCACCCGCAAGCTCCTGCGCCTTGGCCACGGCTGCCTCGACGCCGTCGACGAAGTGAAACGGCGCCTCGGGGTCCCAGCCCTCGGGCTCCGGACGGTGCGTCACGACGACCACGTGGTCGATCCCGCTCGGAGGCTTCCCGTCCCAGCCGTCCGTGATGTCGAAGACGTGGCGGCCGACGAGTGTCGCCCCGATCTGGTCCCAGTACGGCCGGGTGTAGTCGTAGGACGTCTGCGACACCGTGATCTCGCCGCTCTCGTCCAACGGGACGCCACCGCTGGACAACCAGTCGAACAGCGGTCCGGGCTGGTCGTGTTCGTCCGCGATAAAGCCGTCCACCGACACCGAGCTGTACATGACCACCTTGCCCACGGGGCTCTCCTCTGTTCTGGGGTGTCCCCAAATTAGCGTGTTGTGAGCTGTCGCTCTTGTAAGAAAGCCAATCGGCCGGCAGCGGCCAGCTGTCCGCCGCCGGACTTCGACGTACCGGGTCGGCGTGAGCCCGGTGAACGCCCGGAACTCGTGGTCGAAGTGGTCCTGGTCGAAGTAGTCTGCGCCACTGACGAAGTCGCCCCAGTCGATCGGTCCCGCAGGGTTGATCGCGAACACCGTGGCGGCGAAGCGGTAGGTGCGGGCCGGCCCTCGGTGTGTCCTGACCGATGACTTTTCCGCGCCGTGCTGGTCTGTACACCGAGTACCGACTCAAGGGAGGCTGACACCATGCGGAAACTGACCTTCGCCATGAACGTGAGCCTGGACGGTTACATCACCGCGCCCGGCGACGACCTCGGCTGGAGTGTGCCGAGCGACGAGCTGTTCCAGTGGTGGTCCGACCGGGTGGGGGCGACAGGCACGGCGCTGTACGGGCGCAAACTGTGGGAGACGATGAGCGCCCACTGGCCGACCGCCGACCAGCAGCCGGGTGCCACACCGGCGGAGATCGAGTTTGCCCGCCGATGGCGGGACATGCCGAAGGTGGTGTTCTCCTCGACGACCAGCACGGTCGACTGGAACACCCGGCTGGTCACCGGCGACGCGGTCACCGAGATCACCCGGCTCGAGGGCGAGGACGGCGGCCCGATGGATATCGGCGGTGCCACACTCGCCGCAGTGGCCATGCGGGAGGGGCTGATCGACGAGTACGTGATCGTCACTCATCCGGTCCTGGTTGGTGGCGGCACGCCGTTCTTTGCGGCCCTGGACAACTGGGTGAACCTGGCCCTGGTGGAGACCGGGACGTTCCCCGACGGCGTGGTCCTGAGCAGGTACGAGACCAGGCGCTGAGTACCCCACCTCGGATCGGCCCGGGCTTCGGGCGCCCCAGGATCTCGTGGCGCTGCGGTTTCGAGGCGATCGTGATACCCGTCCCGGATCCCAGACCGAGAGATCTCGGGCAACACCATGTCACCGCGCGGCGCATCACAAATGGCAGGTCGGGCCGCACGCTTGGATGATGGATGGGGATTGTCTCGCCGCTGGCAAGGGATACGGCGACGTGCAGTTTCTCTCTCCACCGCGCGCGGAGCACCGCAAGGACGACTCCGTCGGCTCCGACACCTCCGGTGTCCGTATCGAGCGACGATCTCACGTCGAACCGGGACACGCCTTCGGCAGCGATTCCGGCCAGTGCCGTCCATCCGGACTCTGGTGGTTCCTTCGCGACGGACGGGTCGCCGGATTGATGGACGGTCAACCGCGCCAAGTACGACGCTCGAAACGAGCGACCGAATCCAACGCGGGGATTGGGCACCTTGAGGATGAGGGATGCCTTCGGTGAATCATCTTCTGGCTGAACAAGAACCGCCCAACGGGTGGTATCTGCGTCGAATACGACGGCGAAAATCGGAGTCGCGCTCGATGAGCCGGACCGGACCGAATCGCTCTCCGCGATGGTGCCGTCGGTACCGTACCCGCGGGCGCCGGCACGCAGGTTGCGCAGCGATGCCATGCGGGTGCGGCCGGGGCGCGGGTGTTGTCGGGGTCTACCTGCCGAAGCGCAAACTCGCCTGGCACGCCTGACCGAGGAGGGCGATGCCTTCCTCGATGGAGCGCAGGGGAATCGCCCCATAGCCGATGCGAAAGTGGTTGCGGGGCGGTACCGGCTGGGTGAAGAAGATGTCGCCGCGTTCGATGAGGACGCCGCGGGCCTCGGCCTCCCTCGTGAGCACCCGGCAGTCGAGGTTCTCCGGACCAGTCATCCACAGGCTGACCCCGCCGGGCGGGTACGGTTCCTGCGGCCAGGGGAGGTACTTGTCGACGGCCGCGCACAGGCGTTCCCATTTGTGTTTCATCTGGGTGCGGTGATGGCGCAGCGCGCGGTGGTACTCGCCGCTGTCGATGAGCATCGCCAGTGCCCGCTGCTGATGACCGGGTGGGTGGCGCAGCACGTACCTTCGGGCTTTGCGCAGCTCACGCACCAGATCCGCGGGTCCGACGAGGTAGCCGAGGCGCAGACCGGGGGCCAGGAATTTCGAGAACGTGCCGAGGTACACGGCGTCGCCGCTGGAGTCGAGCGCCTTGAGCGCCGGGCTGGGACTGCCGTGATAGCGGAACTCGCTGTCGTAGTCGTCCTCGACGATCACGGTGCCGGATTCCGCGGCCAGCTGCAGCAGACGCTGCCTGCGATCGATGCCGAGCGTCACGTTGGTCGGATGATGATGGCTCGGGGTCAGATACATCAGGTCCGTGCCGCGCAGCGTCTCCGGCGGGCGCAGGCCGTGCGCGTCGACGTCGATGCCGTACACCTGAGCGCCGGTGCGCAGGAAGATGTGTCGCGCGTCGAGGTAGCCGGGGTTCTCGATCGCGACGCGATGTTCGGGTCCGAGGAGCACGCGGCCCACGAGGTCCAGTCCCTGCTGGGAACCGACGGTGACGAGTACCTCGTCGGCACCGGCCTCGATGCCGCGCGACGGCAGCAGGTGCTGGCGGATCATGTCGATCAGCATCGGATCGTCCGCGCCGACGCTGTCCTGCAGGCTGGCGTAGGCATGCGGCTGGTACAGCGCGTCGCGCAGGCACCGGACCCACGCGCGGGCCGGGAAGCTGCGGATGTCGATCTGCCCGGCCAGGAACGGATACGGGTAGCTGTGCCAGTCGAGGTTCTTCTCGATGTGCGGAACGTCGGCGTCGGGGTACCGCCGGATGCGGGACGACCAGTCGATGCGCGGGATGGTCGCGCGGGCGTCGGATGCGAGCGTCTCTATCATGTCGGGATTGACGAACATGCCCGAGCGCTGGTGGCTTTGAACGAGTCCCTCGGCGATCAGTTCCTGATAGGCCAGGTTGATCGTGTTCCGGGAGATCGCGAGATCGACCGCCAGTTCACGTGAACTGGGGAGGCGGTGGCGTGGATCGAACAGTCCGTTGGCGATGCCGTGTTCGATCGCCCGTCGAACCTGCCGGTAGAGCGGTTCGGCGGAATTGCGGTCGATCTCGATCAGTGTTCTCGGCACGCATCGCCTCCCGTGGATCCAAGAGTGGCCAGGTGTAGGCCGACCCGGCACGCCGAGAAGTTCTCGAACGAGCACTTCTCAGTATGCCGGGCCGGCGACGATATCAAACGAGGTTGAGCGCTTCGTCGACGCCGATCGACTCGATGCCGAGTGCGGCACCGACGGCGTCGTTGGTGAGGCGCCCGGAGATCGTGCTGACCCCGGCGCGGAGTGCGGCGTTCTCCCGGGCCGCGCGGGCCAGGCCCTTCTCCGCGATCTGCAGGGTGTACGGCAGGGTCACGTTGGTGAGCGCGTACGTGGACGTGTGGGGAACGGCGCCCGGCATGTTCGCCACGCAGTAGAACACCGAGTCGTGGACCTTGAACGTGGGGTCCGCGTGGGTGGTGGGACGCGAGTCCTCGAAGCAACCGCCCTGGTCGATCGCGATGTCGACGAGGACGCTGCCCGGCTTCATCCGTGAGACCAGCGAGTTCGAGATGATCTTCGGGGCCTTGGCGCCAGGGACGAGCACGGCGCCGATGACGAGGTCGGCCTGCATGACCTCCTGCTCGATCGAGTAGGCGTTGGCGGCGAGGGTCCGGATCCGGCCCTGGTACATGCGGTCGGCCGCGCGCAGCTTGTCGACGTTCTTGTCGAACAGCACGACGTCGGCCCAGGTGCCTGCGGCGACGGCGACGGCGTTCATGCCCGATACGCCGGCACCGATCACGACGACCCGCGCCGGGGACACACCGGACACGCCGCCGATCAGCACACCCCGGCCACCTTCCGGGCGCATGAGTGCCTGCGCACCGACGAGGGGAGCGAGCCTGCCGGCGACCTCGCTCATCGGGAACAGCAGCGGCAGTGAACCGTCCGGAAGCTGAACCGTCTCGTACGCAACCGAATTGGTGCCGGCGGCGAGCAGGGCCCGGGTGCACTCCTCGCCAGCGGCGAGATGCAGGTAGGTGAACAGCGTGAGGTCCGAACGCATCCGGTGGTATTCCTCGGCGATGGGCTCCTTGACCTTCAGCAGGAGTTCCGCGCTCTGCCACACGGCGTCGGCGCTGTCGAGGATCTTCGCGCCGGCCGCGCCGTAGGCGTCGTCGCCGATCGACGAGCCCTCCCCCGCACCGCGTTCCACGAACACGTCGTGCCCGTGGGCAACCATCTCGTGGACACCGGCGGGAGTGGCCGCCACCCGGTACTCGTGGTTCTTGACTTCCTTGGGGATACCGATCCTCATCTGAGACCTCCGTTAGCTGGGGCTGTTCGCCGCTCCGGCCACATGCCGTGGTGCCGAGCGATACCGAAGTCTGGATCACTCTGGCATGGGACCAGAAGGACCAGTTGGTGGCCGTCTACGGGGACCAGTCTGGACCCATCGAATACCGCGCTTCTGGTTCTGACCTGCGGTCCGCCTCGTCGGTATGTTGTGGATCACAGCCATTCGACAACGAAGGAGATGGTCGTGGACGTCACCGAATTGCGAGCACGGGCCCGCCGGCACCTCGGACCTCATTTCACCCGCAAGGACACCTGGGAAAGCGACTTTCCGGTGTTCGTCCGGGGTGAGGGAAGCTATCTGATCGACACCGAGGGAGACCGTTTCCTCGACGGTCTGGCAGGTCTGTTCTGCGTGAACATCGGTCACGGCCGCGACGACATCGCGAAGGCGGCGAGCGAGCAGATCGGGACGCTGGCGTACGCGTCCAACTGGGGCAGCGCCCACATTCCCGCGATCGAGGCGTCCGCGCTGATCGCCGACCTGGCGCCCGGTGACCTCGGGACGACGTTCTTCGTCAACTCGGGTTCCGAGGCCGTGGAGACGGCCGTCAAGTTCGCCCGGCAGTACCACCGCAGCCAGGGCAACCCGCAGCGAACCAAGATCATCAGCCGTGAGATGGCCTACCACGGAACCACTCTCGGCGCCCTCTCGGTGACGCAGCTGCCCAAGATCAAGGATCCGTTCGGCCCGCTGCTGCCCGGCGTCCGCTCCGTACCCAACACGCTCGGTTACCTCGGCGACTGCGGCCCGGCGAACGAACTCGACTGCATCGCCGCGATCGAAGCCGTCATCGAGGAAGAGGGCGCCGAGACCATCGCCGCCGTGTTCGCCGAGCCGGTCCAGAACGGCCGCGGCGCGCTGGTCCCGCCGGACGGATACTGGGCCGCGCTGCGCGCACTGTGCGACAAGCACGGGATCCTGCTGGTCTCCGACGAGGTGATCTGCTCGTTCGGCCGCCTCGGGCACTGGTTCGGACACGGACTCACCGGTGTGGTTCCGGACATGATCACGTTCGCGAAGGGCTCCACGTCCGGATACGCCCCGCTCGGCGGTCTGATCGTGCGTGAGCAGCTGGTGCGCGAGCTCTACGACTCGCCCAAGGGCGGCGTGTTCACCCACGGCGCGACGTGGGGCGGGCACCCGGTGTCGACGGCGGTCGCGGTCGCGAACATCACCGCGATGCGCGACGAGAACGTGCTCGGCAACGTCAGCGCACGCGGCCCGAAGCTGAAGACGGCACTCGATTCGCTGATGCGCTCGCACCGCTGCGTGAAGGACGTCCGCGGCACCGGATTCTTCTACGCGATCGAACTGATGGCGGACAGCGACAGCGGCCGCGAGTTCACCGAGCAGGAGTCGCTGACGGTGCTGCGCAAGGTGCTGCCGGAGGCCTTCGCCCGCACCAAGGTGATCCTGCGCGGCGACGACCGCGGTGCCACGATGCTGATGATCTCGCCGCCGCTCGTCGCCGACGACGAGGTGCTCTCGGAACTGCTGCACGGCATCGACAGCATGCTCACCGACATCGAGAAGGCAATCCAGCCGTAGGGAAGGGCACCTTCCCCGAGTTCCAGCGGGTGGCGGTCGTCGTGGTCGACGACCGCCACCCCTCTTCGTATCGACGGGAGAGCGAGGCCATGGCCACGGGCGCCACCGCAGCACCACCCACCGACGCTGCAGGACTGAATGATTCATCTCTGATCGACCACTGGACCGCCACCCTGAGCGGCCGGAACCGGACCGTCGCGCTCGCGGACGGAGAGGACGGACGCGCGATTCGTGCGGCCCACCATCTGCACCACAAATGCGTCGTCGCCCCGCGCCTGTTCGGGCGGCGGGACGTCATCCGGCACACCGCCGAGGCCGCGGGCATTCCGCTGGCCGAGGAACTCGTCGTCGACCTGGACGAGGCCGCCGCCGACCCCGCGATCCGCGACGCCGTCGAATCGGGATTCGCGAAATATCCCGACCGGATCGAGTCGGCGCTGTCGGACCCGGTGTGCCTGGCCGCGGCGGCCGTGCGCGCCGGGGTGGTCGACGCCGGAGTCGCGGGTGCGAGCAGGCCGACGTCCGACGTGCTGCGTGCCGGACTGCGCATCGTCGGGCTCGCGCCGGGTTCGAGCACCCTGTCCAGTGCGATCCTGATGTTGCTGCCGGACGGCAGGCAGCTGACGTTCTCCGATTGCGCCGTCGTCCCCGACCCGACGGTCGAGGAACTGGTCGACATCGCGCTCGCCGCCAGCGCCACCCATTTCCAGCTCACCGAGCAGACCCCGATCGCGGCGATGCTGTCGTTCAGCACCCAGGGCAGCGCCAGCCATCCGCGCGTGGAGAAGGTCCGCGAGGCCGCGGAACGGGTGCGCGTCCGGGACCCGCAGTTGCACGTCGACGGAGACCTGCAGTTCGATGCCGCGCTGGTCGCCGAGATCGGCGCGTCCAAGGCGCCCGGGTCACGGGTCGCCGGCCGCGCGAACGTCCTGGTGTTCCCGAACCTCGACGCCGGCAACATCGGGTACAAGATTGCCCAGCGGCTCGGCGGTGCAATAGCCTTGGGGCCCATCCTGCAAGGATTGGCCGCGCCGTGGAACGACCTGTCCCGCGGGTGCACCGGCAGCGACATCGAATTGATGGCGCTGGTGAGCGCAGTCCAATCCCTCGCCATCTGAGCGGCGGACCGGCACGGGACCGTGCCACCGGATCGAGAAGGGAGTCGCGATGACGATGCTCCTCGTGGGTGCCCTGTGCATCGGCATCGCCTCGGTCATCGGAGGTGCGACCGGGTTCGGGACGGCCCTGATCGCGACGCCGGTGATGCTGATGATCGGATTCGCCGTTCCCGAAGTGGTATTCGTCAATCTCGTCGCCGGGCTGATCACCCGCATCGGCGCGGCGTATCACCTGCGCGAACACATCAGCTGGGGGCGGGTGGCACTGCTCGGTGGGGGCAGTCTGCCCGGCGCCTGGCTGGGTGCGGTCACTCTCGGGTTGGTTCCGGAACAGTATCTCAAGCCGGCGGCAGGAATCGTGGTCATGCTGTGCGGGGTCGCGATGGCACTCCCGACCCGGACGCAGGCCACCCGGACCCCCTCCACCACCGCACACGTCCTCACCGGCTCCGTGGGCGGCTACCTGGGCACCACGACCTCCCTCAACGGACCGCCCCCGGTGTTGCTGCTGATGCGTGCGCGGCTGCCACCGCTCGCGTTCATCGCTGATCTCGCAGGCTATTTCATCGTCGCCAACGTGATGGCGCTCGGTGTCCTGTGGTTCCACGACGAGATCACGGAGTCGATGTTCTGGCCGCGCCTCCCGATCTTCGTGACGGCGGCGGTGATCGGCAACGTCGCCGGACTGGCGATCGCCAGGCGGCTGCCGCCGGGCGTGTTTCGGTCCGCCGTCATCGTGCTCGTGATCGCCGCGGGCGCGGCAACGTTCCTTCTCGGCTGAGCGCCGGTCACTTCTCGGCACCCGCCCGGCGGACCAGACGCACCAGTTCGCCTGCGGGACCGTCGAGCTGACGCGCGCCCCGCCATACGGCCCGCAGAACCCGGTCGAGTTCGAGGCCGTCGACGTCGATCACCTTCAGTTCGCCGGCGGCGACCTGCTCCGCGACCGCGAGGGTACTCATCACCGCCGGCCCGACCCCGGCCAGCACGCTGGTGCGGATCGCGGCGGCGCTGCCGAGCTCGAGAAGCGGTGCCGCCCGCTCGTATTCCTGCAACGCCACGTCGAGCGTGGTCCGGGTGCCCGATCCCGGTTCCCGGACCAGCAGCGGTGTCAGCGCCAGTTCGCTGACGGACAGCGCTTTTCGGCGCCGCGCCCACGGATGGGTGGGGTGAACGACGACGACCAGCCGGTCGCGTGCCACCGTGAGACTCTTCAACGGACGCGGCACCGTCGGCGATTCGACGAACCCGACGTCGCAGATCCTCTTGTCGATGCGTTCGAACACCTGAGTCGAGTTGTGCACCTGCAGGTGAATGGTGACGTCGGGGTGCAACCGGCGAAACTGCCCCAGCCACCCCGGCATCAGATGTTCCGCCACCGTCATGCTGGCGCCCACCGTCAACTCGGCCGAACGTTCCGCGCGCAGCCCCTCCGCCACGTCGAGCAGCCTGCCCGCATCGGACAGTACCCGGCGCGCCCAGTGCGCGATCACCGTGCCCTGCGGCGTCAGTATCGAACCCGTCGGGCTGCGCTGCAGCAGGGTCATGCCGAACTGGCGCTCGAGCTGCTTGATGGCGCGACTCGCGTTCGGCTGTGCCATTCCCGCGAGTCTGGCGGCAGCGCTGAGGCTTCCGTGATCGTCGACTCCGACGAGTAATTCGAGCACCGGAAACTCCGGCCATTTGCGGGACATACGTCGAGTATATGACCACTACGCAAGACATATCGGATTGATATGTGTTCATGCCGAAATGACGGCTATCGCACAGTGCCGCAATGACGGACCGTAGGAGCATGAGCAGTCAACTGAGCGAATCGAAGTCCGAGGAACAGCGCGTCGAGAGCACGGGAACGCTGCCGCGACTGCAGACCGCCACGGCCACTGTCCTTCCGGGCCTGGCGCTGTGCGCCGCCGCCACCGCCCTCGCGATGGGCATCGGCCGGTTCCTGCCGACCGTGAGCCCACTGTTGATCGCCATCGTGCTCGGCGCCGTACTGTCGAACGTCGCGCGCCTGCCCGAGCGCCTCCGTCCGGGACTGCAATTCTCCGCCAAGAAACTGCTCAGGGTCGGCATTGCCCTCCTCGGCCTGCAGTTGATGTTGAGCGACATCCTCGGACTCGGCTGGGGCGTCATCGTCGTGGTCGTCTCGATCGTCTGTCTGGGCATCGTCGGCACGATGTTCGCGGGCAAACTGCTCGGCCTCAGCTGGACGCAACGCCTGCTCATCGCCTGCGGGTTCTCGATCTGCGGTGCCGCCGCGGTCGCGGCGGTGGACGGGGTCGTGGACGCCGACGAGGAAGAGGTGATCACCGCGGTCGCACTCGTCGTGATCTTCGGCACCCTCATGATCCCCGCGATCCCCCTGCTGTCGCGGGCACTCGGACTCTCGGACACCGACGCCGGCCTGTGGGCGGGCGGGTCGATCCACGAGGTCGCGCAGGTCGTCGCGGCCGGTGGAGCGATCGGCGGTGCCGCCCTCGGCGTCGCCGCGGTGGTCAAACTCGCCCGCGTCCTCATGCTCGCACCGGTCATGGCCGTGCTCAGCGTGCGGCAGCGCTCCCTCGCCGGTAACGACGCCGACGTGAAGCGTCCCCCGCTCGTCCCGCTGTTCGTCGTCGCGTTCCTCGCCTGCGTCGGCCTCCGGTCGTCCGGCCTGCTGCCCGCGGGTCTGCTCGCCGACGCCAAGATCCTGCAGACCGCGCTCCTCACCGCCGCGATGTTCGCCCTCGGCGCCGGCGTCCAGATCGCCACCATCAAGAAGGTCGGCGCCCGCCCCTTCGTCCTCGCCACGATCTCCACCGTCTGGGTGGGCTCGATCGCGCTGGTGGGCGTGCTGCTCGCGGGGTGAGCACGTCGCCACCGGCTCCCCTTCCACGACGAACGGGACGCTCGTTGCATCTGACGCAACGAGCGTCCCGTTCGTCGCGGCGGGGTGGGGCGGGGCGGGGCGGGGGTGGAGTAGGACGGAGAAATCCCGGACAAATTTTGATCAAGGCTTTCATTATTTTGTGAGCCGGGTTACTGTGGTCACCATCAATCAAACCTTTGATTAGTTAGGTGCATCGCATGAGCCCGACAAGCTTCGCGTCCTCGGCCGACCTCGGCGAGAAGGAACAGACCCTGGAAGTTCTCGCCGATGGCGTGTACGCGCTGACCGCCGAGGGCGATCCCAACATCGGCGCCATCGAGGGCGAGGACTTCGTCGTCTGCTTCGAGGCGCTCGCCACCCCGGTGGCCGCTCAGGACTGGCTGCGCAAGCTGCGCGAACACACCGACAAGCCCGTCCGCTACCTGGTGCTCTCGCACTACCACGCCGTCCGCGTGCTCGGTGCGTCCGCGTTCGACGCCGAGACCATCGTGTCGCACGAGACCACCCGTGCCCTCATCGAGGAGCGTGGAAAAGAAGACTGGGCAAGCGAATTCGGACGCATGCCGCGCCTCGCGAAGGCCGCAGACTCGGTGCCCGGACTGACGTGGCCGACCCTGACGTTCGCCGACAAGCTGACCATCGACCTCGGCGGCGGACGCGGCGACCTGGTGCTCCAGCACTTCGGCCGCGGGCACACCGAAGGCGACATCACCGCGTGGCTGCCGAAGCAGAAGATCCTCTTCGCCGGCGACCTCGTGGAGGCGCAGGCCGCGCTCTACACCGGCGACGCCTTCCACCGCGACTGGTCGACCGGGACCCTCGACCGGATCAAGGCACTGGGCGCCGAGGTCCTGATCGGCGGACGCGGCGCCGTCTCCCACGGCCGGGAGGCCGTCGACGCCGCGATCGAGCAGACCCGCCACTTCATCGAGGTCATGCTCGCCGAGGTCGGGGCGGTGCAGCAGCGCGGCGGCACCCTGAAGGAGGCGTTCGAAGCCACCCACGCAGCACTGAACGAGCAGTACGGACACTGGCCGATCTTCGAGCACTGCCTCCCGTTCGACGTCTCCCGCGTGTGGGACGAACTCTCCGGCATCGAACGCCCCGTCATCTGGACCGCCGAGCGCGACCGCGAGGTCTGGGACCAGTTGCAGGGCTGACATCCGTCACCGTTTCACAGGGCTGACATCCGTCACCGTTTCACACTGACAAGGCGAGGATCATGGGAAGACGACACACCCGAGGCGGCACCGTCACCGTCGTGGGCAACGGCCCGGTGGGGCAGACGACGGCGTTGCTGCTGGCCCGCTGGGGCATACCGGTCACGCTGCTCGACGCCCGGGCCGAACGCGATCCGATCGGGTCGAAGGCCATCTGCCAGCAGCGGGACGTCCTCGAGGTGTGGGACGCGATCGGCGTCGGCCGTCAGCTGGCCGACGAGGGCGTGACGTGGGGGTGCGCCCGCACGTTCCACCGCGACCACGAACTGTTCGCGCAGACGTTCGTCGACCGCGGCATCTCGTCGTTCCCGCCGTTCGTCAACATCTCGCAGGCCCGCACGGAGGAACTGCTCGACGAGCGGATCGCGGCCACACCGTCGATCGACGTCCGGTGGGGACACGAGGCCACGTCCGTCGACCAGGACGAGACCGGCGTGACCATCACGTGCCGCACCGACGACGGTGACCGGGTGGTCGAGTCCGACTACGCCGTGGTCGCGGTGGGGTCGCGGGGCAGCGCGATCCGGCAGCAGCTGGGGGTCACGTTCGACGGCCGCTCGTTCGACGACAAGTTCCTCATCTGCGACATCGCCGCCGACATCCCCGGCTGGGCCGACGAGCGCCGTTTCTACTTCGACCCGGAGTGGAACCCGGGCAGGCAGGTGCTCATCCACCCGTGCCCCGAGTCCACGTTCCGCATCGACTGGCAGGTACCCGGCGACTACGACCTCGAGGCCGAGGAGCGGTCGGGGGCATTGGACGAGCGGATCCGGAAGATCATCGGCGACACCGACTACCGAATCGTGTGGAAATCGGTGTACCGCTTCCACTCCCGGGTCGCGAACCGGATGCGCGTCGACCGGGTGCTGCTCGCCGGCGACGCCGCGCACATCGTATCTCCGTTCGGGGCCCGCGGGCTGAATTCGGGTGTCGCCGACGCCGAGAACGCCGCCTGGAAGCTCGCGTTCGTCCTGCGCGGCTGGGCGGACGAGTCGCTGCTCGAGACGTATCACACCGAGCGGCACGCGGCGGCGGTCGAGAACATCGCCGTCACGACCGCGACGATGGACTTCCTCGTCCCGCAGTCGGACGAGCAGCACCGGCATCGCCGCGACGTGCTCACCGCGGCGGTCACCGACCCGCAGGCGCGGGCGCACGTCGACAGCGGCCGCCTCGCCGAGCCGTTCTGGTACGTCGAATCGGCCTTGACGACAATAGATCCGGCACGGCCGTTCGCCGGTCGACCGGATCGTGGATGCACACCGGCCGCGGCGCCGGGAATCCTCGTGCCCGACACCCCGGTGACGCTGCGCGGCGGTGGCGGCACCCGGCTCCGCGACATCGCCAGGAACGGCATTCTCCTGCTGCTCGGTGACGGTGTGGACGCCGCCGAGATCCGCACGGCGGCCCTCGGCGCGGTGCACACACCCATCCGCCGGGTGCGGCTGTCGGAGATCGACACCACCGGTGTCCTCACCGCCGCGCTGGACGCGAAGCCCGGCGAGGTGTGGGTCATCCGCCCCGACGCCTACGTCGCGGCGGTCACCGACACCGTCGACGGGCTGGTGTCCGCGCTGCACAGGATCACCGAACCCGTCGTCGACGTGATCAACTCCGTGCCAGCCGTTCCGGACCCAGATCGAGTTTTTGCAACAGCTGCGCGTTGAGAGCGCAGACGGATACTTCCCGTCAAGGCGCGATGGGGACCAGTTCGGCGATCAGGGCCTCGACCCGCGCCTTGATCTCGTCGCGGATCGGTCGCACGGCATCGACGCCCTTGCCTGCCGGATCGTCGAGCGCCCAGTCCCGGTAGCTCGTGCCGGGGAAGACGGGGCAGGTGTCGCCGCAGCCCATGGTGATGACGACGTCGGAACTTTCGACGGTGTCGGCCGTGAGGATCTTCGGGGACTGGCCGGAGATGTCGATGCCGATCTCGGCCATCGCCGCGACGGCGGCCGGGTTCACCTGATCGGCCGGGGCGGTCCCGGCGGAGCGGACCTCGATCC
>NZ_JARJBD010000015.1:0-148476 GCF_029269925.1 Rhodococcus sp. T2V
CGAGGTCGAGACCTGCCAGGCGTTCCTTGTCGGTGAGAGTCTGCTCGATCGTCATCGCTGTCTTCCTGTTTCGGGGACGGAGGGCTTGGCCTGTTGTGTGGGTCACTACGAAAACCCAGACCGGCCACATAGGCAACCGAGCCAGCAGAAGCTAGCCTCGGTGCCACCTTCGGGCGCCTCGAGGACGGTTTTCTTATACAGTCGGACTAGTTGAATCCTTTCGGAGAGGTCTGGCCATGAAGGACGCAGTGCAGTTGGACGAGCTCGACTTCGCCCTCCTCGACGCCATGCACGACGACCCGAAGGCCGGCGTGCTGGAACTGTCGCGCCGGATCAAGGTCGCGCGGGCCACCGTTCAGGCGCGGGTGCGCAAACTGGAGGAGTCGGGCGTGATCGCCGGGTACGAGCCGCGCCTCGACATCGCCGCCGCGGGATTCGACGTGCAGGCGTTCGTCACACTGGAGACGGCGCAGGGCGCACTCGACTCCGTGACATCGGAACTCGAATCGATTCCCGGGGTGCTCGAGGCCTTCGCGACCACCGGTTCCGGCGACATCCTGTGCCGCATCGCAGCCGGCTCCCATCTCGGGCTGCAGCAGACGCTGATCGATCTGAACAAGTCGAGCGTCGTCGCCCGGTCCACCAGCGTGATGGTGCTGTCGGTGATCGTCCCGTACCGGTCGATGCCACTCCTGCGGACGCTCGACCGACCGCGTCCGGCGAAGGCACCGGCCTACCGCACCGCGCCCGTTGACGCGGATTAGCAACGCGATCACCGCTTCTGCTGCACAAACTGAATAGAAAATCGACGAACTTCTTTCTCGGTGATGTTCACCGTGGCTATCTGCTGCACAGCCGGTTGCGGCGCACGAGTGGTGCCCACCACAGTGATCGCCGTAACAGCGCGGGCACGGCCGGGAACACCGGCCGGATCGCCCCGACCCCCGGCCGTCCAGAAACCGAGAGAAGCCATGAAGAATCTGCTCACCCGATTCGAAGAGAAGGCCCCCGAGATCGTCTTCGAGTGGCACGACACGGAGACCTCCGCCCGCGGATGGACGGTGATCAACTCCCTGCGCGGCGGTGCTGCCGGCGGCGGCACCCGGATGCGCCGCGGTCTCGATCGGCGCGAGGTGGAGTCGCTCGCCAAGACCATGGAGGTCAAGTTCACCGTGTCGGGTCCGGCCATCGGCGGCGCGAAGTCGGGCATCGACTTCGACCCGACCGACCCGCGCAAGGACGACGTGCTGCGCCGCTGGTTCAAGGCCGTGACCCCGCTGCTGAAGTCGTACTACGGCACCGGCGGCGACCTGAACGTCGACGAGATGGCCGAGGTCGTGCCGATCACCGAGAGCTACGGGCTGTGGCATCCGCAGGAAGGCGTCGTCAACGGGCACTTCGCGGCCACCGATCGGGAGCGGGTGCAGCGGGTCGGACAGCTGCGCCTGGGTGTCGCGAAGGTCGTCGAGGATGCGCGGTTCACACCCGATCCGCAGGCGAAGTACACGGTGTCGGATCTGATCACCGGGTGGGGTGTCGCCGAATCGGTGCGGCACTACTACCGGGTCTACGGCGGCGAACTGGCCGGCAAGCGAGTGATCATGCAGGGCTGGGGCAACGTCGGCGCCGCCGCCGCGTACTACTTGGCGCAGTCCGGTGCCCGGATCGTCGGCATCCTCGACCGCAACGGTGGACTCAACAACACCGACGGCTACGACTTCGAGCAGATCCGCGCGCTGTTCCTGGCCAAGCAGGGCAACGAACTGCGCGCGGCCGGCATGGCGCCGTTCGAGGAGATCAACGAGACGATCTGGAGTTCCGGCGCCGAGATCTTCCTCCCCTGCGCCGCATCCCGTCTCGTGACCCGCGAGCAGGTGGACCGGTTGATCGCGGGCGGTCTCGAGGTGGTGGCGAGCGGCGCCAACGTGCCGTTCGCGGACGACGAGATCTTCTACGGCCCCACCTACGAATACGCCGACAAGAGCGTCGCCGTCGTCCCCGACTTCATTGCCAACTGCGGCATGGCCCGGGCGTTCGCGCTGCTGATGGAGGGCGACATCGAGGTGTCGGACGAGGCGATCTTCGGCGACGTCTCCGTCACCGTGGCGACGGCGCTCGAGCGCTGCTTCGCGCGTTCGTCGCAGCCGACCGGAATCGCCGGTACCGCGTTCGAGATCGCACTCGATCAGCTCGTCTGACGGCACGGGAGACCCCATGAACACAGTTCACGACCCATCGGCCTCCACCACGCGCCTGCAGCAGGCGATGAAACCGCGGCAGCTGGTGATGATGAGTCTGGGCGGCGCGATCGGTGCCGGACTGTTCGTCGGCTCCGGCGCGGGCATCGCCGTCGCCGGGCCCGCCGTCCTCGTCTCCTTCCTCATCGCCGGGTTCCTCGTCGTCCTCGTCATGCGGATGATGGGCGAGATGGTGGCCGCCGACCCGGACAGCGGCGCGTTCTCCGTGCACGCCGAGAAGGCGATGGGCCCGATCGCCGGCCGGACCATCGGCTGGCTCTACTGGGTGCAGGTCGTCATCGTGGTCGCCGCGGAAGCGACCGCGGCGGCGGCGATCACCGCCGCGTCCCTCCCGGCGGTGCCGCAGTGGGTGGCGGCCCTGGCGTACATGAGTGTGCTGACCGCGGTGAACCTGGCGGGCGTTTCCCGCTTCGGTGAGTTCGAATTCTGGTTCGCCGCACTGAAGATCGTGGCGATCGTCGCGTTCCTCGCGGTCGGCTGCGCGATGATCCTCGGCTGGATTCCGAGCTTCGACGCGCCCGGTTTGTCGAACCTCGCCGGCCACGGCGGTTTCGCCCCCACCGGAGTCACCGGCATCGCGGCCGGCCTGCTGATCGTGGTCTTCGCGTTCGGCGGCACCGAGGTGATGGCCATCGCGGCCGCCGAGACGTCGGAGCCCCGGCGCAACGTGAGCCGCGCGGTGCGGTCGATCGTGTGGCGGATCCTGGTGTTCTACATCGGTTCCGTCCTGATCATGGTGACGGTGCTGCCGTGGACCGCAGACGAACTCGCGACGGGTCCGTTCGTCGCGGTCCTGAACGCCGCGCACGTGCCCGGCGCCGGCGCCGTCATGACCGTCGTCGTGGTCATCGCGCTGCTGTCGTCGCTGAACGCCATGCTGTTCAGCGGTTCCCGGATGATCTACTCGCTGTCCGAGCGCGGGGCGGCCGCGAAGGTGTTCGGCCGGGTGTCGGGCAACGGCGTTCCCCGCGTGGCGGTGCTGGCGTCGGTGGCGTTCGGTTTCGTCACCGTCGTCCTCAACTACCTGGCACCGGATCGTGTGCTCCCGCTGCTGCTCAACGCGGTCGGCTCGACGATCCTGGTGTTGTGGACGTTCGTGACGGTCTCGCAGATCGTGCTGCGGCGGCGCGCCGAGAAGTCGGGCCGGACGGATCTGCCGCTGAAGATGTGGGGTTTCCCGTACCTGTCGTATGTCGCCCTCGCGCTGCTGGCCGCGGTCGCGGTGCTGGCATTGTTCGACGACGCGGCACGCAACCAGCTGTTCGCGACGCTCACGTTCACGTGTGCGATCACGCTCGCCTGCTGGGTGCTCGGGCGCAGGCAACGCGACACCACCGGCGGTGAAGCGCCGGAGAAGCTGCCCGAGACCGTCGGCTGAGAGGCCACCGCCGCACGCTCACGGACGTCGAGGGGTCGTCCGCGAGAGTGCGGTGGTGTCCCGCTCAGCGGACACCTCCCGGTCGCCGAACGTCCCCGCGGCCTACCGTCGGCTGCACGCGACGAAGGGCCGGGAATGACCACACCTCCAGACGTTTTCGCTCCAGCCACGCTGGGCCCCATCACGATACGCAACCGCATCATCAAGTCGGCCACGTTCGAGGGCCGCACCCCCGACGCCCTGGTCACCGACGAATTGATCGAATTCCACCGCCGCCCCGCCGCGGGCGGGGTCGGGATGTCGACGGTGGCCTACTGCGCCGTGGCACCGGAGGGCCGCACCGAGCGCGGGCAGTTGTGGATGCGCCCGGACGCCGTGCCCGGGCTGCGCCGACTCACCGACGCCATCCACGCCGAGGGTGCGGCCGCATCCGCCCAACTCGGGCACGCCGGACCCGTCGCGAACGAGAAGTCCACCGGACTGCCCGCGCTCGCACCGTCGCGGTCGTTCAATCCGCTGAGCATGCGGATGATCCGCGGCGCCACCACCGCCGACATCACCCGGATCACCGCCGCCCACGGCACCGCGGCACGGCTCGCCGTGGAGTCCGGCTTCGACGCCGTCGAGATCCACTTCGGCCACAACTACTTCGCCAGTTCCTTCCTCAGCCCGAAGCTGAACCGGCGCAACGATTCCTACGGTGGATCGCTCGAGAACCGGGCCCGGGTGGTGCGGGACGTCGCCCGCACCGTGCGCGACGCCGTCGGCGGCCGGATCGCGATCCTCGCCAAGTTGAACATGGACGACGGCGTCCCCGGCGGGTTCTGGCTCGACGAGGCCATCCAGGTCGCCCGACTGCTGGAGCACGACGGCAGCGTCGACGCCCTCGAACTCACCATGGGCAGTTCGCTTCTCAATCCCATGTACCTGTTCAAGGGTGAGGCGCCGGTGCGGGAGTTCGCCGCCGCCATGCCGCAGCCCGTCCGCCTCGGCGTGCACCTGGTCGGCAAGTCGATGCTCCACGCCTACCCGTACCGCGACCTGTTCATGCTCGAGCACGCCCGCCAGATCCGTGCGGCGGTGGCGTTGCCGCTCGTCCTGCTCGGCGGAGTCACCGACCGGGCGGGGATGGACACCGCCATGGCCGAGGGCTTCGAATTCGTCGCCATGGCCCGCGCGTTGCTGCGCGAACCCGACCTGGTGAACCGTATCCGGTCCGAGCCTCGCACCGAATCGTTGTGCATCCACTGCAACAAATGCATGCCCACCATTTTCAGCGGAGCGCGCTGCGTGCTCGTCGACTGATTCGCGGCACGGTCGGCCCGCTCACACGTGGAGCGCGAGGAGGGATCCGATCCCGACGACGGCGCCGAAGATCAGTGGGATGCAGATGATGTCGATGAAGATGCCGGTGCTGATCATCTTGATCATCGGCACGTAGCCCGATCCGTAGACGATGGCGTTCGGTGGCGTCGAGACCGGGAGCATGGCGCCGGCATTCGCGCCGAACACGCCGGCCATGGCCGGGATGATCGGGTCGACGCCGATGGCGAGGGCGATCGGGATGATGATCGGGACGACGATGCCGACGCTGGCCGTGTTGCTGGTGGTCTCGGAGATGACCAGCCCCATAACGATGGCGATCAGGGCGAGGACCCAGGAACTCTGCACACCCGTGGCCCGGGCGATGGCGGTGCCGAGGGTTTCGGCGAGTCCGGTGGCGTTCATCATGGTGCCGATCGTCAGGCCGGCGCCGACGAGGAGAACTGTGCCCCAGTCGATCTTGGCGGCCTCCGACCAGGTGAGGGTGGATTCGCCGCTCCCGTTCCCGCGGGGCAGGAAGAACAGCAGACCGGCGGTGAGGACGACGACGGATCCCTCGTTGAGGTGATCGGTGAAGGCGGTGACGATCGGGCTCGTGACGCCGAAGGTGGTGACGAGGGAGGGCAACACCCAGAGGACGACGGTGACGAGGAAGATCACCAGGACGTTGCGTTCGCCGCGGTTCATCGGGCCGAGGTCCGCGTAGTGGGCGCGGAAGTAGTCCTGGCCGCCGCGGATGTGCTTCACCTCGGGTCGGTTGACGAGGATCAGCGCGACCCACATGACCGCACCCATCACCAGGAGGTACGGCGCGGACATCGAGATCCAGTCGAACAGTTCGACCTGGTAGCCGGTCATCCGCTCGATGGTGCCGCGGCCGATGACGTTGGCGATGCCGGTGATCGGCGTGAGGACCGAACCGATGCTCGCGCCGTAGGCGATGGACAGCATGAGCAGGCAGGAGAACTTGGTGCGGTTGGTCCTGATGCCCGGGTTCTGTTCCTGAATGAGATCGCCGATCGTCTTGACCACGCCGATGCCGATGGGAAGCAGCATCGCGGCGGTGGCGGACGACGACACGAACATCGAGAGGATGCAGGCGACGACACCGAAAGCGGCTGCGGTGCGGTATGTGCTGTTGCCGATTCCCGGGAACGAGAGCACCTTGAGCGCGAAGCGTCGGTCCAGCCCGTGCACCGTCATCGCGCGAGCCAGGATGAATGCGCCGATCACCAGGAACACCGTCGCGGAGCCGAACGACCCGTACACCTCCTGGGGTGTGCCGACGCCGAGAACCACGAGTAGGGCGATGCCGATCAGCGCGGTCACCGGGATGGGGACGGGTTCGGTGATCCACAGCAGGACCACGACGGTCAGGACCGCGAGCATGGCCTGCTGGGAATTCGGCATGTCGATCGGCAGCACCAGGATGCCGATGAGCAGGGGCAGCGCGGCGATCAGTCCGAGACGTCCGCGGATGTAGTCGAAGCGTTCCTCTCCAACGAGTTTCGGTGGCTGCTCCGTCGCGGGGGCGAGAGTGCTCATGTCAGATCCTTGCCAGCTGAGGAATGGAGGGCAGGGCTTCGTCGACGACGGCACCGCTGTGCCATCCGCGGACGGCGCTCGCGGCGATGTCCTTCGCCTCACCGAGGTAATCGTCGGCGGTGACGAGTTGCGCGGGCAGCAGTTCGGCGACGCCGGCCTCCGCCGCGACCTCGCGCAGGGTGTCGGCGAGCACGCGATGCGTGGTCCGGGCGCGGGTCGCGGCGGTGTAGAGCAGGTCGTGGGCGCGTTCGCGGCCCAGGGCTTCGGCGAGTTGGATCATCTGCGCCTCGGCCATGACCAGCCCGCCGTCGAGGTCGAGGTTCGCGCGCATCCTGCCGGCGTCGACCCGCATGCCCGTGACGATGACCAGCGCCTCGGACAGGGCACTGCCGGCCAGGACCCCGAGTTGCGGGATCACCTGCCATTCGATCTGCCACTCGCCGGCGCTGCGTTCGTGGCCGGCCTCCTGGATGCGGCTCAGCGACGACAGCAGCGCCCCGGCGGTCTGGGACAGTCCGATGATGGCCTCCGACGAGATCGGGTTGACCTTCTGCGGCATCGTCGACGACGCACCGCGGTGGCTGTTGTAGGGCTCGAAGACCTCGCCGATCTCGGTGCGGGAGAGGTCGACGATGTTGCGGGCGAGCTTGGCGCACGTCGCCGCGACAGTGGCGCAGAGCCAGCCGTATTCGGCGACACCGTCGCGGTCGACGTGCCACGGGATGTCGGCGTCCTGCAGGCCGAGCAGATCGGCGACGCGGGTCCGGACGTCCGCGGATTTCGCTCCGAGCGCCGCGGACGTGCCGCCCGCCCCGAACAGGGAGACCACGGCGATCCGCGGCACCGCCTGCTGGAGCCGTTCGCGGTGGCGGGTGAACTGACCCAGCAGCGTCGCGAGGGTGGCGCCGAACGTGGTCGGCACCGCCTGCTGGGCGTGGGTGCGGCCGGGCATCACGGTGCCGGCGTGGGCTTCGACCTGGACCGCGAGCGCATCGCCGAGTTCACCGAGCTGCCAGTCGAGCGCGGCCAGCGACCGCGCGAGCTGCAGCGCGAGCCCGGTGTCCATGATGTCCTGCGTGGTCGCACCGTAGTGGACTCGGCCGTTCGGCCCGTCCGGCAGCGCCGCGGAGATCTGCCGCACCAGCCCGAGGATCGGGTAGCCGACGTTCTTGGACGTCTCCCACAGGGCGTCGCGGTCGATGGTGTCGATCCGGGCGGCTGCGGCGATCGCCGCGGCGTCGTCCGCCGAGATCACCCCGTGCTCACCCTGCGCGATGGCAAGGGCCCGCTCGGTGGCCAGCCAGCTCTCGATGCAGCTGTCGGCGGAAAAGATGTCGAGTTGCGCCTCGTCTCCTGCCAGGTGGGTGAGGAGGGAGAACGGGTTTTTTGCCTGAATGGACACGAAGGGCCTTTCGCCTGACGTAGTGGATCACCCACATCCGCGACTGTGACTCACGCCATGTGGAATCGGTTCCACACCACTGTGGGGCAAGCCACTCGTTCTGTCAAGAGAGGTGAGTTCACCCGCCGTCGGCTCCGCCCTCGACGGCTTTACCTGCGAATATGTTGGGTATGGTGGGTTTGTGCCCAAACTTCAGGACGTCGCCGCGCTGGCCAAGGTGGGGGTGGGTACCGCCTCACGCGCGATGAGCGGGCGTGGCTACGTGGATCCCGATACGCGCAAGAGAATCCTCGAGGCGGCCGACGCATTGGGCTACCGGCCCAACAAGGTCGCCCAGGCACTGCGCGAGAACAAGACGCGCGTCGTCGGATTGCTGCTCCCCGACATCTCGAACGAGTTCTACACCGACAGCGCCGCCGTGCTGCAGTCCGTCCTGTTCGAGGCCGGATTCCAGCTCGTCGTCAGCGCGAGCGGCAACGATCCCGAATCCGAGGAACGCGGACTGCGCTCCCTGCTCGATCACCGCGTCGACGGAATCATCCACGTCCCCGTCGACGCTCGGCGCGCACTGCCGGCCGGCGTGCCGATCGTGCAACTCAACCGTCACTCGGTCCCGCTACAGACCGATGCAGTCGTCAGCGACGACGAATTCGGCATCGAAGCGATCACCGACCTGGCCCTGCAGGCGGGACACACCGATCTCGCACTCGTCATCGGCGGGGCCGATCACAGCACCACCGCCGACCGCATGCGCGGGTTCCGCAACGCCGTCGACCGTGCGGGAATACCGGAGGCGCCCAAGGGAACCGCCGGCCACCGCTTCCGCATTCTCGAGGGCGACTTCACCTCCGAATGGGGGCGGAACGCGATGCACGCGATCGCCGGCGACCTGCCGGGCGTCGTCATCGCCGCCAGTAGCCGGATCGCGCTGGGCGTCCTGCACGCCTGCTCCGATCTCGGCCTGTCGGTGCCCGGCCACCTGTCCGTCGCCGCGCACGGAAACCCCGAATGGTACGAGGTGTTTCCGCCCGGAATCACGTCCTACGCGCCGCCCCTGGCCGAGATGGGGCAGGAGGCGGCGGTACGGATCCTCGCCAAGATGGAGGCCGGCACCGGGGACGGCGCCCCCACCACGACGAGACTGAGAGGAGAAGTCCACCACCGTCATTCGATCGGTGGCAGCCTCTCCGCCCCCACGCCGTGACCGACTCCGGTCACCAGCTCGTCTGCGCCAGCACCGCATCCAGTGCCGCGTAGCTCTCGTTCATGCCGCCCTCCATGCCGGACTGCAGCATGCCGTCGCGCTCCTCGGGGGTGTGGAACTGACTGACGACGGACAGCTTGGTGCGTCCGTCACCGAGGTCGGTGTAGGTGTTGTTCTCGACGATGACGTGGCCCGGCATGCCGTCCCACTCGAACGTGTACACCAGGCGCTCCTCCGGGGTGATCTCCCGGAATCTGCCCTCGAAACCGTGGGTCTCGCCGTCCGCGTGTTCGACGAAGCGCCAGTGCCCGCCGCGTTCGAATTCCCAGCGTTCGACGTCGAGTTCGTTTCCGCGACCCCACCACTGGGCGAGCAGTTCCGGTCTCGTGAACGCGGCCCACACGCGTTCGCGGGGAGCGTTGAAGATGCGTTCGACGTGGATCTCCCGGTCCGTCGGCGTCGAGACGGTCGCGGTCGTGGGAGTCTGCGAGGTGCTCATGACGTGCCTTCCGTTCGATTGAGGAATTCGTCCAGACGGTCCAGGCGCCCTTCGAGCGACAGTTGGTAGTCGCGGATCCAGGCCACCTCACGCTCGAGGGCATTGGTCCCCAGCATGCAGTACCGCACCCGGCCACGCTTCTCGGTCACGACCATCCCGGCCTCCTCGAGCAGTCGAACGTGCTTCTTGATGCCGGTGAGGGTCATCTCGAAGAGTTCGGCGAGGTCGCTGATCGAGCAGGCGCCGTCACCGAGCCGGCGGAGAATCCCACGTCGCGTGGGGTCTGCGAGTGCGGCGAACGTAGCGTCGAGAGCCGAATACTGAACCATCCAGTTCAGTGTTGCACCAACCCCCGCCCCGGTCAAGACCGGCGCCGAGGGACCCACGAACGTTTCGGGCGCTCGGATAAGCTTGGGCCGTGGTCCACCGATGACAGCGTCGCCCGACGAACACGAAGAGGCGATCCGCGATCGCCCGCACAGTCGCGCCACGCCCGCGAGAGCGCGGCGCAATCCCGCACTCGTTCAGGCCGACATCCTCGAGGTCGCGACCGCGGAGTTCGCCGAGAAGGGCCTGTCCGGCGCCAGCGTCAACGAGATCGCCGAGAAGACGCAGACCACCAAACGCATGATCTATTACTACTTCGGCGGCAAGGAAGGTCTGTACACCGCCGTCCTCGAGCGCAATTACAAACTCATCCGGGAACTCGAACACGAGGTGGACCTCGAACACGCCGAACCGGTCGATGCGCTGAGGTTGATCGCAGAGTTGACATTCGACCACCACGACACGCATCGCGCCTACGTCCGCCTCGTCAGCGGAGAAAACATGATGAAAGGCAAGTACATTCGGCAGTCCGACGAGGTGGCCGGACTCGGCATGCCCGTGCTGGCGGTACTCGAGGACGTGCTGCGCCGCGGTCAGGAGGCCGGCGTGTTCCGCCGGGACGTCGAGGCCATCGACGTCCACATGCTCATCAACAGCGTGTCGCTGTTCCGCATCTCCAACCAGTACACGTTCGACGCGCTGTTCCAGCGCGATCTCGCCGCCGACGAGCTGCGATCGCACCTGCGCACCGTCATCGGTGACGTCACGGTTCGCTACGTCTGTATCTGACGGCCCACAAGCCCCTCCACACACCCTTCGCGCCTGCTGAGAGCGGGTTTGTCGCGCCTTTTGTACCTACTGGACACTTTTTGGTCTACGAGGTACAAAGCTATTGCGCCCGTCACATCCAGTGCGCTAGATTCAGGACCTGCGCAGGACGAACTTCCGTTCGCCATACGAACGCCAGTCGGGCGGTGTCATGCACGCACAGAGGAGAGACCGAATGACGACGACTATCGATGCCACGGGCACCGGTCCCCGGACAGACCTGCAGAAGGTCAAACGAGCAGCCACCGCCGCATTTCTCGGCAGCATGCTCGAGTACTACGAGTTCTACATTTACGCCTCCGCGGCCGCCCTGGTCTTCGGCAAGGTCTTCTTCCCCTCGTCCAGCGCGGCCACCGGAACCCTGTTGTCGCTGGCAACGTTCGGCGTCGCGTACATCGCCCGGCCCATCGGAGCGGTCCTGCTGGGACATCTCGGAGACCGCGTCGGGCGGAAGAAGATCATGCTGTTCACGCTCGGATTGATGGGCACGGCAACATTTCTCATCGGCTGCCTGCCCGAGTACAAGCACATCGGAATCTGGGCGCCGATCCTCCTCGTCTGTCTCCGCGTGTGTCAGGGAATCTCGGCAGCCGGCGAGCAGTCCGGAGCCAATTCCCTGACCCTCGAGCACTCCCCGGAACACCGGCGGGCCTTCTTCACCAGCTGGACCCTCACCGGCACGCAGGCCGGCTTCATCCTTGCCACGCTGGTGTTCCTCTCCGTCGCCACCCTGCCCGAAGACCAGCTTCTCAGCTGGGGATGGCGACTCCCCTTCCTCGCCAGCGCCATCGTCGTCTTCGCCGCCTACATCGCGCGACGCAAGCTGGAGGAGCCGGAGGTCTTCACCGAGAATCGCGAGAACGGCGAACTCGAACGCTTTCCCGTCGCGACACTTCTGCGCACCCACGCAACCGACGTGCTGCGAGTGATTCTCTGCGCGTTCCAGTCGGTCGGCGGCACCATCTTCGCGGTCTTCGGACTCGCATTCGCGACCAGCGCCGAGGTCGGCATCAGTCGCCCGACCATGCTCTGGGCGGCCGTCGTCGCCAACGTCGTCGCGTTGTTCATGCAACCCACGCTGGCCGTCCTCGCCGACCGCATCGGCCGCAAGCCGGTATTCATCAGCGGCGTCGTCGGTCTCGCGCTGTCGATCTTCCTCTACTTCTGGGCGATCTCCACCGCGAACGTGGTACTCATCTTTGCCGGCGCGATCGTCTTCACCGGGATCTGCTACAGCGCACCGAATGCCATCTTCCCGTCGTTCTACGCGGAGATGTTCAACACGAAGGTGCGATTCTCCGGGATGGCGCTCGGAACCCAGATCGGGTTCGCCTTTGCCGGTTTCGCACCCACCATCGCATGGACCATCGTCGGCGACAGCCGAACGAACTGGATCCCCGTTGCCGTCCTGGTGGCCGTGGCGTGCCTGATCTCGGCAGCGGCGGCCTCCACCGCACGCGAGACGTACAAGACACCGCTCGCGCAGCTCGGCAAGCCCATCGCCTGACTGTCGCCACCCATCCTTCACACGTTTACGACGACAAGGAAGAACCCATGACCACCACACGCTTGAAAATCGGAATCGTCGGGTGCGGCAAGATCGCCATCAACCACGCCAAGGCTCTGCACGCCATGCCCGAGGTGGAACTGGTCGCCTGCAGTGACACCGACCAGGCCAGAGCCGAATCCTTCGCTGCCACACACGGAATTGCCCACGCCTACGACGACCTCGAGGCTCTGCTCGGCAGCGGTCTCGACGCCGTGACCATCTGCACCCCGCACCCGACCCACGAAGCGATCGTCCTCGCGGCCGCCGAACACGGACTGCACGTGCTGTGCGAGAAGCCGATCGCGATCACGCTCGACGAGGCCGACCGCATGGTCGAGGCGACGGCCGCCGCGGGGGTGAAGTTCGGTGTGCTGTTCCAGCGCCGATTCTGGCCTGCCGCTCAGCGCATCCGCGCCGCCATCGATGCCGGCGCGCTCGGCGGCGAACCCGTCGTCGCCACCTGCACCGTACGCCTCGGCCGCGACCGCGAGTACTACACCTCCGACCCGTGGCGCGGCCGCTGGGACACCGACGGTGGCGGGGTGCTGATGACTCAGGCCATTCATTACATCGACCTGCTGCAGTGGTTCATGGGCGACGCCGTCGAGGTGAGTGGTCATATCGACACCCTGGTGCACGGCGACTACATCGAGGTGGAGGACACGGTCGCGGCCACCGTGAAGTTCTCGTCGGGCGGACTCGCCACCATCACCGCCGGCACGACTTTCACACCCGGTCTCGGTACCCAGATCGTGGTCGGTGGACGCAACGGGCGCACCGTGAGCCTGACGGAATTTCCCGAGGGAATGCCGGCGGTCAACGACATCTGGACCGTCGAGGGCGAGGAGGAGTACCTGCAGATGCACTCGACGGACATCGAATCGGATCCGCCGCTCTCGCAGATCCATGTCGGTCTCGCGCCGTTCCATCAGATGCAGATCGAGGACTTCGTCCACGCCATCGTCGACGACCGCGCGCCCGCGGTCTCCGGACGCGACGCACGTCGCGCGCTCGAGATCGTCCTCGCCATCTACGAGTCCTCCCGGACCGGGCAACCCGTCGCACTCACCTCGGGCGCCCTCGCCGGACTGCAGTAACTGCACCGCAACATTTTTCACTCCGTCAGGCGAGGACGACACGATGCATTCACCGACCTTCCTGGTCGTCAACGGACCGAACCTCAACATGCTCGGCACGAGGCAGCCCGAACACTACGGTCACCACACCCTCGACGACGTCCGCACACTGTGCGAGCGGACCGCCGAACCCCTGAACGTCGAATTGACGTTCTTCCAGTCGAATCACGAAGGCGCGGTGATCGACCGCATCCATCAGGCCCGGGGATCCGCACACGCGATCGTGATCAACCCCGGCGCGTGGACCCACACGTCCGTGGCCCTTCGCGACGCGCTGGTGGTCCCGGAGATCCCGGTCGTCGAGGTGCACATCAGCAACATTCACGCCCGCGAGGAGTTCCGTCATCGCTCCTTCGTCTCGCCGATCGCGAGTGCCGTCATCGCCGGTGCCGGGATCACCGGGTACAAGTTCGCGATCGAACACCTCGCGGCCGTGCTGGCCCCGGCAGAAGGGGACGTGATCCGGCCATGACCGACAGACCACTGCTGTCCCTCTCGCCGCTCACTGCCGTCGACGCCTCACCACCGGATCTGGTGGCCGCGGCCGCCGACGCCGGCTTCGACTGTGTGGGAATCCGGGCGAGAGCGGCCGCCACCGACACTCAATGGCCCATGCTCGACAACGGCCCGATGGTCCGGGAGACGCGCCGCCGTGCCGACGACCTGGGCATCGAGATCCTGGACGTCGAGGTCCTGCGGATCACCGGCACCGACGACGTGGAGGTCGCCCTGCGGGTCCTCGATGCAGCGCACGCACTGCGTGCGAGCTATGTGCTGGTGAACGGCAACGACCCGGAGCCCACCCGGCAAGCCGATACCTTCGCACACCTGTGCCGTGAGGCGGAACAACGAGGGGTGTCGCTGGCGCTGGAGTTCATGGCCTTCAGCCGGATCCGGACCCTCGATGACGCCACCGCCGTGCTGACGCACGCTGCCAGTCCCGCCGCGGTGCTGGTCGTCGACGCACTGCACCTGGCTCGGACCGGCAGCACGGCCGACGAGGTCCGGGCTGTTCCCGACCGCTGGCTGTCGTACGCCCAGCTGTGCGACGCCCCGAAAGAGGCGCCGACCGATCACGCCGGACTGATCACCGAGGCGCGCACCGACCGGCTGCTGCCCGGCGAGGGCGAACTCCCGTTGCGCGACTTGGTCGGTGCCCTTCCCGCCGGCACCGTCTTCTCCGTGGAGGCCCCGGTCCTCGCTCACACCGGGTGGGCGGTCGGCGACCGAGCCGAGTATGCGTACCGGGCCCTGCGCGACACGGTGTCCGCGGCGTAGGCCCCGGCCGGCGCCGGTGCCCGCGGCATCTCGGCGCCGGTACGGATCGGTAACGAATCCGGACGACCCGCCTGTCGCCGCCCTGGGCATCTCGCGGGCGCCGTTAGCGTCGAACGACGTCGGGACACGTCCGCACACCGAGGGGGCGCAGATGGAATCACGCGTCTTTCCTCGCCGCCCGGCGATCGTGGTGGCGCTCGCGGTGTGCGCGACGTTGGCCGTCGTCGCGGTGCTCGGCACCGTCGACCCGTGGACGCCGAAGATCGGGCTGTTCGCCGGCGGCGCCGATCTGCACGTCTACCGCGACGGCGGCTGGCGGGTTCTGCACGGCCTGCCTCTGTACAGCGGACCCGTCGCGCTGGGGTTGCTCTACACCTACACGCCGTTCTCGGCGATCGCGTTCGTGCCGCTCGAACGCATACCCGGCGCGTACGTCGACAACCTGTGGATGGCGTTCAACCTGGGTGTGCTGGCAGGCTGCATCCTCCTGTGCTGGCGCATCCTCGGATACCGGATCACCCCTTACCTGCTGCCGGTCATCGCGCTGACAACGGTGACCTGCACGTTCGTCGAACCGGTGCGGACGACGCTGTTCTACGGCCAGATCAATCTGGTGCTGATGCTGTGGGTGCTCTGGGACTTCTCCCGACCGGAGCGCAGCGTGCTGCGCGGGGTGGGGATCGGGCTGGGCGCGGCCGTCAAACTGACCCCCGGCTTCTTCGTCGTCCAGCTCCTCGCCCTGCGCCAGTGGCGGGCGGCCGCGGCCGCGACGTCCGTCTTCGCGGGCACGGTGGCGCTCGCCTGGGTGATCGTGCCGGACAACTCCCACCGGTACTGGACCAGCACGTTCTTCGACTCCACCCGCATCGCCGACGACGCGCACCCGTCCAATCAATCGTTGCGGGGAACACTGACCCGGCTCACGGACGGACAGGCGCCGCCGTGGCTGTGGCTGATCCTCGCGGGAGCCGTCGCCGTCGTCGGCCTCGTCGTGTCGGTGCGCCTGTATGAACGCGGCGAGCGGTTGCTGTCGGTGGTGCTCGGCGGGCTCACCGCCGCCGTGGTGTCGCCGTTTTCGTGGAGCCATCACTGGGTGTGGCTGGTGCCGCTGATGGTCTACCTGATGCACCGCGCGGTCTCGGACACCGGACGGTGGTGGTTCGCGTTCGCCGCACTGTTCGCGTCGACGGTGGCGTGGCCGTACTGGTGGAGCCCGGACTTCGCCGTCGTCGGACTGTTCCTGTTCCCGCCGTCGTGGCCGGTCGCGTTCGGGCTGCAGAACATCTACGTGCTCGTGTACGTCCCGGTCCTCGCCTCGGCGATCCGGATGGTCACCCGGCGCACCCGCCATCGGCCGATCCTGACCTCGGTGGTGACGTACCCGCCGGCACCGGAACCGTCGGAGATGTCGCTGCGAAGCGCGTGACGGCACCGCCTTTCCGCACCCCTCGACGCACCGTCGGGAATACCCTGGCAAGTGCACGCCCTGCACAACCTGGACTCTGCACCCCCGGAATCGAACCGCCATGACCGAGCGCCCGCCGAGTGATTCGACGGTCGCGACTGGGCCGCCCACCGAACTGGGCGAGGAAACCCAGCTGCCGCCGTCGACGACGTCGGGCGCCGAGCCGGTGTTCGTCGTCGACAGTGGCGTCGAACGCCTCGTCGCGGATTGGGAGTCGTCGGGTTCGCCGGCGGAGCTCACCGAGTACCTGCCCGACACCGCCGCGATCCGGCGGGCGGCGCTGATCG
This sequence comes from Rhodococcus sp. T2V, assembly GCF_029269925.1. NCBI lineage: Bacteria > Bacillati > Actinomycetota > Actinomycetes > Mycobacteriales > Nocardiaceae > Rhodococcus > Rhodococcus sp. T2V. The sequence goes on from NZ_JARJBD010000015.1 coordinate 16,480, forward strand.
AGTTGATCAAGGTGGACCTCGAGTATCGGTGGCTGCGTTCGGGCTGCCCGAAACGCATCCCGGAGTACTGCCTCGAATTCCCGGAGTTGCTGGCCGAACCGTTGCCGCCGGAACTCGTCTACCTGGAGTACCGGGTCCGCAGTCGGAGCGGCGCCGACGTCGATCCCGAGGAGTATCTCGCCGAGTACCCGCAGCAGGCGGACCGGTTCGAGACCCTGCTCGAGGACGACCGGCGCATGGACCGGCGCTCGGCGAGCGCGGCACTCGGCCCGGACGACGACTTCGACGTCGGCGGGCGCCTCGACGATTTCGATCTGATGATGGAACTGGGCCACGGCGCGTTCGCGCGGGTGTTCCTGGCCCGGCAGCGGTCGATGCAGCGGTGGGTGGCGCTGAAGATTTCCCGGAACATCGGCAACGAACCGCAGACCCTCGCGCAGCTCGACCACCCGTACATCGTCCGTGTCTACGACCAGCGGGTGCTGGAGGATCGCCGCCTGCGGGTGCTGTTCATGGAGTACGTCCCCGGTGGCACACTCCTCGACGTGGTGCGGCTGGTCCGCAAGACCCCACCCGAGCAACGCTCCGGACAGTTGCTGCTCGATTCGGTCGACCGCGTCCTCGAGGCGCGGGGCGAGATCCGGCCCGAGTACTCGAGTGTGCGGGACGAGATCGCCGCGCTGTCGTGGCCGGAGACCGTCGCCTGGATCGGTCTGCGGCTCGCCGACGCACTCGACTACGCGCGGGCGCACGGCGTCCTGCACCGCGACATCAAACCGGCGAACGTGCTGCTGGGCCTCGAGGGCATCCCGAAGCTGGCCGATTTCAACGTCAGTTCGAGCGACAGCGTCGAGAATCGCGGCGCCGGCGGATTCATCGGCGGCTCTGTCGCCTACATGTCGCCCGAACAGTTGGAGGTGATCGACCCGGACACCCGCCGGACGGCCTCCGACCTCGACACCCGCAGCGACATCTTCGCGCTGGGGGTCATGTTGTGGGAACTGCTGACCGGGGCGCGGCCGTTCCCGGACGACGACGGGACCACGTCGCCGCAGGTACTTCTCGAGTCACGGCGCCGGGGCGTCGATCCGGAGCGGTCCGCGCTCCCCGACGACTGTCCGGCCGCGATGCGGCGGATCCTGGTGAAGTCCCTCGCGCCCGATCGGGACGACCGGTGGTCGAGTGGCCGGAAGCTGACGCGTCAGTTCGCGCTCTGCCTCGACCCGCACGCCCGCGACCTGGTCGACCCGGCCCCGGGCAGCGTCCGGTCGACGATGTGGCGGTGGGCGCTGCCGATCGTGCTCGCCGCGGTCGGCATCCCGAATCTGCTGGCTGCGGGATACAACTACTACTACAACAAGGTCCTCATCATCGCGACGCTGCCCGCCGAGGCGCAGCAGGATCTCGAATTCGTGCACCTGGTGATCGGTGGGATCGCGTTTCCGCTGGGCGCGGTTCTCATCGTCTACTGGTGTCGGCTGTCGCTGACGGTGCCGCGTGGTCTCCGCAACGGCCGAACCTACAGTTCCGAGGTGCTGGAGAAGGCACGGGCCACGACGCTCGGGCTCGGGAATCGGGCGGTGGTGGTCAGCTTCGGGCTGTGGGTCGTCGCCGGGGTCGCCTACCCGATCGCCCTGGAACTCACGGCCGGCGGCATCCCGTTGCGCGCGTACACGCAACTCCTCGCGTCCCTCGCCGTGTGCGGGGCGGTCGCCCTCGCCTACCCGTTCTTCATCCTCACCTTCTACGCGGTGCGGTGCCTCTGCCCGATCCTGCTGTCGCACGGCGAGTTGCGCGGAAGCGACGGCCGCAACATCCGGGCCCTCGGCCGGGGCATGCCGCGGTACCTCGCCGTCGCCGCGGCCGTCCCGCTGATCGGGGTCGCCGGGCTCAGCTTCGTCGGCGGGAGCACCGGCGATGCCGTGAACGCGACGGTCCGCGCGCTGTGCCTGGGCGGCATCTTCGCCTTCATCGCCGTGTACCAGCTGTTCCGAAGGATCGAGAGCGATCTGCGCGCACTCGCGCGGGTCGTGTCGCTGGAGGTGCCGGGATCTCCGACCCGTCGGCGTCGGTAGGAGCGGCCCGGTGGAAAAGAGAAGGCCCCTGGTGCTGCCGGGTCGGGGTCCGACAGCACCATGGGCTCAACAAGTATTTCTCCCGAAGCCCCCTCCGCGTTACACCCCGCGTGTCGAGGTCCCGGCGAGGCCGCCCATCGTCATGTCGTAGAGGGCCGTGGCCAGCTGGTTTCGCCGGTCGCGCAGGTCCCGGCGGAGGTACTCGAGGCCGACCTCGCGGTAGCTGACGGTGAGCACCAGGAGCAGCGCGTCGAGGTCGACACCGGGACCGATCACGGACGGATTCAACGTCACATACGTACGCAACAGGTCGCGGCACCGTTCCTCGATGCGAACCGAACGGTGAGCCGCCAGGGCCAGGTGCGGGGCATCGTTGAGCAGCGAACCGAGGATGTCGCGGTACTCGTCCAGGACGGCGAGGAACTGGGACTGCAGGGCGGCGTCCGCCAAGAATGTGCCCTCCGCGACCGACTGCTCGAGCTGCGCCCCGAACGCGGCCGTGGTTTCCTCCATGATCCGGTCCATCAGGACCTCGATGATCTCGTCCTTGTTCGCGAAGTACTGATACACCGATCCTTTCGAGATGCCCGCCGCGTCCGCGATCGCATTCGTGCTGCAACCGGTGTACCCCTTCGCCCGCAAAACCTGACCAGTTGCCGACAGGATGCGTGCGACCGTCGCCTGCGAACGCTGCTGGGAGGGGTCTTTCCGCTGGCCAGTGCCCATTCGCGCAGCCTTCCCGATCTGTCCCACAATGCGACTTGTACCCGTCCGATCCGGTGGAGTGAACTGTAACTCACAGCAACTCGAGCGGGGCTGCGGCACCACGACGCCCCTCTCGACGACCGAATCGAGTACCTCGAAAATGACAGAAACCCAGCCTCGGGAATCCGCCGCCGGCTTCTCCGATTTCACGCCGCCGCGACGCTTCGACATGGACTCGGAGTGGGGTCGCCGCTCGATGCGGACGCTGTCGCGGTTCGTGCACGGCGATCCGACACCCACCGCGGCGGAGCGCGAACTCCACGCCCGGGCGGTCGTCAGTCAGGACGAGATCGGTGCCGCGCTGGCGCGGGCGGTGCTCGTCGACAAGACCGTGACGATGGCCCAGTTCTCCCGGGCACTCTCCGACGGCATCGGCAGCGTGCCCGACCCCGCGCCGCCGCTGATTGCCTTCTTCGACGCGGTGGACCACCGGCCGTCGTGGGTCGACGACCGTCGCCTCGACCGCGGGGCCGCCGTCTGCCTGCGCAGCGGGATGACCGGACTCGACCTCCTCGCGACCGGTTCGCTGATGAACGGCTACCGCAGCGCCGCCACCTCCCGCCAACTCGTGGCCACCGGCAGGCTCGTCGGGGACGGCGCGGGTCAGCGGGTCGCCGAGACGGTGCGGTGGTGGTACGAGTGCGTCGTCCCCGGTGGCCTGGAGCGTGACCGCCGCGGCTGGCAACTGTCGGTCCACGTCCGGTTGATGCACGCTTTCGTCAATCTGACGCTGCTGCAGGACGAGGACTGGGATGTCTCCGACTGGGGCATGCCGATCAACCAGTCGGATCAGGCGGGGACGCTCGCGCTCTTCTCGACGACGTTCCTCGTCGGCCTCCGCTCGCTGGGGGTGTGGGTCTCCGCCGACGAGGGCGCGGACGTGATGCACCTGTGGCGGTACATCGGCTGGCTGATGGGCATCGACGACCACTGGCTGGTCGACGACGAGAACACCGGACGCCGCACCATGTGCCAGATCGGGATGTTCGCTCCCGGCCCCGACGACAACTCCCGGGTGCTGGCCGACTCACTGCAGAAGTCGTGGGCCACGTTCCACTACCCGCACGCGGAGGCCCTGCGACGCAGGCTCAACCGCCAGCGTCTGCTCAGCATCCAGCGGATGTTCTCCGGCAAGAGGGGCATGCAGGAACTCGGACTGCCGGTCGTGCCTGCCTGGTTCGTTCCGCTGGCACTCGCCGGGAACGGGACGATGCACGGTGCGGCGCGGGTGAGTCCGGCAATCCGGGACCGTGTCGGCCGCCGCTCCCGGCTGCGAGTGGAGGCCTGGCTCTTGGCCAACGAGGGTGCCGCAACTCAGCGGCGCTCGTAGATGCCGCGCACGTACGCCGCCTGCCCGGCGTGCTGAAGATCGTCGGAGACGACGCTGACCAAGCGGACCCCGAGAGTGACCGGCGGATCCCAATTCTCGTCGACGATCCGGTCGAGGTCGTCCGTGCCGATCGTCTGGACGTAATCGACGGTGCGATCGTGCACGGCGTCGTGGTACTCCCGCAGCAGTTCGGCCCCGGTGCGCACCCTAGCCACCTCGTCCGAAGACTGCCCGTACCCGATGTCGGCGACCCGGAACGGGAGGCCGAAGCGCTCCACCCACCCTCCGGACGTCCACACCTGCTCGGTGCCCGCGACTCCGGCGACGTGATCGTCCTGCACCCGCGTGAGATGCCAGATCAGCCAGGCGATGGTGTTCGCGTTCGCGTCCACCCGGAACGTGAGGGCGCCGGCGGGCAGATCGGCCAGCGTCGAATGCACGGTCTCCTGAATGCGATCGAAGGCGTCGGTCAACAGCGCGCTATGGTCCACGATCTTCCTTTCGTCGTGTTCACATCACGTTCCACTATGACCCCAGGCGGACGCGTTCGGCATGCCTCTGGACGGTCTCGTCCGGCTCCGGCGCCGATGCGAGTGTGCTCGGCCACCAGATCTTCTGCCCGATGTCGACGGTGAGGGCGGGCACCAGGAGCGACCGCACGAGGAGCGCGTCGAGGAGCACACCGAACGCCACGATGAAGGCGATCTGAGCGAGGAAGATCAGCGGAATGACGGCGAGCGCCGAGAAGGTTGCCGCCAGAACCACTCCCGCCGACGTGATCACGCCGCCGGTGACGGTCAGGCCGCGCAGCGCTCCGCGCCGGGTGCCGATGCGCCGGGCTTCTTCCCGGACGCGGGTCATGAGGAAGATGTTGTAGTCGATTCCGAGGGCGACGAGGAACACGAACGCGAACAGCGGGACGACGGGGTCGGCGCCCGGGAATCCGAAGACGTGCTCGAAGACGAGGGACGAGATACCCAGTGTCGCGGCGAAGGACAGCACGACCGTCCCCATCAGCAGCAGCGGCGCGAGCAGTGACCGCAGCAGCAGGCACAGAATCGCGAACACCACGAGGATCACGACGGGGATGATCAGGGTGCGGTCCCGCGTCGACGTCGTCTTGGTGTCGAGGTCCGTGGCGGTGGTGCCGCCGACGAGGGCATCGGCGCCGTCGATCGGGTGGACGGCGTCGCGGAGGCGGACGATGGTGTCCTCGGCTGCGGCCGAATCGGCCGGATCGGTCAGGGTCGCTTCGATCGCCACGCGGCCGTCCACCACCAATACGTCCTGCGTGCCGGGGGCGGTCAGCACGGTGAGGTTGCCGACGCCGTCGACCCGACCTGCGTCGAGTACCGCATCGAGAGCGCCCTCGTTCGCGATGATCACCGCCGGCGAACCGGAGCCGGCGTCGAAGTGGTCGCCGAGGATCTGCTGGCCCGCAACGGAATCGACGTCGAGAAGGAACGTCTCGGACTCCGCGACCCCACTCGCCTCGAACTGGGGCATCAGGAGTGCGAAGCACACCAGCACCAGGCTGGATGCCACCCAGAACCGGCGCGGATGTGCGCCGATCCGTGCGGCGAGCGCGGCCCAGAACTTGTGGTCGGCGGCCTCGTCCTTCTCGGCATGCTTCGCGTCGAAGGCGGGCCTGGTCGGCCAGTACGCCGCGCGGCCGAGGAGCACGAGCACCGCGGGGAGATACGTCATGGACGCGACGAACGATGCCGCGATGCCGATGGCCGCGACCGGTCCGAGTCCGCGGTTGGAGTTGAGATCGGACAGCAGCAGGCAGAGCACACCGGCGATGACGGTGCCCGCGGAGGCGGCGACCGGTTCGAGTGTCGCCCGCCAGGCGGTTCGCATGGCGCGGTACTTGTCCTGCTCGATCCGCAGTTCCTCGCGGTAGCGGGACACGAGCAGCAGGGCGTAGTCGGTCGCGGCGCCGAACACCAGGATGAACAGGATCCCCTGGCTCTGACCGTTCAGCGCGATCACACCGGCGTCGGCGAGCAGATAGACGAGCAGACTCGACAGTCCCAGCGCGAAGACGGCGGACGTGATCACGGCGAACGGGAGGATCGGGCTGCGGTACACGACGATGAGGATGAGGATCACGACGACACCCGCCACCAGGAGCAGCAGTCCGTCGATTCCCGCGAACGCCGACGACAGATCCGCCACCTGACCGGCGGGCCCGGTGACGAGGACGGTGAGACCGTCCGGTGCGGCACCGAGCGCGTCCCGGAGTTCGGTAACACTGTCGCCGACCTCCCCGGTGCTGTCGACGGGCACGAACATCTCCAGTGCCCGACCGTCGGCGGACGGGATCGGCGGCGACACCTCCTCGCCGAATCCCTCCGAACCGGCGAAGGCGGCCGCGGTGCCCGAGAGGAATTCGGTGTCGGCGGCGGTGATCCCCGACGTCCGTTCGGCGACGACGATCGCGGGCACGAACCGGGTGTCGGTGAAGCCCTTCTGCAGGGCGGACACCTCGGTGGCCTCGGCCGATGCGGGCAGGAACGACGTGCTGTCGTTCTGCTGAACCGTGGACAATTTGCCGGCGAACGGCCCCCCGAACCCGCCGACGGCGAGCCAGACGATCACCAGCACGGCTGGCAGAATCCACCGCAGGCGACGAACCGGGCGTGGGCGGGCAGTTGTGGTCACGTGCTCTCCAATGCTGGACGGTTCGACGACCGGATGTCCGGATTGCGACGATCCTATTTTGTTCAGCCTGCTGAGCAAATTGCAAATGGAGGCGAAGAAATGACGAGCGACGGCATGGACGAATGGCCCACCGGACGGCTGTTGTCCACGGCTGCGCGCCTGGTCGAGCACTCGTGGGAGGACATTCTCCGATCGCAGAACATGACCCACGCGGGACTGATCTGCCTGCACACGATCGCCGGCCGGCCGGCCTCACAACGCGACATCGCGAAGGCCTCGCGGGTGACGGATCAGACCATCAGCCGAACCATCGACCGCCTCGAACGGGGCGGGTACGTCACCCGGGAGACCGATCCGAACGACGAGCGCCGCAAACGGGTCGCGATCACCGAGCCGGGACGCGCGATCTACCAGCACCTCCTGACCCTGGAGAAGGAGGACGCGGCCCTCACCGCCGCCGTCGGCGACGTGGGGCCGCTGCGTGAACAACTCCTCCGCCTCGTCCGGTCGCTGGGACTTCCGCCCCGGGACGAGGACTGACCCGGCTGCGGGCCCGTCACACATTCGCGGGCAGGGCGAGGACGACCTCCTGCTCGTTCCCCGGCAGATAGTGAACCGTCACCACCCTGCCGACCTGGACGTACCCGACCGTGCGCGGCGGCATGAACTTCTCGACGCGGGTGGTGAACGTCGTGCCGTCGGGCCGGGTGACCGCCAGCCCGAGTTCCACCTTCGAATTCCCGTTGCGGATCTCCCCGGGCACACTGAGCGACTGCACCACCGCCTGCGCGGGGATGCCGCGGGCCGCGATGTCGAGTTTGCCCGGGGTGGTGACACCCTGCCGAATCATGGATCGGTTCAACGCGTCCTGCGCCGATGCCACGTCTCCCGAGCGGTCGATCTCGACCTTGTCGGTGCGGCCCGGAAGGTAGCGGACGGGGAGCACGACACCCGGACGGAGAAGCGCCAACTCGGTCAGCGGCACGATCATCCTGGCGTGTGACTCGAACATCGTGCCGTCGTCGCCCTCCACGGCGAGGTCGATCCGCACTTCCGGTTGGTCATTGAGTGTCATGCCCGTCTGACGCACCGACCGCACCGTCCCGATCCCGACGGCTCCGTTGCGGAACGCGGCACTGTTGCGGCCCGTGAACGCCGCCAGCACGCTGTCGCCGGTGACGGCGAAACACACCACGACCACGCTGACCGCGACGATCGGCCAGATCATCTGCGGGCCGACCCACGACAGCGCGTCGATTCCGTAGTTCGTCCGGCCCCGATCGCCGAGGCCGTGCCAGAGGTAGTAGCCGACCGAGCCGACGAGAAACACCAGGGCGGCGGTACGCACGATCTTCTTCACGAGGTGTCCTTTCCGTGCCTGAACTGGGGGTGCCTGAACTGGGGGAGGTGGGACGCGCGCGAACTCGAGGTGGCTCCGCGCGCGTCCCGGGGTGGGCGGGGGCTCAGCCGCCCACGACGGTCGAGCATGCGAACGTGATGTCGAACTTCGCCGAACTCGGCGCGGCCGGGTTGCTCATGTCGGGCGCCCCGACGCCCTCGCCGGTGACCGTGTAGGTGTCGCCGTCCTTGACGACCTTCGCGGAGCCGCCCGGCATGCCCTGCCCGAAGCCGAGTGCGTACGGGAGGCCGTTCGACCCACCCTTGCTGCCGGCGATCCCGACCGCCTGCACGGTGTCGGTGCCGGTGATCGTCGCGGAGACCGCCAGGTCTCCGTACGTCGCGTTGCCGGTGTCCGCCAGCGCCAGGGCCAGGGTGTCGCCCTGCTTGGCGCAGGTCGCGTCGAAGTTCGCGTCCAGCGCCTTGCCGTCGACCGCGGCCGTGGACGCACCCGCCGGGCTCGCCACGGTCTGCTCGGAGCTTCCCCCGCCGGAGTTGTCGCCGGTGTCGCTGCAGCCCGAGACGAGCAGGGCGACGGCGGCCGCCGCGACGATGCCCGCGGTGTAGACGCGCTTCTGAGTCCGAACGATCTTGTTCATGATCCGTCCTTCACGTTTCGTGAGGGGCGCTCGGCGCCCGTCGTCGATTCCCTCGGCTCGCGGACTGGAGCCGATGTGAGAAGGGTAGGAACGTCTCGCGCCCTACCGATCCCAGATTTCTCGCTGCGTCGGCGGGCCGCGCCTGCGGTAACCTGCTCGAATGCGGACGGGACCGAGGGGCTCAGCGGCTGCTCGCCGACCGCGGGCGATGGTCCTCGACGAGGTGTGGCGCGAACTGGACGGCGTCGAACCGCTCAGCGGGCCCGACGGCGGACCCCTGAGCCGCACGGTGAAACTGATCCTCGATCCGCTGGTCATCCGTCCGGTGCAGAACCCGCTGTGCGCCGGTCCGATCGTCACGGCCGACGGGGCGCAGCTGCTCGCCACCCGGGTGCACGCCTCCGCCGACGTACTGCGGGCCACCGCCGCCTGGTTCATCCTGCTCAAACGGGTCCGCCGGGCGCTGCGCATCACGGACGGCAATCCGCAGGACCTGTACTTCCAGCGGTGTTTCGAACTCGCGACCGGTTCGGGCGCACCCGATCCGCTCCGCGACGAGTCCGTCGCCGAGGACACGCTGCGCGACGTGCACGAGGTCGCCGCCGGCCGCACCACGCAGGCGTTGAAGGCCCACGTCACCGACCCGGCCCGGGCACGGGAACTGAGCGCCCTCATCGACCTCGCGTGGGGGCGGCGACCGCTGTCGGGCGCCGCGACGGGCGACCACGCCGACGCTGTGACCGCGGTCCTCGACGCCTGTCCCTGCGCGCGGCTCGAGGAGGACGGTGACGACGGACGGCACGCCCTCGACGACCTGATCGCCGGCCACGCGGGAACCCACCACGGGATTGCGCTGTGGACGACCGAGGTCTCGGCTCACCGGTTCGGCCTGACGGTGCATCCCGTCCCCGGACCGCCACGCCTCGGAACGTCGGCGTCCACCTCGGCGCTCGGGCTGCCCTTCGACCGTTCCGTCCACGAACGCGTCTTCACGGTGCTCCGCGCGTCGACCGACCGTGCGGAGCTACCGCCGATCCACGAACTGGTCACCACCGAGATCGCCCGAAGTTGCTCGCCCTGGGCTCTTCTCGACGAGTCGTTGCGGGTCGCGGCGACGACGGGCGCGGCACTCGCGACCGGTCTCCGCCCGATCGGGACGGCACCCTCTCCCGCGGCCACGGACACGACCGCCGTCCGAGTGATCAACGGTCGCTGGCAACGCGAGGCGTACGTCCTGCAGGCGCGCCGCCTCACCGTGAACGTCGACGCGGCGGCGCTGCCCGACACGAATCCGCTGGCGGCCATCGCCGCCGAACTCCGCGAGCCGTGGCGGCCTTACCTCCGCCGCCTGTGGGTCCGCCTGCACGGTCGCGACGTCCGCGAGTTCTCCGTCCTCGAACCAGGCGAACTGTGGGATGTCCTGGACGGTGTGGCTCGGTCGGTCATCCTCGACCACCGGATGCGGGTCAAGCAGGCGCTCAGCGTAATTCCGCTCGCGGATGCGGCGGACGCTCCCGAATCGAGGGCGAGTTGACCACCGGCACCGTGCGGATCGACCGCGCCCCCGACGGGGTCTGGATCATCGCCCCCGACAATGCACCGAGCGTCCTCGACGACGCCCCGGGCATCGACGTGACCGTGCTGGAGGTGCTCGGCGGGCACCTGTCGTGGAGTGTGTTCGCCGAACACACCGTCCCGGTCGCGGTGATCGACGACGTCCACTCGGCGCAGAACTGGATGTGGGCGGTGTTCGGCGAGGAGGTGGCACTCGCCGTGGCCGAGGGCGAGACCGGGAGCGAGGTCACGGCCGAACCGGCCCGGCCGCGGGTGGCCGCGGGCGCCCGACGCCTCGCGTTCGCGCACTGGGCGGCGCGGTGGTGGCCGACGTCGACGGTCGACGGTATCCCGGCGCTCGACGCGGGGCTGGTGAACCGCGAGATCGCGACACTCGTCGAGGACTGCGATCTGCTCGTCGACGGGGACGACGCGCTCGCGCCGAGCGGACCCGCGCCCGCCGACCGTCCCGGGCGGGCCGAGGACTACGCGCTCGCCGCGGGCGCCGCGACCGCGACCCGGCCGAGCACCCTCGTGCTGGCGCGGGGCATCACGGGATCCGACTGGCGCCGGTACCCACCCGGTCTCGTCGACTGTTCCGAGCGCGCGGTGTCGTGGGAGGTGGTGCGCACCTCCGGGAACACCGCGTTGCGCGTGAGTGTCGTTGCGGCACCGAATGTCTCCGAACCCGTGCCGGATCATGTCCGCCCCCGCGCCCTGATCGGCACCGCATCCGGCGCCGTCGATGTCGCGCTGCACCTGTCGGGCGACGTCTGGTTCGGCGAGTCGGACGCACCACCCGGTGCGGAAGCGGGAGTGTCCGTGGACGTGTATCTGCCCGGGTTCGGTGTGAACGGTTCCGCGGACGTCGGAGGTCCAGGCGTCCGGGAGCGGGTTCGGGCCCTGGCCCGTCTGCGGCTGCGGCGGGCCGCGGAGCCGACTCCGGAAGACGCACCTGACGCGCCGCTGCTCGCCGAGATAGACGCGGCCGCCTCGGATTCGGACTATTGACATGGACGACCAGACGGGCCGTGACCTTCTTGCCGCGGGAGCCGCGGCCTACTCACGGGGCGACGTCGCCGAGGCGCTCCGGACGTTCGAGCAGGTCGCCGCCGGGGCCACCGGTGATCTCCGGACGAGCGCGATCATCAATGCGGCCAGCATGTCCGACGAACTGGGCGAGCACGCGAAGGCCGTCGACCTCTACCGGGCGGCCCTCGCGGTGATGCCTGCCGACGCGATCCGGATGCGTCCGGCGGCGCTGGTCAACCTGTCGCAGGCACTGCAGCACGTCGGCGATCTCGACGGCGCGCAGGGCGCGCTCGAGCAGGCGCGGGAGCTGCTCGCGGCCGGCGGCGAAGACCAGGGTGACCTGCGGGTCGCGTGTCTGTTGTCGCTCACCGCGGTCGCGATGCATCGGCAGCAGTGGGCGCACGCGGCCGACGTGGCCACCGAGTCCCTCGACGCGGCAGTGCGTTTCGCGCCGGGACTCGCGGGCCATCCGCTGATGAATCTCGCTGCCATCCAGTTCGAGACCGGGCGTTTCGACCTTTCCGACGACTTCGCCGGGCAGGCGCTCGCCGCATTCGAGACGGCGGGTGACGTCAACGCCGTCGCCGAGACGCAGCAGAACCTGGGCATCATGCGCGTCCGCGCGGGTCGCCTCGACGATGCGGAACCGCTGCTGCAATCGAGTCAGTCGTATTTCGAACGGGCCGGGATCGGCCACCGGGCGGGAATCGGATCGAAGGTGCTGGCATTTCTCGCCGAGGGACGCGGCGACACCGCACGCGCTGCGGCGCTCTACCGCCGCAGCCTCGACTACTTCCGGGGGTCCGGCGCGGTACTCGACGTCGCGGACGTCGAGACGCGCCTCGCCACCGTCGCCTTCGCCGAGGGCCGACCGGGCGAGGGCGAGAGACTGCTCGCCGCCGCGTTCGCCACGTACCGCGAACTGGGGCTCGGACTGCACTGCGCGCAGGTCGACTTCTGGCACGCGACCCTCCTCGAATCCGCGCTGACCGCCGCCGGCACACCGGACGATGCGGCCCGGGCACGGGCCACCGCGCTCGCCGTACCTGCGGCGATCGCCATCGACGCCGTGCGATACACACTTCCGAACGGCCGACAGCGCGAGCAGTGGAACCGCGAGATCGCCGATCCGGCGATGCAATTGGCATTCCGTCTCGCCTACGCCTCCGGCGACGCCCGGTTGGTCGCCGATCTCGTCGAGGCGCAGTGCGCGGGGACGACGGTGGACATCGGCCGGGCCGGGCACGGCACCGCGCCGCGACCGCCCCTGCAGTTGCCCGACCCTCCCCCGGTCGGCGCCGCCGACACCGACGGCTCCTTCCTGCTCGGCGCCGCATTGGCCGGAGTCGCGGCCGGCGCCGGCCTGCCGGTGCCCCTCCCCCCGCGGCTCACCGTGACGTCGGACGGACGGATCGTGCTGGGCTCCGCGATCGCGGCCGCCGAGGAACGCTATGGGCGCGAGGTCCGCGACAGCCGCGTGGTGCCGGCCTGGTGACCCCGCTTTCCGTTCCCTGCGCGGAGATTCAGGGCGGAAGGGTGTCATGGTGGTCACACCGCGCCCCCGGCGACCACCTCCGGACGTGTGGGTGAATACCCGCGCTGACCTGCACAGTGTCCGATTCGACGGTCATTGATAGCCCCATCCAATCTATGGAATAGGTCTCATAGATTGGACCTATTCCAAACTGCTGGATAGCCTCGTCGCTGTCGGCTTCCAGTCTTACGAATAGAGGTTCCAATGGCCCTGATCAACACGCAGATCAAGCCCTTCGCGGCGTCCGCTTTCAAGGACGGCGCGTTCATCACCGTGTCCGCGGACGACATCAAGGACAAGTGGGCTGTCTTCTACTTCTACCCGGCCGACTTCACGTTCGTCTGCCCGACCGAGCTCGGCGACCTCGCCGATCACCACGAGGAACTGCAGCGTCTCGGCGTCGAGGTCTTCTCGGTGTCCACCGACACCCACTTCACGCACAAGGCGTGGCACGGATCGTCCGACACCATCGGCAAGATCAAGTACGCCATGATCGGTGACCCTACGCAGGAGATCAGCAAGAACTTCGAGGTTCTGCGCGAGAACGAGGGACTGGCCGATCGCGGCACCTTCCTCGTCGACCCCGACGGCGTCATCCAGTTCACCGAGGTCACCGCGGAAGGCATCGGCCGCAACGCCGCCGAGCTGGTCCGCAAGGTCAAGGCCGCTCAGTACGTCCGGTCGCACCCGGGCGAGGTCTGCCCCGCCAAGTGGGAAGAGGGCGAAGAGACGCTCGCTCCGTCGCTCGACCTCGTCGGCAAGATCTGACGTAGCCCAGTCGACCGTAGGCACGGGCTCAGAACTTCTGAGCCCGTGCGCGCGGTTCCCGGTGCTCCGCTCCCGTGAGGGGCAATCGGTGTCGCACCAACACTTTCCGGACCGCCCACAGCTGGTTTCCGGTTTCCGATCCCTTTCCTCCCCGATCGATGGAGTAGATCCGCATGCTCGAAGCCTCGCTCGCCGGCCAACTGAAGTCCCTGCTCGAACGGCTGACCCTGCCGATCGAGCTCGTCTCCTCACTCGATGACGGTCCCAAGTCCACCGAACTCGCCGAACTGCTCACCGAGATCGCGGCGATGTCGGACAAGGTCACCTACGAACGCCGCGACGACGACGCGCGCCGCCCGTCCTTCGCCGTCCGTCGCAGTGGCACCGACATCGAGGTCCGCTTCGCCGGGATCCCGCTCGGCCACGAATTCACCTCGCTCGCACTCGCTTTGCTCCAGGTCGGCGGTTACCCGTCGAAGGAGTCCCCCGAACTGCTCGAGCAGGTCCGCAACCTCGACGGCGACTTCCACTTCGAGACGTACTTCTCGCTGTCCTGCCAGAACTGCCCCGACGTGGTGCAGGCCCTGAACCTGATGTCCGTGCTCAATCCGCGCATCAGCCACGTCGCGATCGACGGCGCCCTGTTCCAGGACGAGGTCGACGGCCGCCAGATCATGGCCGTGCCGACCGTGTTCGTCAACGGCGAACTCTTCGGCTCCGGCCGGATGAGCCTCGAGGAAATCATCGGCAAGCTCGACGTCGGTGCCGCCGACCGCGCCGCCACCGCGATCGCGCAGAAGGACCCGTTCGACGTGCTCGTCGTCGGCGGTGGCCCGTCCGGTGCCGCGGCCGCGGTGTACGCCGCGCGCAAGGGAATTCGCACCGGCATCGCCGCCGAACGCTTCGGCGGCCAGGTGCTCGACACCATGGCGATCGAGAACTTCATCTCCGTCCCCTACACGGAGGGCCCCCAGTTCGGATCTGCGCTCGAGAATCACGTCCGCCAGTACGGCGTCGACATCATGAACACCCAGAAGGCCGCGAAGCTCGTGCCCGCCGCCACCGAGAACGGTCTCGTCGAGATCGAACTGGAAAGCGGTGCTTCGCTTCTCGCGCGAACCGTGATCCTGTCGACGGGCGCACGGTGGCGCTCGATGAACGTGCCCGGCGAGGACCAGTACCGGAACAAGGGCGTCACGTACTGCCCGCACTGCGACGGACCGCTGTTCAAGGGCAAGCGCGTCGCCGTGATCGGTGGCGGCAACTCCGGAGTGGAGGCCGCGATCGATCTCGCCGGACTCGTCGAGCACGTCACGCTCATCGAGTTCGACTCGGTGCTCCGCGCCGACGAGGTGCTGCAGCGCAAGCTGCGCAGCCTCCCCAACGCGGACATCCTCCTGAGCACGCTCACGACGGAGGTCGTCGGGGACGGCAACAAGGTCACCGGTCTGGCGTACCAGGACCGCACGACCGATACCGCGCACACGCTCGACGTCGAGGGTGTCTTCGTCCAGATCGGTCTCCTGCCCAACACCGAGTGGCTGGCCGGCAGCGTCGAGTTGTCCGATCGCGGCGAGATCGCGATCGACGACCGCGGCCAGACGTCGGTCCCCGGCGTGTTCGCGGCCGGCGACTGCACCACCGTGCCGTACAAGCAGATCGTGATCGCCGCCGGTGCCGGAGCCACGGCAGCGCTGAGCGCATTCGATCGGCTCATCCGAACGGGTGTGCCTGCCGAGGATTCCGCGGCCGCAACCGTCGGCTAGTTCGGTCGCCCCTGCGTCAGAGGCACTCACGAAGCACGACTGCGGTCCAACAGACGCGACTTCTTACCCACACCGTGCCGGGCACGGTGTGGGTAAGTCGCTTCGCGGGGAGTACTCGAGGCGCTGAAACCAGCCACAGCGCCGACCCGCAGCGGCCGCAGAATCACATGCGGTCGTGCTTACTCGGTTTCCTTCGGATGGCCGGGCTCGTATCGCTCGAGCAGGACCCGGCCGTCGACCTTGCCGCCCTTCGGAGCCGGGTCGAGAAAGAACCAGATACGCCCACCATTGGTCACTTTGTACTGGTAGCGGGCGTAGTTCCGCCCGTTGTGCGTGCCGTAGGCATAGTCACCTTTGAGCTGGTACAGCCGCGGTGTCTCCACTGCAGGTTCAAGGGTAAGGGTGTCCCACGCATCGACCGTCGCATTGCGAGCGGTCGCCAACAGATCCGTCCAGCCCTTCTCCGCGTCACGTGTAACGAACACCAGCTGCCACTCGGCACGTTCGATCGGACGAGGGACCGATCCGCCCTTCTTGCTCACGCGTCGCGGCCCGGCGCCGCGACCACCTCGGCGACGTCAAGATGTTCCAGATCGGAACCGTCCGCAGTCAGGCGCGGGTCGGCATACGCCTCCGCGGTGGCCCTCCACGCTTCGAGCAGAATCGCGAGCCGGTCGAAGCGGGCAACCGCGATGCAGGCCCGGGCCGTGTCCTGGAACTCCGCGACGAACTCCGCGTGCAACGACGCCGGCAGCAACCCGATCCACGGCAGTGCCACCGCGAGCCGGGTAGCGACACGATCGAGGGCCGCCTCGTCGAGAGAGGCGGCGAATAGCTGTCCCACGACGCCGAGAGTGCTCAATTCCGCACGGCTCGCCGATTCCTGGGTCAGCCGCAGAGCGGGCGCGTTCCGACGCGTCAACACCACCTCACCGTTGTCCTCGAGGACGCCGAGTACATCCTTCGGCGACCTCAAGAAGTCGGAGAACGTGGTGGTGGCGGTCGACTTGCTCATACGCGCCATTACATCAGAACTAGTTCAGATATTCCACGTCGAGGTTCAGGCGACCGGAAGTCGGAGGTTGCTCGGGGAGCCGATCTATTTGCCGGTGAAGATGCCAGGCGGGTAGGGAATGCTGGGGCGGTGCCGACTCACCTGCCCCACCCGCCGACCTCGCCCGAGCAGCCCACCGCGATCGTGCGGATGGCCGACGCCGGCGACCTGTACACGTCGTGGCGGTGGACCCACGACTCCCACCCCGGCGGGGTCGGCGTAGCCCCCGCCGCGCAGGTGGACGAGGCCGTCGCCGCGCTGGCCCGGGCCCTGCCCGACCTCACAGACCCGCAGGGGCTGCACCGTTCACTGACCGCGGGCGCGTTCTCCGGCTACGAGTCCGAACACGATCTGGCTCAACTTCTCTCGCGCACATTTCTCCCGTTCGGCCTTGCCCGGCAGTTGCACGAGCTGTTCACCCGCGGCGTGCGCCCCCATCTCCGGATCCAGCCGTCACCCCGGGTCGCTCAGGTGCCGTGGGAACTGATCGCCCCCGACGCCGGCCTGCGTCTCGTCGACATCGCGGACGTCAGTCTGCTGGCCCCGCTCAGCATCGTGCACTCACCCGGTCGCCCGGTCCGAACCTGGACGGACGGCCACCGGCTCCCCGTCGTCGCGGTCCTCGACCCCCGGGTGCCGGGGTTCCGCGCCGATTCGGTTCTCGGTTCCGTCCTGGGGCGGATGGCCGCGGACAGCCCGCTGTCGCAGCGGGTCGCGACGTACGCCGGCGAGGACCGGCTGCTTCCCGCCGTGGACGGACCGCTGGACGTGTTCCGCCGCGAAGACGTCGACCGGGCATGGCTCGGCGCAGCGTTGCGCGAGGGCGCACGCCGGCTGGTGTACGTCGGGCACGTCACGGCGGCGGCGCCCGAATCCGGTCAGAGCGAGCACGCGGAACTGCACCTCGCCTGCTCCGCCGACGCCGTCGGGTTCGCGGAGCCGACGCGCGCGCACCGGCCGCTGTCCGCGAAGGACCTCCTGCTGGGAACGCACACGCTCACCGAGGAACCGATCCGCGGCGCCGACCTGTGGCCGATCCCGAGCCGGGTTGCGCTCATCGCCTGCGAGAGCGGCGGCGACCTGCGGTTCAGCGAGGCCCTCGGACTGGTCTCCGCGATGATCGCCGGCGGGGCGGAACTCGTCACCGCGAGCCGCTGGGCCCTTCCGACGGACCTCGCGTTCCAGCGCATCGCCGGCGCCGCACCACACGCCCGCCCGCTGCAGGACGCCATCTGCTCGATCGACGCGGCGCACGAACTGCCCGACGCGGTCGGCGCGCTGTGCGCGTGGCAACGCGACCGGGTCGCCGTCTGGCGGGACGAACGGACGATCGAGCATTCGCCGGTGCTGTGGGCGGCGTTCGCGACCGTCGCGGTGGGCTGAGACACCTGGTGCCCTGAATCGCCTGGTGCCCTGCTTTGCCTGGTGCACTGCCGAGGTTTGCGTTCCCCACATCGTGTCGGTCGGTCGTTGTACCGTCGTTGCTGTCGGTTCCGGCACCTAGAAGGAGCATGCCTCATGACCTCTCGTCTCAACCCCTACATCAGCTTCGACGGCAACGCTCGGCAGGCGATGGAGTTCTACAAGGACGTCTTCGGTGGCACCCTGGCGGTGAGCACATTCGGTGAGTTCGGCGCCCCGGACGCCGAGGGAGCCGACAAGATCATGCACGCCATGCTCGAATCCGAGAACGGGTTCACCCTCATGGGGGCAGACACGCCGCCCGGCATGGAACACAACCCGGGCACCAACATCGCGGTGAGCCTGAGCGGCGACGACGGCGACCTGCTCCGCGGCTACTGGGCCAAGCTCTCGGACGCCGGCTCCGTGTCGGTGCCCCTCGAAAAGCAGATGTGGGGAGACGAATTCGGTGCCTGTACCGACCAATTCGGCATCTCATGGATGGTCAACATTGCCGGGACACCCAGCTGATCGCAGCGCCGGGTAGTCCTGCAGGTCGATGTCGGTGGCGAAGGAGTCGGTCAGCTTCATCATCAGGCCGAACAGGGCCTTGGACTTGAACGTCCAATTCCGCAGCCTGATGCGAGTCGGCGACTTCGGCGCGAGAAACGGTCCAGCGCTGGCCTTGCGGGCGACCTTCGCGTACCGGTGCATCTGCTCGTTGTAGCGCCCGAACGCCACGCGGTCGCCACCCGCGGCGGCAAGTTCGCCTGCCTGCCAGCACATGCGCACCGACGAGGGCGAGTCCGGTTCCGAAGCCGCCCAGCGTGTTTCCGTACGCGGCATCGCCGAGTAGGGCGACGCGTCCGGCGGTGTAGGTATCGGCCTCGACCCTCGCGATCGAGTCGAGATAGAAGTCCGGTGCGTCGTCGAGGTGCGCGAGCAACCCGGGCACGCGCCAGCCCGCACCTGCGTACGCGGCGGCCAGCAGTCGCTTCTGCTCGGTGATGTCGCCGCGGTCGTAGTCGATCGGGTCGGAGGCGAAGACGAACAATTCGGGAGCCTTCGGTCCACCGACGACGGCCATCCTTCCGGGTTCGTTGTACATCCATCCCGTCGCGCGGTCCCGGTCGGGCGACGCCGCAGTCACCGCGTCCGTGGTGCCGACGACCGCGAAGTAGTACCCGAGGAATCGGACGAAGTCCTGCTCCGGCCCGAACCGGTGTTTGCGCACGGCCGAATGGATGCCGTCCGCGCCGAACACCAGATCGAAGCGGCGTGCGTGCGACTTCTCGAACGTGACCTCGACACAGTGGGCACTGCGCATGTGGGCTGGTCTGCGACGGCATCCGTGGGTCGTGGACGTCGCCGTCGGCCCCCGCGTGATGGGACCGAACGAACTGGGCTGGCTCGAAACCGGCCTCTCGGCACTGAGCGGCACCGGGCTCACCGGCGGAGAACGACTGGATTCGGTCGTCCTGATCACCGGCCACGTCCGCAGCCTCGCTCAGCAGTCGACGGCCCCGGCGCCGAAACCGACACACCCGAGAACGCCCTGAACGCGATCATGACGGGAATCCTCACCGACAACTCCGAACGCTATCCCGAGGCGGCGGCCGCCTTCGCCTCCGCCCGCTCCTCGTCCGGGCAGGACGACGCGCTCGAATTCGGCCTGGCCCGGATCTTCGACGGCCTCGCCGCACTCGTCGCGGAGCGCGCCGAATAGCGGAGCCGCGGCCCGATCAGGCGGATCGAGGTTTGAGCAACACTGCGATTGTCACAGCCAGGACGCCGCCGCACAGAACTCCGGCAAGCGCTGTGGCCCAACGCTGCCCCATCGATGCATCCGTGGAAGTCAGCGCGCTCGCCAGCATCGTCGCCGCACCCGTCACCGACAGGGTGACATTCCAGCTCAGAAGGTGACTGGTTCCGGTGTGGACACGGAGAAGGGACGGGGGGATCAGCACGTGGGAGACAATGAGAAGCACAATGCCTGGGTAGAGCAGAGCGTTCATTGCTGTCCTATCACAGAGCGGTGGTCGGAGAGGACGAGTTCATCCGCGGGACTTTGCATCGGCGCTGTTTCTGCACGCTGCGCTCAGCTTTCCACCGATGCCCGGGTGCGGGGATGGTAGCCATTTACCAAGATTTCCCACCAGTTGAGCAAATATCGCCGATGCTCTCGCCGCCCGGCCCGAATATCGTGGTGCTCGGTCACAAGCCCTCCATCTCCACTACCCTCAATGCGAGCGCGACATCCAGGCGCAGAATGGGATCCGTTGTGAACGGGCCGACGATGCTCTCCAACTTGCCGATTCGATATCGCAGCGTGTTGTAGTGGAAGTGCAGGACGCGTGCAGTCTCGGCGACGTTGCAGTTGGTGTCCAGGAGTGCCTGCATCGTCTGGCGGAGATCGATCGCCTCGTCTGCGTCGCCGGCCAGCGACCCGAGGATCTCGGTGGCGAACGACCGGAGCTCGGCGCTGTCGTCGACCAGGGAGAGCAGTCTGTGGACGCCCAGGCTGTCGAAGTGTGCGACAGAACCGTTCCCGCGCATGCGCCGCCCCACCGTCACTGCCTTGCGTGCCTGGTCGTACGCCTGCGGAAGGTCGGCAGCCGAGTCGATGACCCGACTCACGCCGGTGCAGAACGAATGCCTGCCGCCTCCACGGTCACCGGTGACGGCAGCAATCAGATCGTCCACGACCACTCTCGAGCCCTCGTCGCCGACCGGCATCAACACCACCACCTCGTGGCTGAACCCGACCACCGGTGCGTAGCGGTCCCTGCGCCGGACCACCTGTTTCCAGGCAGCAGTGAGTCTTTGTTGCGGCATCCGTCCGGCACCCGGCGGCCGAATCGCAGGGCCGGCGGTCGAGCGAGCGGGGTCCGGGTCGAGCTCCGCGACGACGACCACCATGGCGCGGTTCACGTCCCATTCGAGCTGCGCGCAGTGCGCCGAAATCTGCTCAACCGTGCCGGCATTCCCGTTGAGTACGTCGCGCAGGAAGTCGCCGTGAAACTTTGATTCGACCGCCGACACGGCGAGTTGCTTGGTCACCGCCAACGCGACAACGGTTGCGGCTCGCTCCAGCGCTTGCACGGCGACGGGGCCCAACCCGCCGTCGCCCACGAAGGCGACGATGACGCCGTGTTCGGTCCCGCCTGCGTGAACCGGCGCGACGGCGATCTGGCCGGCCTCCGTGCCCGGCGCCGACTGCAGGCCGTGGTGCAGACGCTCGGTGCGAAGCCGGCCGGACGGGTCGAACAGCGGCAGCCCCTCCAATACCTGCAGGGTGGCCGTCGTACCCGCTGACGCGTTGACCCGCCCGTCCGGTGTGCAGATCAGCACCGCAGCGTCGAACAGCGCGGCGACCTCGTCCGCGATCTGCGGCAGGTCGCCACCTTCGAGGACGATCTTCGTCAACGCACGGTGCATGCGATCGGCAACGTCGAGGGCGAACGCCTGCCGATCGACGAGGTGTGTGAACACCTCGGACATCACCTCGTCGAAACCGATGTCGTGCGGGATGAGAAACAGTGGAATGTCGAGCCGATCCGATGCCTCGAGCATCGCGGCAGGGAGATCGCCGAGGTACCGGCCCTCCTTGACGCCGAGTGCGGCTGCGCCGCACCGGGCGAGGCCCTCGACGAGTTCGACCAATGCGAGGGGATCGAACGGCTCGCCCGAATCTGCATGTCGCAGAGGGAACCCCGTGGTGATCAACAGTTCGTTGGGTTTCACCCACGGCAGGATGTCCGGCACCTCGATGACGTTGACCCGCTGAACGGTCTGCTCCAGTCCGCCCGCCCCCGCGACGAGCGTGGAGCCGGCCAAGCTGGGGAGGGTCAGCACCTCCCGAATCGTCAACGCGTAGCCGGCAGGTGACGGCAGATCGACTGCGTCCACGGGTGCAGCTCAGCTCGAGAGGAGTGCGGGCGGACGCACGCGCTGCGTCCACTTCGTCTTCTGCTCGTACGCGTGGGCGAGTTGGAGGACGGCGCGGTCAGCGCCGTGCCGGCCGATTATCTGAATTCCCATCGGGAGCCCGCGGCCATCGAAACCGACCGGCATCGCGGCAACCGGGAGGCTCGTCATCGTCCACGGTGCGACGGTCTCCATCCACCGGTGGTAGGTGTCCATGGGCCGGCCGGCGATCTCGGTGGGCCAGTGTGTGGACTTGTCGAACGGGAATACCTGAGCACTGGGCGCGAGGATGTAGTCATACGTTTCGAACATCTTCGTGAGGGCGGCCTGCCAGTCGTTGCGGGCCGTCGCAGCCTTGGTGACGTCGAGCGCGGACAGCGCGATTCCGTGTTCCATCTCCCACACGAATTCGGGCTTCATCTGCTCGCGAGTCTGCGGGTCGTCGTAGAGGTCGACCAAGCCGAGCTGTGCCCACCAGCGCCATCTCAGAAAGAGCTGCCAGATGTCTTCGGGCTTGTAATCGGGGAGCGCCGCCTCGATGCGGCAGCCGATGTTTCGGAATGCGTCGAACGAGGATTCGCACAGCTCGAGAACTCCGGGTTCCGTCGCCAGGTACCCGTCCCAGTCGCCCACCCATGCGATCCGCGTTCCGCGGAAGTCCCGTTCGAGGTTCCGCGTGAAGACCTCGGGGTCCTCGCCGATGCCGAGCGGGGCGCCTGCGTCGGGCCCTGCCATCGTCGACAGGAGCTGCGCCACATCGGCCACCGACCGTCCCATCGGGCCGACCACCGCGCCCTGAGCGATGAAGCCTGCCTCCGGGATGCGTCCCCAGGAGGGACGGAATCCCACGACATTGTTGAAGGCCGGTGGATTTCGCAGTGAACCCATGTAGTCGCTGCCGTCGGCAACCGGGACCATCCGCAATGCCAGGGCCGCGGCGGCACCGCCGCTGCTTCCACCTGCGGTGCGTGACGTGTCGTACGGTGTCGCCGTCGTACCCCACACCGGGTTGTACGTCTGGGACCCGAGCCCGAATTCGGGGGTGTTCGTCTTGCCGATGACGATGGCACCCGCCGCCTTGATCCGCGCGACGAACAGATCGTCCGCGTCGGCGATCCGGTCGGCGAAAATGGGTGATCCGGACGTGAACGGAAGCCCCTTGGCCGCCGACAGATCCTTGACGGCGTGCGGGAACCCGTGCATCCAGCCGAGGTAGTGCCCGTCGGCGAGCTGATGGTCCCGTTCGCGCGCTTCGGCCAGCAACTCGTCCCGGTCCCGCAGGGCAACGATGGCGTTGACACTGCCATTGTGCCGTGCGATGTGGTCGAGATAGGCAGTCATGACGGCGACACACGACACCTCGCGGCTCTTGATCAAGCCGCTGAGCGTCAGCGCGTCGCACATGACGAGATCGTCGTATCCTCCTGGACCGCCGAAGGGTTCGACGTCAGTCCGGGGCGAATCGCCTGCGTCGACGGGATCGATGACGTGTGACACTTGTGAACCTCTCGACGATTTCGGAAGCGATGACCGGCGATCGAGGGTGCGCAGCGGCCCGGTGGCGGCCACGCACCCTCGTTCGCGGTGCGACCAGGAACTACTGGCCGAGGTCGACGATGGCGGCGACGGGGCCGCCGCCCTCCGGGCCCTGGTGTGCGGCCGACACGGACACGAACACGGCCGGGTCACCGGTGACCGACGATGCGACACCGCCTACGCACGACTTGATCTGACGGTGCCAGTGCACATCCGAGTCGTCGAGCATCGCGTTGCGGCGGCCGCGCACCGTCCCGTCCTGGCTCGCCTCACACTTGAGGAAGACGTTGACGAGACGGCCGCCCAGGTCGCTCGTGTGGGGCCGCTCGGGCAGTTCGAGTCCCGCATCCCGGATCGCCGACCAGATGCCGTCCTGATCGAGCGGATCCGTCATCACGCTGTGCCCGATCCGGTAGCGTCCGCCGACACCGCGCGCGTTGCCCACCACCACGATCTGAGCCCGGTCCAACTCGACACCCGAGGAGCAGGATGCGACCGACGAGTAGAGGTCCCGGCTGTGCATGACATCGGCATCACCCGGCATGTCGATCTCGCCGAGAGCGACGGCGATTCCCAGTGCCGTAACACCGTTCGACAGGTCCATCGACTCGTGCGTGTGCTCGGTCCACACCGTCTCGCCGCGGCTCTTGGCGTCCCGGATCGTGTGGATCGTCAGCAGCGGCGTCTTCGTCTGCACGTAGTGCACGTCGGCGGGGTCGGTGATGCCGGCGTTGTCCATCGCCATCTTCACCGCCGCCGCCACCTTGGTGATCATCGCCGTGCGACCGATGTCTTCGGGGAGAAGCTGCTCACTCATCGCGACGCCGACGGTCAGTCGCGGCTCGTCGGTCTTCACGGCCTTCTCCGCCGGTACGGTTGCGAAGATCGTTGCGTGCGGGCTGATCACACCGTCGGTACCGCCGGACCAGACGATGGGCACCTCGGCCACCTCGTCCGCGCTTCGGCTGCCCTTGGCGGAGAGGACCTCACGGAAGGCCCGGTCCGCGATGATGCGCGTGTAGTCGTTGACGCCGCCGTTGCCCTCGGTCTTGCCGATGACTGCAACGACGCGGTCCGCTTCGAACACGCCGTCGTCGATGAGCTTCGCCAGCTCGCCGGCGTCGGACACGCTGTGCAGGGGAACCTTGCGGACCTCGATTGCTTCGGGCATTGACATCTCCTCTATACGTGGCTTGCGGGGTAGTCGAGATCAGCTTTTGGCGATCGGAACTCCAACGCAGCCCACGCTATGAGGGCGAGCACCTTCGGACATTGGCAAAGTTTGCCCAAACCAGAACTCACATTGGGCAGAGTTGACCAGTGCCGCTGGTCACAGGATCAGATGGTGCTCGTCTGGGCTACCTGGCTGGTCACGTGATCGGAGTGACCGGCGCCGAGGGGGTCGGGCCACCCCGACCACGTGTCGGGGCCGGCGTCGATCTCCTCGGTGGTGAGGAGGCAGTCGTCGAGTTGGCTCCGGAGTGTGCCGGCGTCGATGCCCTGGCCGATGAAGACGAGTTCCTGCCTGCAGTCACCGACCGGTTCTTCCCATTTGTCGAGAATTCCCTGGCGGCGGTAGTCGTCTTCCGGCCAGTAGCTGTCGGGGAGGAACTTCCACCACCGGCCGACGTACCCGTGTCGGATCACGTGGCCGGCTTGGGAGATGCTGCCGATCTCGGTGAACCGGCCGGCGTTCCAGAAGTACCCTTTGGCGCGGAGAAGTCTGCCGTTCGTCCAGTCGCCGGTGAGGAACCGGTGTAGCCGCCCCGGGTGGAAGGGGGCGCGTTCGCGGTAGACGACCGAACCGATTCCGTATTCCTCGGTCTCGGGGGTGTGCTCGCCCCGCAGTTCCTGCAGCCAGCCGGGTGCCTGGGCTGCCCTGTCGAAGGAGAACAGGCCGGTATCCATGATGGCGTCGAGTGGGACGTGTCCGTGCGATATCGCGTGGATGTCCGCGGTCTTGTTCAGCGACCGAATCAGCGCGGTCAGCTCGGCGAGGTGCTCGGCGGAGACGAGGTCGGCTTTGCTGATCAGGACCACGTCGGCGAACTCGATCTGATCGACCAGAAGATCGGAGATGTCGCGTTCGTCCTCGGGGACGTCGGCCTCGACGGGGCCGCCGGACCGATAGTCCCGGAGGAAACTGTGGCCGTCGACAACGGTCACCATGGTGTCCAATCGCGCGATGTCGGCCAGCGCGTGCCCGTCGGTGTCGATGAACGTGAATGTCTCGGCGACGGGCAGGGGCTCGGAGATGCCGGACGATTCGATCAGGAGGTAGTCGAATCGTCCGTCGGCGGCCAGGGTTCTGATCTCGTCGAGGAGATCCTCCCGCAACGTGCAGCAGATACAGCCGTTGGTCATCTCGACGAGCTTTTCCTGTGATCGACTCAGCGAGATCTCTCGTTCGACCTCGGCACTGTCGATGTTGATCTCGCTCATGTCGTTGACGATCACCGCGACGCGCCTGCCTTCACGGTTGCGCAGGATCTGGTTCAGGAGTGTCGTTTTTCCTGCACCGAGGAATCCGGACAGCACGGTGACGGGGAGACGCGTGTCATTCATTGGTCGGTTCCTTCCGGAGAATCTGGGTGTACTCGACAACAGACCGGCGGCGGAGGCGCGGAGTGGCTTTCCACCGCCGGTCTGTGGTCATCGTGTCGGATGCGTTCAGGCGGCTACCTTTTCGAGGTATCCCTCGAAGAGGTCGACCACGACACTGCCTGCGTCGGTGTCCTCGCCGAAGAGGTCCTCCGCCGCGAACTGGACGTGATAGGTGGATTCGGCACCGGCGTCGTCGCGCCCGTGGCCTATCGAGTCGGGGAACGGCCATTTCTCGGTGGTGCGGTGGGTGATCGTTCCGACCCGGCCGCGGCAGTATGCCGGCATCCGGATGTGCCCGGGCACGTGCTCGTCGCGGACCCGAACGCGCTGACCCACCTCGAAGGTGATGCCGTCCGTCCGCGCCGGCCGGCCTTCCGACTCCGCAGGAAGGGACAACGGGAACGGGCCGCCCGCGAGCGCCTCGAGCTCGTCGTGGGTCAGGATTCCCTTCTCCACCATCAGGGTTGCGACGCCGATGACGTACCGCTCGTAGTACGGCGTCATCATGTAGTGGCGTGGTTCCATTCGTTCGACGACGTGTCTGACTTCGTCGACGCTGAACGCCCCCAGGTCTGCGGCGCCGAGGAACAGCAGACTGTAGGGGAGGTGCTCCCACTCCGCGTGAAAGGGTCCGCCGATGTCGGCGTTGACGGTGTGCGGGACCTTACCGAACCCCTGGACACCGGCGAGATCGTGTACTCCATCCATGGATCTGTTCCTTCTCTTCGGGTGCTCAGGCGCTCGGAACCTGCGGGATCGCGACCCCGATCAGGCAATCTTTGGTGACGATCTGCTGGAGTTGCTCCCGGCTCCATCCCTCGGTGCCTGCCGGCCGCTGGGGCAGGACGATGTAGCGCGTTTCCGCGGTGGTGTCGTACACGCGGATCTCGACGCCCTCCGGAATGTCGGTGCCCATCTCGGACAGCACTTTTCTCGGTTCACGAACCACGCGGGCGCGGTACTCGAAGCTCTTGTACCAGGTCGGTGGCAGGCCGAGGATCGGCCAGGCGGTGCACGAGCACAGAGAGCACACGATCACGTTCTTGAGTGTGGGCGTGTCCTCGAGCGCCACGATGTATTCACCTTGCGGTCCCAGGTACCCGTAGCTGCCGACCGCCTCGGTACCGTCGGTGAGCAGAAGTTGCCGGAACTCGTCGTCGGTCCATGCCCGGGCGACCAGTTCTGCGCCGCGGTGGGGGCTGAAGTCCTCTTCGAACGTCTTCTTCCAGCCTTCGACGTATCCCTCGGGAACCAATCCCTTTCCGTCCAGCGCCCGGAACAGCGCCCAGGCGCGGTCGGCGGCCGGTGCCTGTGCGGGAGTCGCGTTCTCTGGTGTGTGTTCGATCGTTACCGACATTCTTCACCTTCTCTGTAGGGGCTGAAAATTGCGAATAGCTCTACTGCAGCGGCTGCGCGTCACGCAGCATGCCGGTCTGCGGATGGCAATTGATGTACTCGTATCGCTGGTCGCGCGCGTCGAATACCGAGACTTCATGGTAAAGACGAAGTTTCGACAAGCTGGCGGCGACGCGGAAGAACGTGGTGAAGATTCGCAGGTGGGTGGGATGAGATTCCGCCCAGCGTTCGAGCTTGTCCAGCGAACCCCAGTGGCCGATGTTGTAACTCTGGTCGAGAAAATTTCCGTCCAGATCGATGTTGCGCACAAACCTGTTGCTGTAGCAGCCCACCGATTGTCCGTTGTCGCGCAGAAAGTCCATGCCGTCCTGCAGAGTGGGCAGGATTTCGTCGAGATACAAGTTGCGTTCCGCCGTTTCGGCGTCGGCCCAGTCCTGCCCGGAGCGGATCAGTGCGATGTTGTCGTGCCCCTGAACCACCACGCGGCCACCCGCGGCGGGATCACTACTGAGTACGCGCAATTCACCCGACGGCTGGATCCAGTCGGTCTGGGAGATCGGGAAGCGCTCGCGCATCGAGCCCCAATAGCCGTGCTCGTTGATCTCGCCGCTGATACCGCCCATGACGGCACCGACACCCGGAAGGGCATCCTGGAACGCATACAGCGTCTCGAACTGTTCGGCCCGCGGGGCCACGATCTCCCGGAAGTACCCCAGCCCCTCCGACAGCCTCTCGTCCGATGCCCACCAGCCGGCCACCTCCGGCAACTGGAGCCAACGGTGATGGGCAGCACTATCTTTCCAATAGCCCACGATCATCAGATTCTCATGGTTCTGATTGTCGACGTGATGGGTCAGGTCATAGTGCAACGGGCCGTCTGGCAGATCAAAACTAGCCACCATGTCGCGCATGGCGTGCAGCGCGGCCGGGCGTTGCGCGTCACCGCGGAACTGCACACCGAGGTATCCCATCACCACCTGCTGCACTTCTTCGTCGGCACGTCCCACCCACATCGGAAAGGGTGGCTGGTAGCCGTCCGGGACGCGTCGGGTCAACGTGCGAGGGCAGGTGAGGTGATCGCTGATTGCAGATTCCATGAGGGCTCCCGGTTCTGGTTCATCGCGTGCGGGCCGCCGCGTCGGCGGCTGAAAATCCCGGCAACGCAGAAGTTACCTCCCCGATCGACGGCGAATCTGACGGAGAGGGACAGGTATTTGGACGAGAGGGACAACCCGAGTTGCGTCCCGACGTCAGGGTGTGGCCGTCGTCGCCCGGTACTGGCGCGGGCTCATCCCGTATTCGCTCTTGAACGTGCGGCTGAACAGCGAGGGGTCGGCGAAACCCCAACGGCGGGAGATCTGACCCAGCGAGCGATCCGTGGTCGTGCTCTGCGCCAGGTCGCGGCGACAGTGCTCGAGTCGCCGCACGCGGATGACGCGCGACACCGTCGTGTCCTGCTCGGCGAATACCCGGTGCAGGTGCCGGGTGGAAATGCCGAGGGCCGAAGCGATCACGGACGGCGACAGCGATGGATCTCCGAGACTCTCGTCGATCATCGTGATCGCTGCGCGGTAGGTGCTCGAACGTGGCGCGCCGACCGGCCGGCCGACGGCCCGCAGGACGGCAGTGACGAGGTCGCCGACCTCGTCCACGATTGCGTTCCCCGCTCCGGCATCGGATGCGATCCGGCTCGTCACGATGTCGTGAAGGAACCGGCCCACGAGCCCACTTGCTCCGGCACGGCCGTCGAAGGCTGTTGCGGTGAGGTCGTGAATCTCCGCTTCGGTGAACGACAGTGAGCTCCTCGGCCACGTGAAGACCTCGAGCACCCAGGAACCGTCATCCGGATGCCCGTCGATCCGCCAATCGAACGGGCGAGACGTGTCGTACAGGACGAAGTCGTCGTGGTCGAGTACGCACTCCCGGTCGTCCTGGGTGACCACGGCACGCCCACGGCGGATCCGCCCGATCTGGAGGTAGTCGGCACGGTCGGCTCTGGCCAGGCTGCCGCTGCGAGCGATCCGTTGCTCGGTCGATTGGACTGTGGACACCTTGAGATGAGCAAGTTCGGACGACCGCACCGCACCGGTGAACCCGAGGCGGTCTTCGATGTCCGAGACACTGAGGGCGACGAAGTGCTCGCGCAGCATGTCCTCCCAGTCGGAGGCCCGTGTCGTCCGCACGGGTAATGCAAACCCGGACCTGACAAGCATCGGTACCTCTCTTCGGTGTGATCGCGCAATGCTCCCCGGGAGCTTTCGGTTACCGGTGCAATTCCCGGTATCTGCTCGGGCTGACGCCGTATCGGGTGGCGAACGCTCGGCTGAATACCGACAGATCGATGAAGCCGAACTGCGCGGCGATATCGGTCAGCGAACGGGAGGCGTTGCGCGGTGACAGCATCGCGTCACGGCAGACCTCGAGTCGGTGTGCCCGGATCGTGGCGGCCACGGTGTTTCCGAATCGAGCGAACACTCGGTGGACGGTTCTCGTGGAGATGAAGAACGCGTGGGCGATGCGCTGCGGGGACAGGTCCGGGTCGTCGAGATTCCGCTCGATGTACCGCAGCATGTTCGCGTAGAGATCGCGTGCGGTGACATCGGGATCGTCCGGTTCACTCTCTTCCTGTGCGGCGGTGATTGCCAGGTCTGCGATTCCGTCCGCCAGCCGCATCGCACCGCTTGGCGACGGTTCCTTCTCGACTGCGAGAAGTCCGGCGAGCATCGGCGACAGTAGCTGTCCTACCGCAGAATTGGATCGCACGGTCCGGGCCGTCAGTTTCTGCGACTCACCCTCGGTCAGCGAGACGGCACCGCGCGGCCACGTGAATACCTGGAGATGCCATTCCGGTCGCAGGTTCCAGGTGAACGGGCGGGAGGATTCGTAGATGGCGAAGTCGCCCGGCCGCAGTGTGCAGGTTCGCCCGTCTTGGACGAGTTGTCCCTCACCGGCGACGACCATGCCGATCTGCATGAGGTCGAGCGGATGCCGGTCGGTCAGCTGCGGCGTCCGGTGAAAGGTCTGCGGCGTGGCCAGGACGTCGGCGGCCAGCAGATGCGCGAATCGCCGGGTGTGGACCGCCCCCGCGAAGCGATCGGATTCGCCCGGGCTGATCTTCAATGCCACGAAGGTCTCGCTGATCACCTCGACCCAGTCTCGGAGAGCAGCTGTCCGGATCACCTCCGTGCGGCGGTGCTCGCCACCCGGTGCGAGCGACAACGGCATGAGCAGCCCCTTTCCCTCGCCTGCACGTCACGCTAAGAGCAATCCGGCGTCACTGTCAATGACAGCTGGCCACCGTTTCCGCTGGAGACAGGCCTCGGCGGCGAAGTTGGCGCTGAGCGCAAAGCGGGCTGTCACTCTGAGACAAACGCTGCGGTTCGGCGGCTTCTACGGTTCGTTGAACACCGGGAAATACCGGCGGGTCCTGCGTCGCATCCGGACCGACGGCCGGCCCTCGACCAGGTGCCCGCGGGCGCCACTGCACAGCTGAGGAGCGCACCTTCATGACTTCGTTGCCTGCACCCGATTCCGCCCGATTGGCGGCGTTGAACGAGCATTTCCGATTCGGGTTGTCCGCCGCCGACCTCGACGAGTTCGCCCCCGCCGTCGAGGCCACCCTCGCGGCGCCGATCGCGGTCGAGCAGCTCTATCGGCGTGCGGCGTCACCGGCCCCCGAGCGATCCTGGGCGCCGCCGGCACCGGAGCACAACCGTCTCGGAGCGTGGTACGTCACGACCTCGATCGACGGCTCCTCCGGGGGTCCGCTGGCCGGCCGCACCGTGGCGGTCAAGGACAACGTCGCGGTCGCGGGTATTCCGATGATGAACGGATCGCGCACCGTGGAGGGGTTCGTCCCGCGGCAGGACGCCACGGTCGTCCGCAGGCTGCTCGATGCCGGCGCCACGATCACAGGAAAATCGGTATGTGAGGATCTGTGTTTCTCGGGCGGGAGTTTCACCTCGCAGCCGGGACCGGTACGCAATCCGTGGGATACGACCCGCAATTCGGGTGGATCCTCGAGTGGCTCCGGCGCTTTGGTCGCCGGCGGTGAGGTCGATCTGGCCGTCGGCGGAGATCAGGGCGGCTCCATCCGCATTCCTGCCGCATTCTGCGGGATCGTGGGTCACAAACCGACGCACGGACTGGTCCCCTACACCGGCGCATTTCCGATCGAGAGGACCATCGACCATCTCGGCCCGATGACCCGGACCGTCGCCGACGCGGCCACCATGCTGAGTGTGCTCGCCGGTACGGACGGGGCCGATCCGCGGCAATCACGCCAGGTCGAGCCGGTCGACTACCTGGCGGCGCTCACCGAACCCACCTCCGGGCTGCGGATCGGCGTCGTGACCGAGGGCTTCGGCACCGCAGTGTCCGATCCGGGGGTCGACGCCGCCGTCCACGCCGCGATCGACGTGCTGCGCAGCGCCGGACTCGCGGCGGAGCAGGTGTCGATTCCGTGGCACCTCGACGCGATGCACGTCTGGAACGTGATCGCGACCGAGGGCGCCGCGTACCAGATGCTCGACGGCAACGCCTACGGCATGAACACCGACGGATTCTACGACCCGGAACTGATCGCGCATTTCGCCGCTCAGCGCCTCGAGCGCGGTCACGAGTTGTCCGAGACGGTCAAGCTGGTGGGGCTGTCGGGCCGGTACACCTTCGAGGTCGGCGGCGGAAAATACTACGCGATGGCGCGACAGCTCGTCCCGGAACTGCGCGCGGCCTACGACGCCGCGCTCACCGACTACGACGTGCTGGTCATGCCCACGGTCCCCTACACCGCGAAGAAGATCCCGCCTGCCGATGTGGCATTGGGCGACTACCTCGACGTCGCGCTGTCGATGGTCGGCAACACCGCCCCGTTCGATGTCACCGGTCACCCGGCCTGCTCGGTTCCCGCGGGGCTCGTCGACGGCCTGCCGACCGGGCTGATGATCGTCGGCAACACGTTCGACGACGCCACGGTCCTGCGCGTGGCACACACCTATGAACAGGCCGTCGGCGGCTTCCCCACCCCGCCGGCCGTGATGAGTTCGGCTCGATGACACCACCACGCTTGTCTCTGGACGACGAGATTCTCGATCTCGCCGTCATGTGGCTTCCCATCGGGGATCCACCGGCCGACAAGATCAAGCGCGACTTCGGCGTCGAACCGGCCGAATATCGCGTGCGTCTGGCGCGCGCCATCGACCGTTACCTGCAGTCCTCGAACGCGAGAACCGCCGCACGACTCGACCGATTCTTCGAGACGTCGATGCTGACAGCCCTGAGACCGAAACAGTCACCACCAGGTGACGACCGGTCCGGTCGCAACTTGTGTCAGAGGGGTGGTGGTCAGCCGCTCGACGCTCGTAGCGTCGTAGGTGGGTGTACGCGAGTCGGAACGAACGAGGAGGAGACATCGTGACGATCGACAGAGGAATTCTGGCCCTGCTCGAGGCGAAGCCGGGCAAGGGCGAGGAACTGGCTGCGTTCCTGGAGCAGGGGCGCGCCCTGGCCGCGGCGGAGGAAGGCACCGTCACCTGGTACGCGTTCAAGGTCGGCGACACCACGTACGGCATCTTCGACACCTTCGAGAACGAGGACGGCAGGCAGGCGCACCTGAGCGGAGCGATCCCCGCCGCTCTGGCCAACGTCGGCCCCGACCTGCTGGCCAGGGACCCCGACATTCGTCCGGTCGACGTGGTCGCCGTCAAGTAGGGCGCCCGCCGGGTTTCCTACCGTACGGTCAGTCGAATCCTGCCCGTAAACCTACCCGATCGGGTAGGGCCCCGACTGTCCGCGCCGCGGCATACTTGCCCGGCTCGGGGGTTTCCGAAAACGATACGGAGAAACTGATGCTCGACCGGCTGTACGCCGCTGTCCTCGCCGTCGCCGGCCTCGGCTACGGCGGTTACATCCTCCTCGACGAACTGACCGGAGGATCGGACACACCCGGCGAG
The DNA here is from genome assembly GCF_029269925.1 of Rhodococcus sp. T2V. NCBI lineage: Bacteria > Bacillati > Actinomycetota > Actinomycetes > Mycobacteriales > Nocardiaceae > Rhodococcus > Rhodococcus sp. T2V. Next base: position 49,797 of record NZ_JARJBD010000015.1, read on the forward strand.
GACGACCATCGACTCCACGAAGTCCCCTCGGGAGCAGGTGTCCACGGAGTGACGGCCCCCTGACGCCGCCCTCAGGGAACCGACGCCGCCCTCAGGGACCCGACAGCGTCCTCAGGGAAACAGTCCCCGCGCCTCGTGCGCTTCGGCGACCTGCCCGACACCGATGACGTGAGCGGCGCGCCGCAGGGTCAGGGACTTCTCCCCGGCGAGGGCCCACACGCTGCGCGAGGCGTTCTGCATGAACACGCAGAGCTTCCGGTCCACCTCGGCACCGGTCCAGGAGAACGCCTGCAGGTTCTGGACCCATTCGAGGTACGACACGACCACGCCGCCCGCGTTCGCGAGAATGTCGGGGACGACGGTGACGCCGTTGCTCTGGAGGATCGCGTCGGCCTCGGGTGAGGTCGGCCCGTTGGCTCCTTCGACGATCATGCGGGCGCGGACGTCGCCGGCGTTGTCCGCGGTCAGGACGCCGTCCATCGCGGCGGGAACCAGAACGTCGACGTCGAGGCCCAGCAGTTCCCGGTTCGTGATGGCGTCCGCGTTCGGGTACGACGCGAGCGACTCGCCCCCTGCGACCCACGCCTCGAGTTCCGGGATGTCGAGTCCACCGGCCCGGTAGCACCCTCCGCTGATGTCGGACACCGCGACGACGCGGCAGCCCTCGTCGGCGAAGAACCGCGCGGCACCGGCACCGACCTTGCCGAACCCCTGCACCGCGACCGTGCGTCCCGTGGGATCGAGGTGGCTGTGCCGCATCGCGTCGAGTGCGGCGAGCACGACGCCGCGGGACGTCGCGCCTGCGCGGCCGTTGGACCCACCGACGGTGAGCGGTTTGCCGGTCGTGGCTCCGTGGACGGAGTACCCGGCGTTGACGGAGTAGGTGTCCATCATCCAGGCCATGGTCGATTCGTCCGTGTTCACGTCCGGGGCGGGAATGTCCTTGTCCGGGCCGATGAACGGGAGGATCTCCTGCGTGTAGCGCCGGGTCAGCCGTTCCTTCTCCGACAGCGTCAACCCCCGCGGATCGATCGCGATGCCGCCCTTGGCGCCGCCGTAGGGCAATCCGAGCAGCGCACACTTCCACGTCATCCACATGGCGAGCGCGGTCACTTCGTCGATGTCGCTGTCGGGATGGAACCGCACCCCGCCCTTGCCGGGCCCGCGCGTGAGATTGTGCTGAACGCGGTAGCCGGAATAGACCTCCACTCTTCCGTTTTCGCGCCGCAGGGGCACCGACACCGTCAGCGATCGCCGCGGTGTGGCCAGCAGCCGGTACATGCCCTCGTCGAGGCCGAGGATGCCGGTCGCGTCCCGCAATTGCGACAGGGCGGCGCGGTGAGCCAACGCTCCCGGGGCGGCGCGATCCGGCGCCGAAACGGGTGGAGCCAATTCTTCAACGGTCATGACCTACGCCTTCGTCGTCGAACTCCGATGGACATCTGCGGCGGGGAGCGGCCGGCTCACTGGTCGACGGTGAGACCCTTCGCCTCGAGCACCTGGGCGAGGTTGCTGACCTGGATCGGGGTTTCGCCCTTCTTGTACCGCTCGATGTAGGCGGCCTCGGCGGCGTCCCGCTCGCGGGAGGCGTCGATGGCGAACTGGACCTCGTCGCGCCGGACCACGACCACACCGTCGCAGTCGCCCTTGACGACGTCGCCGGGGTAGATGATCTGGCCGCCGAACACCAGCGGCTGATTGACGGGACCGAGGGATTCCTTCACCGTTCCCTCGATGCACACGTGCTTGGAGAAGACGGGGAACCCGAGTTCGCGGATCTCCCGGCTATCTCGCACGCCACCGTCCGTGACGAGTGCGCTGATGCCCCGCGCCACACACGCATTGGCGAGCACGTCACCGAACTGCCCCGCCGGCTGGTCGCCGGAGGACACGATGAGCACGTCACCGGGCTGCGCGTAGCTGATGGCGACCTGGAGCATGATGTTGTCGCGCGGATGGCACACGACGGTGAAGGCGGATCCGCAGAACGACATGTCGCGGTCGATGGGCTTGATCCCAGAATCCAGTGCGCCCTTGCGGCCCTGCGCCTCGTGGATGGTGGCGGCCGAGAAGGCGCCCAGGCTGTCGATGGCGGCCTTGTCGGCGCGATCGATCTTGGTAGTGACGTGAACCATGATGTCTCCGTGATTCTGTGATGGCGGGTGGGGTCAGCTGAGTGAGGCGACGGCCTTCTCGACCGCGGCTGCCGCATTCCTGAGCACGTCCTCGGACGTGGCGAAGGAGACCCGGAAATAGGATTCGGCCCCGTACGCAGAGCCCTGGATGGTGGCCACCGACGCGTGGTCGAGGAGGAACAGCACCACGTCCTGGTCGTTTTCGAGCAGCGTGCCGTCGGGGGTTCGCTTGCCCACGAGGCCTGCGCATCCGACGAACAGGTAGAAGGCACCCTGCGGCAGTACGGGTTCGAGACCGTCGATGCCGGAGAACAATTCGAACGTGACATCACGCCGGGCGCGATAGCTCGCGACGGATGTGGTGACGAAACTCTGATCCCCGGTGAGGGCTTCGGCGGCGGCGGCCTGACTGATCGACGACGGGCAGGACGAACTCTGCGACTGCAGCTTGTTGATCGCGCCGATCAGGCCCTTGTTCCCGACGCCGTACCCCAGGCGCCAGCCGGTCATCGCGTAGGCCTTCGACACACCGTTGGTGACCAGGATCCGATCGCGCAGGTGCGGCGCGGACGACAGCAGGTTCGGAACGGGCGAGTCGGTGAACACGATCTCGTCGTAGATCTCGTCGCAGAGCACGTTCACGTGCGGGTTCCGGTCGAGGACCTTCGCGAGTTCCGCCAGTTCGTGCTCGCTGTACACGGCGCCCGTCGGGTTCGACGGCGCGTTGAGGATGACCCACTTCGTCGCCGGGGTGATGGCAGCCTCGAGCTTCTCTGCGGTGAGCAGGAACCGGTCGGATTCCGGGCAGTCGACGACGACGGGTGTCCCGCCGTGCACGGTCACCATGTCGGGGTACGACACCCAGTACGGGGCGGGCACGATCACCTCGGTGCCCTCCTCCACCGTCGCCATCAGCGCGAGGAAGATGACCTGCTTGGCGCCTCCGCCGACGGTGATCTCGTTGTCCGCGAACTCCACCCCGGTGCGGTCCAGCATCTTCTTCGAGATCGCCTCCCGCAGTTCGGGAATGCCGTTGACGGGGGTGTACTTGGTGAGACCGGACTCCATCGCTGCCACGGCCGCGGCCTTGATGTGCTCCGGGGTGTCGAAATCGGGCTCTCCGACCGTCAGGTCGAGAATCTCCCGCCCCGACGCCCGGAGTTCGCGAACCCGTTGCGCGGCTGCCACACTCGGTGATTCACGCATCTGGTCGACTCGCGCTGCTGGAACGAAGGTGGACATAGTTCCTCCTGGTAGAGGGCATGGGAACGAAAGAATCCGGGAAGTCGGGGCGGTATCTCCACACCCACGCTATCGGGTGGGGACCAGACCTGTACAAGACCGATTGTGTGTCGCGTGATAGCCGTTCGGCATGGCTGAGATCAGAACGCCAGCAACACCTTCGCGGACGCGGACGCGTCCTTTGCGACGGCGAACGCCTCGAGGCCGTCCTCGATGCCGAACTCGTGGCTGATCACCGGTTCGACGTTCAGGCTGCCGTCCGCCAGGGCCTCGAGCACCGCATCGATCTCGTCGTTGAACCGGAAGGAACCGACGAGTTCGAGTTCCCGCGTGATGACGAGCGACAGCGGCGCGGGCTGAAGCCCGGTGGGGAGCAGTCCGAGCATGACGATCCTGCCGCCGCGCGTCGCGCCGCGAATGGCCGATTCGAGTCCGAAGCGGTTGCCGGAGCACTCGATTACGACGTCGGCGTCGACGGCGGCGATGCTCGCGGCGTCGACGGCGTCCAGCGTCGTGTCCGCGCCGAGCGCCTTCGCGACCGTGCGGGGATAGTCGTGCACGTCGACCGCGGTGATCTCGCTCGCACCGGCCCGGCGGAGGACGGCCACCACGAGGGCGCCGATGGGGCCGCACCCCACGACGAGCGCACTCTTGCCTGCCACGTCGCCTGCGCGCGCCACGGCGTGCCACGCCACGGCGGCGGGTTCCGCGACGGCGGCGGTGCGCAGCGGCAGGTTCGCCGGCAGTCGCCGCAGCATCCGCGACGGCAGCACCGCGTACTTCGCGAATGCCCCCTCGGTGTGCGGGAATTGCGCCGCGCTGCCGAGATAGGTGCATCCCGGCGAGAGGTTCGGGCGGTCCTCGGGGAACCTGGCGCCGCGACCGCCGGGGGTCGCGGGGTGCACGGCCACCGTGTCACCCGGGGCCGGGCCGGTCCCGTCTGCGGCGGCCTGCACGACCGTTCCCACCACTTCGTGGCCGAGCAGCATGGGCGCCTTCAGGATCGACTCGCCGGCGGCGCCGTGCGTCCAATAGTGCAGGTCGGATCCGCAGATCCCGCCGTAGGCGATCTCGACGACCGCCTCGGACGGTTCGGGCCGCCGGAGGGGAACCGATTCGATACGCAGGTCGCCTGCGGCGTGCGCCACCACCCCGAGCGTCTCGGTGGGCAGCGGGGCGGAGGATTCGTGCGGCGTCGTAGTCACGGCCGGCCTCAGTCGTTGCGCCGGACGAAGTCGAGACCGCCCGGGACCTGGAAGGTGGGCATGATCTCGATCAGGCCGAGGTTGACGTGGCGCGGGGCGTCGATCGCGAACTCGATCGTGTCGGCGATGTCTTTCGTCGTGATGGATTCGAAGCCTTCGTAGTACGTCTCCCACGCCTCCTTCATCGCCTCCGGGGAGCCGCCGAGGTTGCGTCCGAAGATCTCGGTTTCGACCCGGCCCGGGCAGATCTCGGTCACGCGGATGCGCTTGCCGATGGTGTCGTTGCGCAGTTGCCGCGAGATCTGGTGCACCGCGGCCTTCGTGGCGTGGTACGCGGTGTGGCCGTAGAAGTTGTACAGGCCGGCGATGGAACTGATGTTGACGATGTGGCCGAGGTCCCGCTCGACCATTCCCGGCATGAGCAGCCGGCACAGGTGCAGCACCGCACGGAGGTTGACGTCGACCATGGCGTCGACCGAGTCGGCGGACGCATCCAGGATGTTGCCGGTGGCCGAGACTCCCGCGTTGTTGATCAGCACGTCGATCTCGAGGCCCTCGACGGCGGCGCTGAGGGCGTCGATGTCGGTGATGTCGACGGCGAGCGGGATCATGCCCGTCTTCTCCGCCACCTCGTCGAGCCGCTCCTTGTTGCGGGCGACGCCGTAGACGGTGAGACCCCGCTTGGTGAGGATCTCGGTGACCGCGGCACCCATTCCGGTGTTGGCGCCGGTGACGAGTGCGGTCCGGTAGTCGTTGAATGGCATGACGCTCCCTTGCCTTGCTGGTGGTGAAAGTTGGTGCAGCCCGGTGGTCTTCGAGTGGTCAGGAGACCACCGGGCCGAGTCTGGATCCGTCAGAGCGTGTCACGGAGCGGCACGTGCGCCCGGTCGGTGACGGTGCTGACGGCGATGAGGGTTCCCAGTGCGGTGACGACGGCGTAGACCGCGGGGACGTAGATCCCGAACTGCGGGATCAGCCAGGTCATCAGCAGGGGCGCGGTGCCGCCGAACACTGCCGAGGAGATGTTGTAGCCCAGCCCGTACGCCGAGTACCGCACCCGGGTGGGGAAGAGTTCGACGATGAGGATGTGGATGACGGCGGTGTGGCCGGCGAAGATCACGGCCATCACGCAGGCTCCGAGCACCGCGAGCGCGAAGTTGCCGGTCGCGATCAGGGCGTAACAGGGGATGGCGCCGACGGCCATGGCGATCGCCGCACCGGCGATGACCTTCTTGCGGCCGACCCGGTCGGAGAGTGCGCCCATGAAGGGAATGGCGAAGCAGATCGCCACCAGGCTCGCCGCGGTCACGAGCAGGGCGGTGCCGGTGGAGAAGCCGATGTTCTCGCCCTTGAGGAACGTCGGCATGTAGGAGAAGAGCACGTAATAGCCGGAGCCGTTCATCAACGGGATGAACAGCGCGAGCAGCATCGCCTTGCGGTGTTCGGGAGTCGCGAACGCTTCCTTCAGCGGGTTGCGGGACAGTCCGCCTTCGGACTTGAGCTTCTCGAAGTTCGGGGTGTCACTGATCGCCCGACGGATGTACCAGCCGATGACGCCCATCGGGATCGCGACGAGGAACGGGACGCGCCACGCCCAGCTCGCCGGTCCGCCGCCCTCGATCGCGGCCTCGTTGAGCCAGGGCGACATCGCGAACGCGACCAGCGTGCCGGTGAGCAGGGCCAGGAACGACGCGATCTGTGCGTAGCTGGTGATCAGTCCGCGCTTGCCCTCCGGTGCGTGCTCGGCGAGGAAGGTCATGGCGCCCGCCGCCTCACCGCCGACGGAGAATCCCTGCAGGATGCGCAGGAGAATCAACAGCGCGGGCGCGGCGACGCCGATCGCGGCGTATGTCGGGAGAACACCGATGCCCGCGGTGGCGACGCTGATCAGCATGATCACGAAGACGAGCATCTTCTGCCTGCCGATCCTGTCACCCAGGATGCCGCAGACGACCGCGCCGAGCGGTCGCACGAAGAACGAGATCGCGTAACCGGCGAAGACGAGCATCAGCGCGTCGCTCGACTTGGAGACGTCGAAGAAGACGATGGCCAGGGCGGTCGCCATGAAGGCGAAGATGCCGTTGTCGTAGAGCTCGACGAAGATGCCCACGCACCCTGCGAGAACGACCTTGCGTAGCTGGCGGGGTTGCACCTCGTGTTCGGGCGTGTGCCCGGCCGTGTCGGGTGAGATCGCGTTGGTCATGCTGACTCCATCTGGGCTACAGAGTGGTGCTGGGCGGATGTCGTTTCTGTGTGGGTGGGGATCCGAAGACTGGCGAATGCGCTCGCCACGCGGGACCGCAGCAGCGCGATCGAGCGTCGCTGGCTCCGGTAACCGTCCACGGCTTCGGGGACGCTCACCTTTCGGAACCGCACCTCCTGGCCGGGGCGCGCCTGGCCGAGCTGTGACAGTGCGGTGGCGGTCACCACCGCGAGCACCGGATATCCGGCGGTCACTCCCCGGCCCCGATGCAGGACGAGGATCTCGTTGCCTGCGGGAACCTCGACGGCGCCGATCGGTACCCCGCGGGAGAGCACTTCCGTCGACCGGTCCCGCCGGGGAACGTCGCTCCCCGGATCGGTCGGCGTCAGGCGGAGACCGATGTGGTTCGTATCGGCACCGATGACGAAGGGGGTGTCGAACAACCGGGCGGCGGACGCGCCGAACTCGTGCACGTCGGGACCGTCGGTCACGTCGATGGTCCAGCGTCCGGTGAAGGACGCGGGCTCGGCGCCGAGCCGGAACAGCGGGACCCGGAAGTACGGGTGGTCGATCGGCGGTCCGTCGACGTCGATGGCGACGGACTCGCCGACCGTCAGTTGCCGGCCGAAACCGAGAACCGAGTCGGGGGCGCAGCTGCCGAGCAGGGACGGCGCGGAGATCGCGCCGTGCACCGCGAGGTATACGCGGAGCCCGTCGTGGATTCCGCGGACGGTGAGTTCTTCGCCCGCGGTCCAGACGAACGGCTCCCACTGGGGGCGGGTGACACCCCCGACCTGGACCTCCGCCGGTGCGCCGGTCACCGCGACGAGCAGGTCGACGCTCGCGACGGCGCCGAAGTCCATCGCCACCATTTCGAGCAGCGGCGCGGTGCGGTGACTCCCGACCAGGGCGTTCGCCACGTCGGCGCTGTACTGGTCGGAGGCTCCCCCGGTCATCTGCCCGAACCGGGAGCCCCGGAGACGTCCGAGATCCTGGATCGAGGTGAGCCCCGGTGTCGTGACGGTGATCGTCTCAGCCATGCCGGACCCCCTCGTACACCGGCCACTCGGCCGCGATGATCGGCACGAAGCGGAACGTGTCGCCGGGCCGGAAGTCGGACAGCGGTTCCGTCGACGGATCGACGATCGTCAGGGGCGTGCGGCCGATCACCGGCCAGCCGCCGGGCGCCGGGCGCGCCGAGATGACGGCCTGCCTGCCCGCGACCGCCACCGCGCCTGCCGGAACGTGCGGCCGCGGAATGGTGCGACGGGGAACGGGCTGCGGGAACGCGGGGCCGTCGAGCATGGGGGCGCCGCCCGGGGACCCGAAGCAGCGCATGGTCAGCGGGTGGGCGCTGTGCAGGCGGATCACCTCGGCCGGGGAGAGTGCGAGGTGTGCCGCCACGTCGTCGAGGTCGGGTCCGAATTCTCCTCCGTAGACGACCGGGATCTCGAACTGTCGCGAACCGCGCGTCGCGGGTTGCACCGGAAGCTCGATCAGCCGTTCGACCAGAGCGCGGATGGCGTCATGCGTCGTTGCAGCACAGTCGAATTCGACCAGCAGTGAGTCGTAGGTGGGGATGATGCCGGTGACCGCGACGTCGTCGCCGCGGGCGTCGAGCGCGGCGGCGACCGTGTGGACGGCCTGCCAGCGCTCCTCCGCATCGGGGGACAGCGACGTCAGGCGGACCGCGGAGTCCCCGCAGTCCGCGAGGACGAAGTCGCGGTGCGGCCGGATGCACGTCACGCCGGACACGATGCGGACTCCTTCTCGGCCCTGGCCTCGAGGACCTCGGTGACGGGGGCGACGACGACGCCCGCGCGCAGCAGTGCCTCCCGGATCGCTCGTGCGTTGCCCACCGCGTCGGCGCCGTCGCCGTGCAGCAGCACCGTGTCTGCCTCGATCGGGATGCGCGTGCCGTCGACGGCGTCGACGACCCCTTCGGTCACCATCCGCACCGTGCGCGACACCAGCGCGTCCCGGTCGTGGATCACGGCGCCGGCCTCGGACCGCGGCACCAGGGTGCCGTCCGCCCGATACGCACGGTCGACGATGGCGACGATGGCCACCCGGAGCCCCCGCGCCCGGGCGTGGTCGGCGAGTTCCCCGTCCTGGGCGAGCACGATGAGCCGCGGGTCGAACGCCTCCACCGCATCGACGACGGCGCACGCGTAGTCGGCGCGGGTCGCGACGAGGTTTCCCAACCGACCGTGCGGTGCGATGTGCGCGAGCGAGGTGCCGTGGGCCGTCGCGAAGGCGTGCAGTGCGCCGAGTTGGTACAGAACGTCCGTGCGGACCTCGTCGGCGGTGAGGTCCATCGCGCGCCGGCCGAACCCTGCGAGATCGGGGAAGCTGGGGTGTGCGCCGATGCCGATTCCGCGGGCGACGCACCCTCGGACCGTCGCATCCATGGTCCTGGGGTCGCCGGCGTGAAAGCCGCACGCGACGTTGGCGGACGTCAGCACGTCGAGCAGTGCGTCGTCGTCGCCCATCGTCCAAGCGCCGAAGCTCTCGCCGAGGTCGGCGACGAGATCGATCTTGACAGTCACGGTGCCTCCAAGGGGGGCCTGCAGTGGAACCGCGGGTGCCGTTCCAGTGAACTTTCGATGTAAACGGACGCTACGCAGGTTCCGGTTCAGGCGGTTAATACCTGTTTTACGTGAGGCGATAACGAACGTCTATGGTGTTTGAACAGCGACGATGCACAGACGGAAGAATCGGGCCCCACACTTGGCTACAGCGGTGTTTCCGCCCGGCAACCTTCTCGAAACCGCGGCGTGCTCGCGTCGCCGCATCGTCAGAAAGGCAGATCGCTCGTGGATACCCGACGCTTGTTCTCATTCGTCCGCATCGTCGACGCCGGATCCATCACGCGGGCGGCGGACATACTGCACATCGCGCAGCCGGCGCTCAGCCAGCAGATGACGGCGTTGGAGACGCACTTCGGTCAGCAACTGCTGATCCGCAGCAAGCAGGGAGTGGAACCCACCGACGCCGGGCGCGCGCTGTACCGGCACGCCCAGGTGATCCTGCGGCAGGTGGAGAGCGCCCAGGCCGAGGTGAGCGTCGTCGGCCGGGAACTGGCGGGCGGTGTCTCCGTCGGACTCGCGCCGTACAGCACCGTCAGCTCCATCGCGCTGCCGCTGCTCACCGCGGTGCGGTCGCGCTACCCCAGCATCCTTCTGCACATCAACGAGAATTTCGGCGGTGTGCTGAGCGAGGCCATGATGACGGGCCGGATGGACATGGCCCTGTTGTACGACGCCGGGCCGATCAAGGGCGTCAACTTCGAGCGTCTACTCACCGAGGAACTGATGGTCGTCGCCCCGGCGGGCACCGGACTGCCCGGCGACACCGGGACGGCCGTCGCCATCAAGGACCTCGTCGATCTGCCACTGCTGCTGCCGGGCCCGATGCACACGATCCGCAAGGTGGTGGAGCAGGCGTACGAGCACGCCTTCGAGCACGCGCGGGTGGTCGGCGAGGTGGAATCGGTGACGCTGATGGCGCAGGCCGTCCGAAACGGACTGGGCGCGACGGTATTACCGTTCTCGGTGGCACGCCGGATCATGAACGTGGAGAACCTGGAACTCCGCCGCATCGAACCGTCGATCGAAGTCCAGGTCTCCCTCGGAACACCCGCCAATCAGCCGCTGTCCGGACCGGCGGAGGCGGTGCGCGAGGTGCTGCGCAGTGTCGTGTCCAACTACATCAGGACCAGTTCGGAAGCCGAACGCGGCCCTCAGTAACCCCGGGCGGGATCGATCGGCGCCAGCAGGGGCGCGCCCGCGGCGAAGCGTTCGACGTTGGTCGCGACGTGATCGGCGAGCAACCCGGTCAGTCCGGTCGCGGGGTTCGCGACGTGCGGGGTGATGATCGCATTCGGCAGGGTCCAGAGCGGATGCCCGTCGGGCAGCGGTTCGGGGTCGGTGACGTCGAGTGCGGCGCCGCCGATCGACCCGGCGCGCAGCGCGCGGACCAGACCCTCGGTGTCGATGAGGGAACCGCGCGCCACGTTGACGATCCACGCCGTCGATTTCATCTGGGCGAGCGCGGCCTCGTCGACGAGGTGAGCGGTGGCCGACGTCGCCGGTGCGGCGATGACGAAATGATCTGCTCTGGACCAGATTTCCGAGGTCCGGTCGGCCGGCAGCGTCTCGGACGCGCCCGGGACCGGGGTGCCCGAGCGAGTGACCGCCAGCACGTCCGCACCGAACGCGGCGAGCAGCGGGATCATCGCACGACCGATGCCGCCGCAGCCGACGATGGCGACCGTCGCCCCGCGCAGCGTGCCCACCTGGGGGTCGAACTCGGCCTTGCGCCACGACGTCGCGCGCACCTGCTCGGTGAGGGCCCGAACCCCGGCCAGGAGCAGCAGGACGCCGTGTTCCGCGACGTTGCCGGCGTAGGCGCCGGCCGCGGACGTCCAGGCCCGGTCGGTGTCGACGATGCCCGCGGAGATCCAGGGCTCCACTCCCGCCGAGGGCAGCTGCACCCAGCGCACGGAGTCCGGCAGTTCCGCCGGAAACGTGTCGGGGCCCTGCGCCCAGACGACGGCCTCGGCGTCGTCGAGCGGGGCGAGTACGCCGCCGCCCCTCTCGATCCCCCGCATCAGGGCTGCGTCGGGGTGCGGTCCGAGGTGGATGCGGGGCGTTGCGGTGTTCGGCATCTTCGTCTTTCGAGTCGGTCGGGTGGGGATCAGACTACGGCGGTCAGTCCGCCGTCGACATACAGGATCTGGCCGTTCACGAAGTCCGACGCCGGCGAGGAGAGGAAGAGCAGTGCACCCACGAGTTCGTCCGTGCGTCCCCACCGTCCCGCGGGCGTGCGTTTCGTGAGCCACGCGCTGAACTCGGCGTCGTTCACCAGCGCCTCGGTGAGCTGGGTGTCGAAGTAGCCGGGCGCGATGGCGTTGGTCTGCAGTCCCAATGGCGCCCAGTCGGCGCACATTCCGCGGGTGAGCATCTTCAGCCCGCCCTTGCTGGCGGCGTACGGCGCGATGCCCGCCCGGCCGAGTTCACTCTGCACGGAGCAGATGTTGACGATCTTGCCGTGCCCGCGTTCGACCATCGCCCGCGCGAACTCGCGGCCGACGAAGAAGGCGCTGCTCAGATTGGTGTCGAGAACACGACGGAAGTCGTCGTCGCCGAATTCGAGCAGGGGGCTGCGGTGCTGGACGCCGGTGTTGTTGACGACGATCTCGACGGGGCCGATCTCGTTCTCGACCCGCTTCGCGGCGGCGGCGACCTCCTCCGGGGCGGTCACGTCGAAGGCGCAGGTGTGGACCGTCGCGCCGGTGTGTTTCACGATCTCGTCGCGACTGCGTTCCAGGGCTTCCGCGTCGCGTCCGTTGAGCACGACCTCCGCGCCCGCCTCGGCGAGTCCGTTGGCGAGTGCGAATCCGATTCCCCGGCTCGACCCCGTGACGAGCGCGATCTTGCCCTCGACGTCGAAACTCCGATGCGAACTCACTGTGTGGCGACCTTTCGTTCAGTGTGCAGGTAGTCGACGGCGGCGCGGGCGATCAGGTGCGGCGCCGGAGCGACGTCCAGTGCGATGCCGAACTCGTCGGCGTCGAGCGGTTCGAGGAGCGCGAACTGGGAATCGAGCAGTGCGGGCGGCATGAAGTGCCCGCTCCGTGCCTGCATCCGGCCGCGGATCACCTGCTGGTCTCCCGTGAGGTGCACGAACAGCACCGGGTCGGAGACGTCGCCGAGGATCGTCCGATAGCGGCGGCGCAGCGCCGAGCACGCCACCACACCGCGGCGCCCCTGCCCGGACAGCTCCTGCAGCCGGTCCCGGACGACGCCGAGCCACGGGGCCCGGTCGTCGTCGGTCAGCGGGATCCCGGCGGCCATCTTCGCGACGTTCGACGGCGGGTGCAGGTCATCGGCGTCGAGGAACCGGTGGCCGGTCAGTGCGGAAAGTTGCTGCGCGACTGTCGTCTTCCCGCAGCCGGTCACCCCCATCACCACGATGTGGGGTAGCTGATCGCCACTCATGAAAAGTTCCTGTCCGCCGTGTGGAGAGATGCAGTTCGAACATGCCCGACCGCACGACGGCTTGGCAATGGCGGAGGGGATACCGGTTGACGTTGCCGTCATACGGAAGCGCGAGGGATGCCGGTGCTAGCGGCTCACGAGTGCGACCGCCGCGGCCTCGATGGTGTCCTCGGACAGCAGCACCTCGAGCGCGGCGTCGCCGAGTGGGATGAAGCTGTTCTCGCTCGTCACCCTCGCGAGCGGCCCGGTGAAGCCCTCGTCGACCAGCGCGGCGACCACGCCCTCGGACACACCCCCCGACGTGCGGGTCTCGTCGACCACGAGCACCCGGCCGGTGGCGTGCGCCTCCCGGACGACATCCTGCACCGGCAGCGGTGCGAGCCAGCGCAGGTCCACCACCCGGGCGGCGATGTGCGCCCGCTCGAGCTTCCGCGCGACCCGCAGGCTCATCCGCAGGCCGTTGCCGTAGGTGACGATCGTCAGGTCGGTGCCGTCACCGTGGGTGCGGGCCGAGCCGATCGGAACGTGGTTCTCGGCCTGCGTCGCGGGGTCCGGGTACGGTGCCAGCCACAGCCCGTCGCCGTCGTCGTACAGATCCCTGATGTGGTACAGCGCGATCGGTTCCAGGAACACGCACACCGCGCCCGCGGTCCGCGCCGCCGCCACACAGGTGTGCAGCATGGCCGCGGCGTCTTCGGGGCGGGACGGCGACGCCACCACCACGCCGGGGATGTCGCGCAGTGCGGCGACGGCGTTGTCGTTGTGGAAGTGCCCGCCGAAGCCCTTCTGATACCCGTATCCGGCGATCCGCACCACCATCGGATTGCGGTATTGCCGGTCGGAGAAGAACTGCAGCGTCGCACCCTCCCCGCGGATCTGGTCGGCCGCATTGTGCAGATACGCCAGGTACTGGATCTCCGGGATGGGCAGCAACCCGGACACCCCCGCACCCAACGCAAGACCCAGGATCGCCTGCTCGTCGAGCAGGGTGTCGAACACGCGCGCCGATCCGGCCTTCTTCATCAGGCCCCGGGTCACCCCGTACACCCCACCTTTTCGGGCCACGTCCTCACCGAACACCAGCGCCTCGGGGCAGCCGGCGAGCACATCGAGCAGGGCACGGTTGATCGACAGCGCGAGAGTCAGCCTGCCTTCCTCCTCCGGCAGCGGCGATCCGACGAACTCCGCGCGCTCGGCCGGGTCGACGCGCTCCGGCACCGCCCCGGCGGCCTGCTCGGCGGTGTCGGTGAGGGGCCTCATCACCGCCGCGGGACTGTCCAGTTGAGGTAGCTCGGCGACCTCCCGGGCGAGTCCGAGGACCTTCGCGCGTGTGTCCTCGTAGCGCGCGAGGATCTCGGTGGGGCCGCGGTGTCCGCCTTCGATCAGAAGTCTTGCGGTGCACAGCACCGGGTCCCGGTCGAAGTCCGCGGTGATCTCGGCGGACGTCCGGTACGCGGACTCGAGATCGGATCCGGCGTGACCCATCAACCGGACGGTCCGCAGGTGCAGGAACGCCGGCTTGCGGTGCACGCGCACCCAGTCGGCGGCACGCTTTGCGGTGGCGTACGCCGCCGGCAGGTCGGAACCGTCCGCCTCGAAGTACTCCAGACCCGCCCGCTCACCGAAATTCGCGGCGATCCACCCCGTCGGCGTCCTGGTGCTTATCCCGATCCCGTTGTCCTCGCAGACGAACAGCAACGGGAGCGGCAACCCCTGATAGGCCGAGTGGACGGCGGTGTTGATCGCGCCGACGGCGGTCGAGTGGTTCGCGGACGCGTCCCCGAAACTGCACACGGCCACCGCGTCGGCCGGCCACGGCGAGGGCACGTGGAGTTTGTGCGCCCGGGCGATCGAGAACGCGACACCGACCGCACGCGGCAGATGCGAAGCGACGGTGGAGGTCTGGGGAATGATGCCGAGATCGTGGCGGCCGAACACCTTGTGCCGACCACCCGAGATCGGCTCCTCCGTCGCCGCCACGACGCCGAGGAGGACGTCGCGGAGCGGATCACTGCCGTCCACCTGCTGCGCCCGCGCGAGGAAGAATCCACCGGAACGATAGTGCAGCAGAGCGGGATCGGTCGGACGCAGCGCGGCGGCGACGGCGGCATTGCCCTCGTGCCCGGAGGAACCGATCGTGTAGAAACCCTTACCCTGCGACCGCAACCACCGGGCCGCCAGATCGAGATGCCTGCTGCCGAGCTGAGCGTCGAAGAGGTCCAGAGTGGCCTGCACCGACAACGGGGACGGGGGCCGGATCGGATCCTCCGGACGGACCCCGGTGCTGCTTTTCCCGCGGACAAGCCCCGACACCACAGAGGTGAAGTAGTCGTCGATCTGTTCGGCCATCCCCCGATCATCCTGTGGCGCCGAGCGACGGGCAAGGGTCGCAGGATCAGAGTCTCGATGCCTCACCGTAAGGTCGACTGTTCCTCGCGGCAGGCCGTGACAGTCACCACGAAGAATACTGGGGTCGCGGTGCCCTGGCGGGCCCCGATGACGGCAGGCAAGCCCCGGGCCTGCTCTTTTTGTCATTAAGCAGAACTTGCCCTGAGGGTCACCAGGTCGGGCGCTCCAGCACTGTCAGTCGTCCGCCCGGTCGTGCATGGTTGATGCATCGGTGACCACGCGCAGGCTACGGGAAGGGATCACGGTGGATATCTCGAGACGTTCAAAGCACCGCCACGGTGATGTACCGACCCCAATCGTGCGTGGTCACCGTTTCCACGAAGGAGTCGACGACCACCGGTATCAGCGGGTTGCTGGGGTTCCGGCGGTGAACCAACGCGACCGTGCGGCGCGCCCAGGGAGAGTGCAGCGGCGCGATGGACACATTCGGGTGTTCGAGGATTCCCAGTCCGGGGACGATTGCCACTCCGAGCCCTGCACCGACGAATTCCGTGACGAGATCGTAGTATTCGGTTCGGAGGTTCAGCTCGGGGACGAATCCCATGTCCGCACAGATGCGGTACATCGTCAGCTCACCGGCGGTGCCGGCGCCGCTGGAGATCCACTGCAACGTGCTGGCGCGCTCGATGTCCGCGGCCTCACGAATCCCCTCATCGGAGGGGCTCAAGAATACCAGATCCTCTACAATCAAGGGCTTTTCGACTACTGCATCGGACCATCGTGGCTGCAGCGCCGCGTACTCGTAGGTGAACGCGATGTCGAGTTCGCCGGATTCGATCATGGGCACGGTGTCCTTCGGCTCCCCGATCCGAAGGGACACCTCCACTGCCGGATGGGTCTCCCGCAGGTTCGACAACGCCGACGGCAGTATGCGTACGCCCGCGGTCGGGAAGCATCCGACGCGGAGCCGACCGGTACGCCCGGTGGCGATCCCTCGCACGTCGGCGTCGAGTTCGTAGAGCTCGGCCAGAACTCCCCGTGCGCGTTCGGTCAGCATTCTCGCCATCTCGGTGACCTTGACCCCACGCGCCTCACGATCGAAAAGACGCATACCGGAAGCTCTTTCGAGCGCCTCCATTTGCTGCGACACCGCCGAGGCCGTGTATCCGAGCTCGCGAGCCGCCGCCGCGAACGATCCGGTCTCGGTCACCACTTGGAGTGTCCGCAGATGAACTGGGTTGAGCATGTCGCGTCATCCTTCGAGTCGAGAACAGACGTCCACGATATCGCCGTCGGCCGGAACCGGTCGACGGTCAAACACTACGCAGCACAGGAGCACACCGATCATGACCGACCTACTCTCTCAGATCGACGACTGGGGTCCCGAGAAGGTGGTGGTCGTTTCCGACCGCCGTTCGGGTATGAAAGGCGTGCTCGTCATCGACAACACGGCCCGCGGAATCGGTAAGGGCGGAACGCGGATGAGCCCTACCGTCACCGTCGGCGAGATCGCACGCCTCGCACGGGTGATGACGTGGAAATGGGCAGGTGTCGACATGTTCCACGGCGGGGCGAAAGCGGGAATCGCCGGTGATCCGAATGCAGCGAACAAGGAAGAGATCCTCCGGGCCTTTGCCCGCAAGCTGTCCAACGAAGTACCACGCGAGTACGTCCTCGGACTCGACATGGGGCTCACCGAGAACGACGCGGCCGTTTTCCAGGACGAACTCGGTGACCGAGGCGCGGCGGTCGGCAGCCCGCACGAACTCGGCGGTGTTCCCTACGATCAGCTGGGTGTGACCGGCTTCGGTGTCGCCGAGTCCGCTCAGGTCGCCGCGGAACGCCGGGGCATCGACCTCGGCAACGCACGGATCTCCATCCAGGGTTTCGGCGCTGTGGGTTCCGCCGCGGCCGAGCGCTTTGCCGCGTTCGGATCCACGGTCGTGGCCGTGTCGACGTCAGTGGGCGCCCTTCATGACCCGAATGGCCTCGATGTTGCTCTACTGCTGAAACTGAAGGCTGATTTCGGTGATCACCTGGTCGAGCGCTACCCGGGCGCGACCGTCCTGCCCGCAGGGCGTGAGATCTTCGTCGACTGTGACGTCCTGGTCCCTGCCGCCTTGCAGGACGTCATCGACGAACAGGCCGCCCGCGAGGTCAAGGCCACGCTGGTCGTCGAAGGCGCCAACTTGCCTGCCAGCCCGGAGGCGCTGAAGGTGTTTGCGCGCAACGACGTACTGGTCGTTCCGGATTTCGTCGCCAACGCCGGAGGAATCGTGGCGGCCGGTGTCGCCATGGAGGCCCGCTACTCCCCGTTCCGCCCGGAAGGTAAAGCCGTGCTCGACCTCGTCTCCCAGCGACTCCGGGCCAATACCAGCGAGGTCCTCGACGAGGTCGCGGCGCACTGCGCCCTGCCACACGATGCCGCTCGTCGTATCGCCCAGTCGCGGGTGCGTGCCGCGATGGTGGCGCGAGGTCAGATCCGCGCGAACGCATAACGCATAACAGGGACACCGATCGGAGCATGAGAAGTATGACCGTAATCCCCACATGGCAGCTGCGGGCGCGATTCGCGGCCGCTCTGTCCTCGATGTACGGCCGTGAGGTACCGGCCTATGCCACACTCGTCGACGTGTGCGAGGACATCAACACCGCCGTCGTCGCCGGACGCGACGACGCGGAGCGGCTTGGCGACATCGGCCGGGTGACGGCCGAGAGACACGGCGCGATCCGCGTGGGCACTCCCCGGGAACTCCGCGAGGTCGGCACGATCTTCGCCGGTTTCGGTATGCACCCCGTCGGGTTCTACGACCTGCGCGACGCAGCGCGGAGCGCAGTTCCGGTCGTCTCGACGGCCTTCCGGCCGATCGACGCCGACGAACTCGCACGCAACCCGTTTCGCGTGTTCACGTCGATGCTCGCGGTCGACGATCGCCGTTTCTTCTCCGAAGACCTGCAGATCCGGCTCGAGACGTTCCTCGGTCGACGCACTTTGTTCGGGGAGGAACTACTCACGATGGCCGAGCGTGCCGTCGCCGAACGCGGCCTTCCCTCCGCCGAGGCCGATACGTTCGTCCACTTGGCGACTTCCGCATTCGAGTTGTCGTCCGAGCCGACCGATCGTGCGTGGTACGCCGAACTGGAGCAGGTCTCGGCAGTGGCCGCCGACATCGGCGGAGTCACCCGAACCCACATCAATCACTTGACCCCGCGAGTCCTGGACATCGACGAGCTCTATACCCGGATGCAGCGACGCGGCCTGAAGATGATCGACCAGATCCAGGGCCCGCCGAGATGGAACGGCCCCGACGTTCTGCTCCGGCAAACCTCGTTCCGGGCCCTCGCCGAGCCCCGCAAGTTCCGTAAATCGAACGGAGAGGTCGTCGACGGCACACTGCGGGTGCGGTTCGGTGAGGTCGAGTCGCGCGGAATCGCGCTCACTCCCCGCGGCCGGGAACGGTACGACGCGCTGATGGCGGAGACGGATGCCGCCGCACGCAATGGTTCGACGTGGCAGGACGCCGGAAGGTCGGTGTGGGATGCCTCCGACTTCCCCACCACGGAAGCAGGTCTCGAGGAGGATGCGCTCGCGTATTTCACGTACCGCGTAGGCGACGCGCACTCCCCCTCCGGTGTGGCTGATCGCGATCCGGCCGCACTGGTTCGGTCGGGAACACTCGTGGCCACTCCGATCGTGTACGAGGACTTCCTTCCACGCAGCGCGGCCGGGATCTTCCAGTCAAACCTGTCCGGCAACGGCACGAAGGACACGACGAACACCGGTGCCGACTACACCATCGACTGGTTCGCAGGCGCTCTCGAACGGGAAGTGCACACCCCTGAGGCGCTGTATCGCGCGCAGCAGGACGCGTCACTGCGAGAATGTCTGACGCAGATCGGAAGGGAACACCGCGTCAACGTGCGCTAGTGGCGAGACGGCACCACTATCTGCCGGGACAGACGCACCGCACATTCGAGAGGCCACTGTGATCATGACCAATTGCTCCGCCCGTGAATACACACTGGTGCGTGCTCGATGACCACGACGAGGACCGGTGTCGCGGTGATAGGTACCGGCACGATGGGCTCCGCAATCATGTGGAGACTGTCGGAGCGGGGTGTTCCTGCCGTCGGTCTCGAGCAGTTCACTCCCGGGCACGATCGTGGCTCCGGGCACGGCGAGTCGCGCATCTTCAGAACCGCATATCATGAGGATCCGGCGTATGTCCCGATGCTCCGGGCCGCACTCCGAGGATGGCGGGAACTCGGTGAGCAAACCGGTGAACCCGTCTTGACGATGACCGGGGGCCTCAGCATCGGCCCCTCGACCGGCATGATCGTGGGTGGCGCCCTCGAAGCGGCCGAGGTGCACGCACTCACCCAGGAGATTCTTGACCCGGCCGAGTTCGGTACCCGGTTTCCTACTCAGCGATTACGTCAGGGGGATACGGCCATCTGGGAGAAGGACGCCGGCGTGATCAGGCCGGAGTTGGCGATCGCCGGTGCCGCGCGCCGTGCGTGCGAGCTGGGTGCCTCGGTGCGTCCCGAGAACCGCGTCCTGGGTATCGACGACGGTCCCGGTGACACGGTGCTCGTGCGGCTCGACGACGAGGTCATTCGAGCCGACCACGTCGTGGTCGCGGCCGGCGCCTGGATTCCCGGCCTCCTCCCGGCCGCCCAGCTCCCCTTGACTGTGGAGCGCAAGATCCTGGCATGGTTCCCGGCCGAGGATCCGACACAGTTCGGGCCGGACCGGTTCCCGGTCTTTCTGAGGGACAGCACGGAGGGTAGGTGGTACGGCTTCCCCACCATGGATGGCGAGACGGTCAAGATCGCGCTCCATCTCGGCGGGCGCGAGACCGACCCTGACGAGTTGGATCGTGTGGTCGATGACGAGGACACCGCTCCCTTGCGGGACCTCGTTCGTCGGTATCTTCCCGGATTGAGTTCGCGCCCAGCGCGGGCCGCGGTGTGTATGTATACGAACACACCCGACGGCCACTTCGTCATCGGCAATCCACCCGCCTACAGGAACGTAACAGTCGTGTCCGCGTGCTCTGGTCACGGTTTCAAATTTGCACCGGTGATCGGGGAGATCGCCGCCGACCTCAGTCGCGGATCGACCCCTGCATTTCCCTTGGAGTTGTTCGACGTCAACCGATTCACAGTTTGACACAACGGAATACAACGCTCGCGCCCCGTCGATCGAGGGGAGGGCCATCGGCCCTCCCCTCGCCGGCTACGCGGAGAAGTACACCGGGGGTGTCGTCGAGTCGAGGGCCAGTGCCACAGCCGCACGCGCAGCAACGGGACCCACCAGGTTTCCCGTCCCGTTGTACCCACCGATCGCGATGACACCAGGAAGAACCTCGGAGCAGAGGGGTCGGCCGTCGGTGGTGTAACTTACGGACGCTCCCCATCTCCGAACGACGCCGACGGGCTTGCCCGCCATACGTTCCGCTACACGTTCGATGTAACCCTGGACGTCCGGAGTGGGTGAAGTGTCGAATGTCCACTCGGTGTCGACGAAACGGTCTCGCCCGCCCCCGACGAATAGGCGCCCATCCTTCGCTTGCTGGGCGTAGTCGTATCCCCAGCGTCCGTATACAGGGCACGGCAGTCGTTCGGGCAGCCCCGGCGCCGTCCCGAGCATTTGCAGGCGTGCCGTCCGGACCCGCCCCTGCAAGTCCGGGAGGACCTGTTCGAGTTTGCCGTCCACCGCGACAATGACTATCGGCGCACAGACCGAACCGTGTTCTGTTGTCACCCTCCCACTCTCCACGGAGGTGACAGCCGAGTGCTCGTACAGGCCGGCCCGTCCCCGAAGGAGCGACGCCAGCCCCAGAGCTCGGCGAGAGGGGTTCATGGCCGCGTCGTCGGGCAGAAACAGGCCGCGACCGAGCTCGCCGTCGTATTCTTCGACAGCGATGCGGTTGTCACGCAGCACCGTTGCCAGTGCCGCGCAATCCGCGAGTTCCGCCACACGGTCGGCGGCCTCGGCGTCGTCGACAGGTTCGCCGGGCAATCCCGCGAGGCGAACGGAGCCTGTCCGTGCGATGACCTCCGGACCCAGCACCTCGGCAAGCCGGTCCAACTCGAGAAGAGTTGCGCGATAGAGATCGACCGACGACGTCCCCCACGTCGTGAGGGACGAGTGGAGGAACGTCGCCGGGCCGCCCAGGAGGAAGCCGCCGTTGCGGCCCGCCGCGCCAGCCGCGACCCGCCCGGCGTCGACACCGACAACCTGCAGCCCACGTTCGACCAGGGCGCCGATCGCCGCGAGACCCGACCCACCGAGGCCGACAACACACACGTCGGCCGTGACGTTCTGTTCCAACACCGGAAGACCGTTCCACGACGCGACCACCGGATCGTCGTCCCACGCGCTCACCGAATTCCACTGGGTGCCGGATCGAAGATGTGTCATCGCATTTCCTTATCGTTCAGCTCGATACGTTCCTGCGTCAGAGGAAGTTGACGCCCTGGGCGAGTGGGAGTTCGGTGGAGTAGTTGACGGTGTTGGTGGATCGTCGCATGTAGGTTTTCCATGCGTCGGAGCCGGATTCGCGCCCGCCGCCAGTTTCCTTCTCGCCGCCGAATGCACCGCCGATCTCGGCGCCGGAGGTGCCGAGGTTGACGTTGGCGATGCCGCAGTCGGAGCCGTCGACAGACAGGAACCGTTCCGCTTCGCGTTGGTTGGTGGTGAAGATCGCCGACGACAGTCCTTGCGGTACTTCGTTGTGCAACGCGATCGCGTCCTCGAAGTCGTCGTAGGTCAGAACGTAGAGGATGGGGGCGAACGTTTCCTCGTGCACGACCGAGGATTGCGCGGGCATCCGGACGAGGGCCGGCTCGACGTAATAGGCGTCGTCGAGTTCATCGGCGAAGCGGGTTCCGCCACCGGTGACGACTTCGCCGCCGTCGGCTTTCGCTTTCTCGAGGGCGTCTGAGAAGGCGGTGAACGCCGCCCGGTGGACGAGTGGCCCGACGAGGGTGGTCTCGTCGAGGGGGCTGCCGATGGGAAGCTGCTCGTAGGCCTTGCGGATGCGGTCGACAAGTGTGTCGGCGACGGAGGAGTGCACGATGAGCCGGCGCAGGCTGGTGCAGCGCTGTCCGGCGGTGCCGGCGGCCGAGAACACGATGCCGCGTATCGCGAGGTCGAGGTCGGCGTGCTCGGTGACGACGGCCCCATTGTTGCCGCCGAGTTCGAGCAGGCTGCGCCCGAAGCGGGCGGCGACCCTGGGGCCGATCTCGCGGCCCATCCGCACCGATCCGGTGGCACTGAGCAGGGCGACGCGGGGATCGTCGACGAGTCGTTCCCCGACCTCGCGCGGGCCCTGGATCAGATGGTGGATTCCGGCGGGGGCGCCGACGTCGGCGGCGGCCCGGCGCAGCAGCGCGTCACAGGCGAGTGCGGTGAGCGGGGTGATCTCCGAGGGCTTCCAGACCACGGTGTCTCCGGCAACGAGGGCAACCGCGGTGTTCCACGACCACACTGCGACGGGGAAGTTGAACGCCGAGATCACCCCGACCACCCCGAGCGGATGCCAGGTCTCCGACAGCCGGTGCCCCGGCCGTTCCGAGGCCATCGTCTTGCCGTACAACTGGCGCGACAGTCCGACCGCGAACTCGCAGATGTCGATCATTTCCTGCACTTCGCCGAGCGCCTCGGAGGTGACCTTTCCGGCCTCGACGGTCACCAGGTACGCGAGGTCGTCCTTGTGTTCTGTCAGCAGCTGACCGAGGCGGGCGACGACCGCCCCGCGTTGCGGTGCGGGCACCAGCCGCCAGTCGGCGAACGTGCGCGCGGCCGACGAGATCGCGTCGTCGACCTCGCGTGCGGTACTGGCCTCCAGCCGGCCGATCACCTCACCATTGATCGGACTCCGCGACACCACGGGACCATCGGGACTGGACGGGGCGTCGGCCCCGAGCCGCGCCAGGACCTCGGCAGCGCGAACAGCGAGCTCACCGGAAACAGGAAAAGAAGACATCAAACACTCCAACGGGAAGGGGTAATAGATCGGGACGGTCGAGAGTTGTCAGCCGGGATCACGCGAGGTCTCGGCGAACGGTGTGGTGCCACTGCTTCTGCGCGAAGGGCTCTCCGTCGTCGAAGGCCTCGACCGAAACGTCGAGGTCGAAATGGGTGGGCGACGTCGTGACGGTCATTGTCGACTGTGTCGCCGTCCTGCCCTCGGGATAGTCGACCTCGAACCGGGCGAACGCCTCGATGCGCTGATCGAACGTGCGGAGATCGAGCGTGACCTCTCCGCGGTACTCCTCGCTGCAGGGGAAGCCCTTGGTGCTCGTCCACCGCGAGCCGTGTGCCGTGCTGCAGGTGGTTGTGCGCGCCAGCACGTCACGCTCCACTCTCCAGGTCACGCCGTCGCCGGTCTGCAACGACTCGGGACGCAGATGGGGCAGGTTCGACTCGGGAAGATCGTCGAGCGACTCCATCACCGACAACAGCAGGTTCGACGCCTCCCGGTCGATCTCGAGAGTCACGGGCCGGGGTGGCGCCGTCACGTTCGGCCAGTCATTTCCGGTGACGGCGAGACGGAGCTGCCTGCCTTCGTCGAGACTCCATGCGGTGGCTTCGAGTTCGATTTCGACATCCACCCATCCGCCGGGCTCGAGCGCCACCGGGTCGCTGTCGTACCCACCGCGGTGGGTGAGGTTCAGCAAGCCGCGCGTGATAAGTGACGATGTCCCGTCCGGGGCCACGTCACACAGCTTGGCGGAGACGAACGCGACCGGCTGATCGGCGCGCACTCTCAACCGCAGCCGCGGGTGACCGTAGAGATGAAGGTCGTCCGCGGGCCAGTCCCAGGTCATCGACGCGGCGTTGTCGTACCTCTGGTCGGTCGGCTGGCCCCAGGGTAGCGATCCCGCGCAGCTGTTCCACGCGGCGGTTCCGACGTCACCGATCACCGCATGGGTGCTGCAACCGGTGCCGAGATCGAATTCGAGTGTCTTCGTGTCCGCGAGCGGCAGTCCGGCATGGTCGCGCCACGTCCCGTTGACCTCACGGAGATCCGGTTCCGGAGCGGTCGAGCGCCGGTGGAAGATCGTGACCGGTGGTCCGGCGTCGATCCCGTTCTGCTCGTCGCGGAGCCACCGATCGAACCACCTGGCCATCTCTGCGGTCAGATCTATCCAGGGACCGGGAAGGGACAGCTCCGCGCCCATGTGACTCCACGGTCCGATCAGCAGTTTCCACGGGGTCCCCGCGTTCTCCAGAGCCTCCACCGTGCGAAACGTATTGTTGCGGTACCCATCCGCCCACCCGGCCACGATCATGGTGGGGCACGTGATGCGGGCGTAGTCGGGTCGAACCGAGCCGTCCTGCCAATACGGTTGCCGGCGCTGCTCGCTTCGCCACGTGAAGACCCACGGCTCATTGCTCTCGATCCGGTGTCGCCACTCCTCCCGCCAGTCACCGTCCCACAGCGACGGGACCGGTGGCATGGCATTCATCGCGATCATGAACGACGGGTAGTCGACGAGGTCGAGGGCACGCATCGCGCCGCCCATGTAGTGCACGTCGTCGTTGAAGCGGTCGTCGGAGGAGTAGATCGGCACGATCGCCTTCAGCGCTGCCGGACGTGCGGCGGCCACTTGCAGGGAATTGAAGCCGCTGTACGACCAGCCGAACATACCGACCGATCCGTTCGACCACTCCTGTCCGGCGAGCCACTCGATCAGAATCGCCATGTCGTCGAGTTCGCTGAGCGGGTACTCGTCCGTGGCCAGTCCGCCCGACGAACCGGTGCCGCGCACATCGACCCGGCAGACGGCGAACCCGAACTCTGTGCAGAATCGCTCGTAGTGCACCCGTTCGAGCAGATCGTCCTTGCGGTAGGGCAGCGCCTCGAGCAGCACGGGAACCGGCTCGTCGGTGACCGGCAGGTACAACGTGAACGCAAGCGGGACCCCGTCGCTCATTGCGAGCGAGGAATCGATTGCGGTGAATTCGAACATGTCCGTCCTAGGAGGTGTGTGACGAGTACGGATACGAGAGTTTTCGTGTGTGCGGTGAGGAACCCAGGACCGCGGACAATAGTCGCTGGGTATAGGCGTCCTGCGGATTCTGCGTGACGTCGTGCGCAGATCCGCTCTCGACGATTCTGCCTCGGTGCATCACCGCGACACGGTCACTGATCCGCCGGACCACGTCGATGTCGTGCGTGATGAAGAGGTAGGCCAGTCCCCGTTCGCGCTGCAACCGCAGAAGGAGATTCAGGATCTGGGCTTGCACGGACACATCGAGGGCCGACGTCGGTTCGTCGCACACGATGAAGTCGGGATCCGTCGCCAACGCACGCGCGATGCAGATTCGCTGTCGCTGTCCGCCGGACAGCCGATGAACGTGAGCGTCCGTTCCCACCTCCGACATCCCGCATTGATCGAGTAGTTCGCGGACCCGTTCCTTTCCGCCTGCGCGGTATCGCTTCTGAGCGCGCAGCGGCTCGGCGACAACCTCACCGACCGTGAATCTCGGATCGATCGAGTCGTAGGGGTCCTGGAGGACGACCCCGACGGTACGCCGGAACTCACGCGCCGCCTTCCCCCGGCGCGGGCGGGGCGCGCCGCTGAAGAGCAACTCTCCCGAATCGAACGTCTCCAGGCCGGTGACGATCCGCGCCAGGGTGGATTTCCCCGAACCGGATTCGCCGACCAGGCTGGTGGTCTTGCCACGCTCGACGAGCAAGGACACCCCGTCCAGCACCTTGGCCGAGCCGAAACTCTTGGACACCGAACGGACTTCGACCAGGGGCGTCTCGACGCTACTCACGATTGTCCACCTCTGCTAGCGGCGAGTGCCGGCGTCTTGACGTCGTCGGTACCGATGTCGAGTGGGTGGTGACAGGCCACCCAGTGGTCGGGGGCGAGTTCGACCGACGGGGGTGTCTCCGAGACGCAGCGATCATCCGCTCGGTCGCACCGTGGCGCGAAGGGACAGCCATTGGTGGTCGAATGCGCCGAAGGGCTTCCGGGAATCGCGCTGAACGCTTCTTTCGGCTTCGCGGAGCGCCCGCTGGCGAAACAGTCGAGCAGCTTGCGCGTGTAGGGCTGCCGCGGTGTGTCGAACATCGAGTACACGTCACTCGATTCGAGCATCCGGCCGCCGTACAGCACGGTGACCGAGTCCGCCATCTCGGCGACCACCGACATGTCATGGGTGATCCAGAGGCACGTCAGACCATTTCGCGCCTGGAGATCGACGATCAGTTGGAGAATCTCGGCCTGCACCGTGACATCGAGCGCCGTGGTCGGTTCGTCGGCGATCAGCAGTGCGGGCTCGAACGCCAGCGCCATCGCGATCATGACCCGCTGGCGCATGCCCCCGGACAGTTGGTGCGGATACATCCGCACCACCCTCTCCGGATCGTTGATGTTGACCTGGGCGAGGGCGGCGATCGCCCTCGCCTCCGCAACGGACTTCCTGTCGCCCCCGCGAACGCTGTAGATCTCGCTCACCTGCCGCCCGATGCGAACCACCGGATTGAGAGCGGCCAGAGCGTCCTGAGCGAGGTAGGCCACCGTATCGCCCCGCATCTCGCGCAGTGCGTTCCCCTGCATCCGCACGACGTCCCTGCCGTTCACGCAGATCGAGCCGGAATCGATCGTCGTGCCGCGTGGCAGAAGCCTGCTCGCAGCGAGCGCGATCGTCGACTTCCCGGAACCCGACTCGCCGACGAGGGCCATCGTGGTGCCCGCCTTGATTTCGAAACCGACGTCGCGGACCGCACAGTAACTGCCGTACGAGATCGAAAGATCGCTGACGATGACATCGCTGCCGATGGCACGCGGTGTGGCCGCAGGGCCGCCCGCGGTTGCGCTCGAAGCGCCCGACGGTGCATTCACAGTGCGCCCACTTTCGCTCGGGGATCGACAAATGCCCGGATCAGATCGGCGGCAAGGTTTCCGAGAACGACGAGGACAGCGGCCACGATCACGGTGCCGGTCAGCACCGGTCGGTCGACGTCGGCGAAGGCCTCCGTCTGCAGGGCGCCGATTCCCGGCCAGCCGAAGATGGCCTCGACGAAGACGACGCCGGAGAACATGATCGCGACGTCCATTCCCAGCATCGTGATCGACGGAGGAAGCGCGTTGCGGATGACATGCCGGGACACGATGTAGCGCCTCGACAGCCCCTTGGCGACAGCCGTTCGCGTGAAGGACGAGGCGAGGGCATCTTTCATGCCGTCTCGAACGACATTCGCGTAGTAGGGAGCGCCGAGTACCCCGAGCGTGAGCGCGGGAAGTACCAGGTGCGAGAACCCGGTGCCGCCGTCCACGGGGAAGATCGGTACGAGGTAGCCGAAAGCGAGCAGAAGCAGAAATCCCAGCGCGAACGGCGGAATCGACAGCAGGGCGACATTGGTGGCCGCCAGGGCCCAGCTCCGGGTGGGACGCAATGCCTCCCAGAGCCCGAGGGACGCACCGAGAATCATCTCCACTGCCAGTGCCGTGACCGCAAGTAGTGCGGTGGCCGGCAGTCTCTCCAGGATCAGGTCGAGCACCGGGCGGTGTCGTGTGTAGGATTCGCCCAGATCTCCGGCGAACACCGAAGAGTAGTAGTGCCAGAGCTGCAGGGCGAGTGGATCGTTGAGGTGCAGCCGGTCCCGGACAGCTGCGAGTACCTCCTCGCTCGCCCGTGGCCCGGCAATCGTGCGGGCGGGATCGCCGGGAAGCATGTACTGGATCATGAAGGTCAGGAGAATCACCAGCGCTATGGTCAGCACACCATAGAGCACCCGTGTGATCAGATATCGAGCCATGATTGCCGCTCCGAGAGAGAGTTGCGACGGTTGATGCCCTCGGCGATGAGCACGAACGACAGAACCGTGGCGATGGTCAGGACAAGCGGTACCAGCAACAGATGGGGCGCGTAGTCGATCGCGGTGGACCCGCTGGCCAGGAGATTGCCCAGCTCCGGCTGCGGCGGCTGGATGCCGGCGCCCAGATAGGACAGTCCGGCCCCGATCACGACGACAGCCGCGCCGTTGAGTGCCGCGATGTTGAGGAGAACGGTGGAGATGTGCGGGAGAATGTGCCGCCGCAGGATCGTCAGCCTGCCGACGCCGTGGACGGCGGCGGCTTCGACGAATCCTCTACCGCGCAAACGCAGTACCTCGCCGTAGACGAGTCTCGCAGTCCACGCCCAGTAGAGGGCGGTCACCACAACTACAATGCCCCACATTCCGCGGCCGACGATACTGGCAAGTGCCAGTCCGGACAGCACGATGGGAATCGAGAGGAACACGTCGACGACCCGCATCAGCCCTTGTTGCACGACAGGTCCGAACGACCCCGCGATCAGACCCACCACCGTTCCGACGAGCATCGACGTGACGTTGGCCGCGATCGCGATGACGAGAGTTGCCCGTAGCCCCGAGGCACTGCGGGCGAGAAGGTCCCTGCCGAGCGAGTCCGTGCCCGCAAGATGGCCGGGTGACAGGATTCCCAGGGGGCTTCCCAGATCCGTCAGGCCGTCCCGGTGGAGCACGTAAGGCGATCCGAGCAGTGGCGAGACCATTGCGAAGAAAATGAGGAGGCCGAGCAGGGAAAGGCCGATGTAGAGCAACTTGCTTCGTCGAACCGTCTTGGTCGGTTTGTCCGGCACTTCGACGTGTTCGTCCCGAACAGCGGCCGCAACAATGGTACTCACATCACACCCAGATTCGGTCGTAGTAGGTGCCGGTCTCGGCCCTCATTTGGTAGTTCTGTACCCGCGGTGACCGCATCGCATAGAACTGGAGACTGCCGATGAATACACCCGGCGCGTCCTCGGCCACGATCGCTTCGGCGCGCGCGAGGTGGGCATTGCTCTCTTCGCGTGTCAGGCTCGCCAGCGAACGGCCCGCGAGGTCGTCGACTCGTGGGTTGGAATACCCCTGGAAATTCGACGACGCCCCCGTCACAAAATTGCTCGCGAGAATATCCAGCCCCGTCGGCTGGACCTGGTAGAACAGCCTGCCGAAAACGTCCGCTTCACCGTTGTCCAAAGCCGTCCAGAATGCGGCGTTACTGAGCGTCGTGATGTTGAGATGCACATTGATCTCAGCCCATTGCTGCTGCAATACGAGGCTCGCGGATTTCCAATAGTCGTCATCGTTGCAGAAGAATTCGAGTTCGAGGGAGTCGACACCAGCGTCTTTCATGAGCGCCTTCGCGCGCGAGACATCATACGAGTAGGGCGGAACAATTCGTTGGTAATCGGGTTCGTCTTCCGGAATTATCGCCCCCCAGGATTTCTGCAATCCGCGCGAGTATTTGGCCAACTGGTCTTTGTCGGTGGCCCAGTTGAGCGCCTGACGGACACGCGGATCCGCGAGCTTGTCGGTAGCGACGTTGAGAGCCGCCCAGCCCGCCCCCAGAACGGGGATGAACTTCGTGTACGTCTCTCGCAGTTCCGGATTACTCTGCACCCGCTCGGCGATGGTCGGGGTGAGCCCCTCGCCGAGAATGTCTACATCACCGTTCTGCAGTTGCAGGAACTGCATCGACGGATCGATGCCCCATCGATAGACGACCTCGTCCAGAAACGGCAGTCCCGGCCACGGATAGTAGGGGCTGCGGACGAACACCGACCGCCGGTTCTTTGTGTCGTACGACGTGATCATGAACGGCCCGTTGCCCACGGGCATCCGGCTGAATTCCTCACCGAGCCGTTCGACTTCCTCCCGTGGCAGGGCCACCGCGTACGGCTGGGCCATCAAACTTGTGAACGTGACGTCCGGCGCCGACAGCTCCACGATCAGGGTGAGATCATCTTCCGCATAGACGCCCGGAAGTGCGGTCGAGATGCCGGCGAGATAGTCCTCACTTCCCACTATCGAGCCGAAATATCCTGAAGCCCAGGACTCTGTCGCCGGATCGAGGAGTCGCCGCCACGCGTACACGTAGTCGTCGGCGACGACGGGACGTCCGTTGTGAAACTTGACGTCGGGACGAAGTCGAATAACGTACCGAGTGCCGTCCTCGGAAATCTCCGGCAGCGCGGCTGCCGCTGCCGGCGCGGGCCCTCCCGCCTGTCCCTCGAACCGGAACAGCGGGAGGTAGAGCAGGCTGGTCACCGCCTCCCACGAATGCAGGTCGTAGCCGAGTTGCGCGTCATAGGAGTTGCCCTCCGCAGTCCACGCGGTGACGACACTTCCACCGCTACGGCCGTGCACGACATCGCCGGGGCCCGGCGGCGCCGCCGGGACACCGGACGGGGGTCCGACCATTTGAGCGCCGGGGACTGTGGTGCGTCCACAGGACGCCAGTGCGAGCGCTACTGCGCCCACGCCGCCGAGCGCGAGAAATTTTCGGCGACTGACTGCATCGAAACTCACGGATCCGCTCCTTCTAGGGCCTCGAGTCGGTAGGTTCTCACCACCCCGGCCTGCAAACTTTCAATCTATGAAAGCCGCTTTCGTTATTCATGGTAACGCCGAAGTGACAGGCGTCACAAGGCTTCACGCGGAATCGACACCGAGATTTTCGTCTGAAATCCGGGGTCAGCGCTGAATATTCTTGACCTCGAGAAACTCACGGAGGCCGTGAATTCCGAGTTCTCGACCATTACCCGATTGCTTGTACCCGCCGGTCGGCGCAAGCACGTTGAACGATCCACCGTTGACGACTACACGCCCCGTCTCGAGGCGTCGCGCGAGTACAAGTGCGCGATCGTTGTCGTCGGACCACACCGCACCGCTCAACCCGTATATCGAATTGTTGGCGATCCGCACGGCATCGTCGTCGTCTTCATAGGAAATCAGGAGGGCGACCGGCCCAAAAATCTCTTCGGTTGCAATTGTCATTTCCGGATCGACGTCGGCGAAGACCGTCGGAAGAATCCAGAATCCGTTTTCCATCCCGGCAGGAATCCGGTCCGGCGGGCACACTCCGCCGACTACGAGACGTGCGCCCTCGGAGATGCCGGAGTCGAGATGGCCGATCACGGATTCGTATTGCGCGCGCGTCGCGACGGGCCCGATGTGATCGCCACCGAGTCGTGGATCGCCGATCGTCCAACGGGACGCGATATCGGCCGCCAGCGCCACAGCTTCGTCGTACCGGCCGGCAGGAACGAGAAGGCGGGCACACGACGTACACGTCTGACCCGAGTTGAAGAACACGTCGGCCAGGGCACCAGACAGCACCCCGGCGAGGTCCGTGACATCGTCGACGATGATCGCGGCGGACTTCCCACCGAGTTCGAGCCCGACTCGTTTGATCGAGTGCGCGGCGGCGATCGACACCTGCCTGCCTGCATTCGTGGACCCGGTGAGCGAGACCGCGGCAACGTCCGGATGCGCGACAAGCGCGGCGCCCACCACGGACCCGTGACCTGGGACGAGATTGACAAGACCGGCCGGTGCACCGCATTCGCGTGCGACTTCCTCGATCGTGGAGACCAGCAGGTATCCGTCGAGCGGTGCGTCGATGCTCGGTTTGAAGACTACAGTGCACCCGCTCGCGAGGGCTGCGGCGATCTTGACCGACGCGAGGTAGAGCGGATAATTCCAGGGGGTGATCGCTGCGACGACCCCGATCGGCTCGTGGACGATCAGCGAGTTCCCCAGCACCTCCTCCCACTCGAATTCGTTCACGAGTTTCGCGTAGGACTCGAACACGGCGATCGCGAGATCGGTCTGCGTGTCGCGCGCGTTTTCGGCCGGCGCGCCCATCTCCAGGCTGATTAATTCTGCGAACTCGTCACGTCGCAGTCGAATGTGCTCAGCAACAGCCCCGAGGAGCTGTGCTCTGACCGGAGGTGAGGTGCGCGACCATCGGAGCCCTGCGGTGCGGGCGGCGTCGACGGCGAGGTCGACATCGGCTGCGCCGCCGATGGCGACCTCGCCGCAGACCCGGGCGGTTGCCGGGTTCACCACCTCGGCGACCGCCGGGTCCACCGGCGGACGCCATTGTCCGCCGATGGACAGGCAGTCGTACCGAACCGCAGCCGAACCGGGCGCGAGTTCGAAGGTCACGCGCCCCGGGTCCCTTCCGAGTACCTCTCGAGCACCCACTTCTGGAACCCGCCGATGAGCGCCTCGGACTGGAGCATGATCCGCCCTTCGGTCAACGACCCCGAACGGATACCTTGCTGTACCGACTCCACCAGTACGCGATCCTCGACGCCGACCTGATCGTCGAATACCAGCATGTCGTCGATCCATTGCTGGGTGACGTCCGCGCTGAAGAAGTAGTCGAGGATCCCGTGACAGTCGTTGGGACCGGTCGGCACCATCGGACCGATCGACAGGTTCGGCAAACCCGGATTGATGTTGATCTTCAGGTTGGGGAAGATGGCGAAGTATCGACCTTCCGGAACCGCTCCGTCTCGTCCGGTGTACCCCTCGGAGCGAGGGACTGCGTTGACGGGCAGCGGACGCAACGGTCCGTTCTGCCACGCGAAGGTGTGCTCCAGTTCGAGCTGATAGGCATCCATCTGGGTGTCCAGCACGTCGCTGAATCCGGGGTGCGCGGTCGGGCAGTGATAGCACTCCAGGTAGTTCTCCATCGCGACCTTCCAGTTGCAGGCGATGTCGTACTCCGACCGGAAGTGAAACCTCAGGTCGTCGACGTCGATCCCGGCAGCGGCGATCAGGTCCGGCACCTCACCCAATTGGTCGAAGAGATCAGCCGGGGAGTCGTCGAGATGCGCGAACAGGAACGGCCCCCACGTCTGCGCGGACGCCTTGCGCAGCCCCAACTGCTGCTGCGGAAAGCACTCCTCGGACGCCGAACGCGGTGCGCCCTTGAGACTTCCGTCCAGACCATACGTCCAGGCGTGGTAGTGACATTGAAGTGTTCGGCGCTGACCCTTCTCGTCCAGTACGACCTTGGCCGCGCGGTGCCGGCACACGTTGTGGAAGGCATTCAGCGATCCATCCCGATCGCGAACGATCACGATGGGGACGTCGCCGATGTCGGCGGTGACGAACATCCCGGTCTCTTCGACATCTGCGGCGCGACCGACGTAGTGCCAGCTGGATGCGAAGATCGCCTTCTTCTCCGCCTCGGCGACCTCGGGAGAGGTGTACCACTCGAGGGGAAGCGTCTTTCCTTCCTCCAGGTGTTCCGCAACTCGCGCCGTCTCGTCCGTGCTCACGGAGAAGCTCTCCGTTGCAAGCGTATCGGTCATGACTCAACCCCTTCCCGCGGCGGCTACCGCTTGTTCTGTGTCGGCGGATCTGTCCCCGCCGTCGTGCATCGAGACTCCGACCGATCGGCCACCGTCCGCGGCGAAAACCGCCCCGGTGACGTATCGCGATTCGTCACCCAGCAGGAATGCCGCGACGTCGCCGATGTCCTCCGGCGTGCCGAACCGGCCCATCGGGATCAGTTCCAGCATTCGCTCCTTCGCTCCGGGTGTCGAGAGAATGCCGGCCACCGCGTTGTCGGTCGGGACGAACCCCGGAGCGAGTGCGTTGACGCGGATGTTGTTCGGCCCCCACTCGCGCGCCACGGACTTCGTGAAGGCGATCATCCCGGCCTTCGCTGCGGCGGAGTGGGCCACCAGCGGTGCTCCGGTCCACGCATAACTCGCGACGATGTTGAGGACTACGCCCGGCCGCGACTCCCGGATCAGACGTCGCGCGAAGGCTTGCGAAGCATTGAAGGTGCCGTAGAGGGAGATCTCGACGACTGCTCGGAAACCTCCGAACGACAGATCGACGGTCGGCGCAGTGAAGTTGCCTGCCGCGTTGTTGACCAACGCATCCACACTGTGAAGCGACTCGAACAGAGCGGCGACGCCGTCGTGATCCCTCACGTCGACTGCGTGAACAGCACAGGTGCCGGGCCCGTCCTCGAGCCGCTCGGCAGCGCTGCGGAGTTTGTCGATGTCACGAGAGACGAGGACGACGTTGTGCCCGTCGTCGACCATCCGCCGAGCGATGCCGAATCCGATACCACTCGCTCCGCCGGTGATGACGACAGTGCGCGGATCGTGCCCGGTCATCGGACGCCCTCGCGTGCTGCTTCCAGCGCCACCACGATCTGGGGCGTCCAGGAACGCAGCGCCTTGATTCGCCGCGAGTATCGCTGCAGGGGGAATTCGAGGGTGAATCCCAGTGCGCCGACGATCTGGTGGCAGTCCTTGGCGACGCCCGCAGCCGTACCGACCACACGGCGCACCACGAACTCACTCGGCAGGTCCTCTGCCGCCATCTGGAGCCCCTCAGTCGCAGTTGCCGCATCCGCGAGCTTCTTCGCCACCGAATCCAGGGCGGACAGTGGCTTTCCGAAGGCGATGCGGGTCTCGGCATGGTTCAGTGCCAGCTCGAGCGCGCCCGCGGCCAGACCGGCGGTGTAGCCCGTCATCGCGGCGTACCAGGCGTCCACACTCGCGGACGGGACGGCCTGGTGCGCGATCGGAGTGGTCGACACGATCGAGACGCCCTGTGCGTCGATGTAGTTGACCGGAGTGGCTTCCACCACCTCGACGAGCTGGGCCGCGCCGCGACCACAGAGCCACGCGGTGTCACCCGGCTGCGAGTACCTCGCCAAGGTGACGTCGCTGTTCTCACACGATGCCACGGCCACGCCGTGGCCTAGAAGGGCATCGATGCAGTCGACGGAGACCAGTGCCCGTCCGAGTTCGACTGCGCCGGCGCCGAGGAACGCGCTTCCCTGCTGCTCCGAAGCGAGGTCGAACCAGCCTGCGCGCGAGAGGTTCTCGCGCACCGCGGCGTCGCGATCGTCCGAGGGACGATCGGGTGCCCAGGATCCCGCCGTCGGGAACGAACTGCAGATCTTCTTCAACGAAGACGCGAACTCTCGAACATCGTCTTTCGTCATCGTCATGTTCTCAGTCATCGCGCTGTCGCGATCCCTTCCGAAGTGTTTGTTGCGCTGACGAGTTCGGCCAGCTGCTGAGTGTGTTCGCCGAGACGCGGTGCAGAACCGGCGTCGGGTCGGGCCTGTCCGTCGATCTTGAAGATCGATCCCAGTACGCTGACGGGACCTATCTCGGGCTGCTCGATCGTCTGCACGAGTCCGTTCGCGCGCACCTGCGGTAGAGAGTGCGCCTGCGTGATCTCGCGAACGGGCCCGGCGGGAACGCCGAGTTCCTCGAACGCCGCGATCCAGTGAGAGACGGTATCGGTCTTGATCACCTCGGCGAATCGGTGTTTCAGCGAACTCCGCATCTCCCGTTCCGCCTGGTCGGCGGGCTCGGCCTGTGGGTTGACCGCCCATGGGTCGTCGATATCGAGTAGCGCCTGGACTTTCCGGCGCTGCGCCAGATTGAGACAGGCCAGCGCG
This sequence comes from Rhodococcus sp. T2V, assembly GCF_029269925.1. Lineage (NCBI taxonomy): Bacteria > Bacillati > Actinomycetota > Actinomycetes > Mycobacteriales > Nocardiaceae > Rhodococcus > Rhodococcus sp. T2V. The sequence goes on from NZ_JARJBD010000015.1 coordinate 85,201, forward strand.
ATGAATCCGTCCGAGGCGCCGTAGCAGCGGTAGTACGGTTCCAGTTCGTCCGACTGCGTCACCGTTTCGGCCAGTTGCTCGAGTCTCGTCTCGTCGCAGATGGCGGGCGCGTCGTCGAACCCGCCGTCTCCGACCGACACGAACCGCTGCACCTGCACGGCCAACGACGCTCCGAGCAGCGACACCTCGAAACCCTTGGACACGCCGGTCTCGCCGTGCCGCCGGAAGCGGTCGGTGAGACCGGCGAGCGCCGCCGCGAAGGTGAGCAGGCCGGCCGTCAGATCGGCCATGGCGATGCCACCGGATCGACGTGGTACGGGATCACCGCTGCGCGCGTCGGCGAGCAGGAGTCCGGACGCCGCCTGCGCGATCAGGTCGTAGCCGAGGGTCTGTGATTCGGGCCCGTCGGTGCCGAATGCCGACACGCAGCACCAGACCGCGTCGGGGTTGACGGATTTGACGGTTTCGCGATCCAGGCCGAACCGCGCGGCCCGTTCGGGGGGCATGTTGTGGATCACCACATCCGCGGTACGGATCAACGCACGACTGAAGTCCTGCCCTCGTTCCGTTTTCAGGTCCGCAACCACTGACTTCTTGTTGCGATTCAGCGAGATGAACCATCGTCCGCCATCCGGAGTCAACGGCTCGTAGTGCCGCCAGGCGTCACCGTTCGGGGGTTCCACCTTGATGACTTCCGCGCCGAGATCGGCCAGCATCATCGCCGCGAACGGGCCCGCGACGTACTGCGCGTAGTCGAGCACACGCAGACCGGCGAGCGGCTTGGCGGTCGGTACGGTCATGACGCTGCGCCTACCCTTCGCCTGGAGATGTTCTTGCGTTGAATGTCCGACACACCGCCTGCGATGGTGGTCGCCGCCGCTGCGCGCGCAAGTGCCGCGAGTTTGCCGTCGAGCACTGCGCCCGGGCCGCTTTCGATCAACGCACGCGGACCGAGCACCTCTACCGCCGCGTCTGCCAGTTCCTGCAACAGCAAGGCGATCGACAGTTTGGCCATCGAGGATTCGGCGCTCGCGTCCTGTCGTGCGTCGAGCCGCTCCGTCGCACGGCGTCCGTGCAGACGCGCGATCTGCGCGTCACCGCGGAGCCCTGCGAGAATCTCGCGATCCTTCGGCGACGTGACCAGAGGGGCCATGTCGTCGAGAAGACGCAGGACGATGCCGACTTTCTCACTGGTGACACGCTCGAAATCGAGTGTGCCCATGAGAATTTCCCAACCCGCATTCTCCTCGCCGACGATCTGATCGGCCGGGATGGACACGTCCGTCAACGTCAGTTCGCCGAGAGTTCCGCCTCCCAGCGTCTTGTGCACGTCCACGACGATGCCCGGCGTGGTGATGTCCACGAGGAAGACGGAGAGTCCACGGTGACGTGCCTCGGTGGAACCGGTCCGGACTGCGAGGTAGACCCAGTCGGCGTGTTCGGCACTCGAAGTCCAGATCTTGCGGCCGTTCACGATATACCGGTCACCGTCGCGGCGCGCCGTCGTGCGAAGCGACGCGAGGTCGGTGCCCGCTTCGGGCTCGGAGAACCCCTGGCAGAAGATCATGTCGCCGGAGGCGATCTGCGGGAGGAAGATCTGGCACATTTCCTCGCTGGCGAACTGAAGTAGGGCGTTCCCAATGGTTTTCACCGACAGGAGGTAGCTCGAGAGGGGCAGCCAGTTGTATCCGAGCTGTTCCTCGACGGCAAATGTGAACAGTGCGTCCAGCCCGCGGCCACCGTAACGCTGCGGCCAGTGCATCCCGATGAGCCCGGCCTTCCCGTATGCGGCATAAGCCGCGCGGGAGTCGGCGTCGGAAGGTGAACCCTGATTGCTCGGCACTCCGCAGCCGCTGACTGCAAACTCCTGCGCCAAGCGGGCTGCCGTTGCAGCCGTGTCCTCGAGCGTGAGAGCGGGGTTTGCGATCTCAAAGCCTGCCGTAGTCATAGGCTTGCCTCAACTCCATTTGGTTTCACTACATGGAAGTAACTTTTGCTATATGAGAATAGCTCTGCGGATTGGCGAGTGTCAATGAAAATTGGCCGCGCGTGCGAAGGTCAAATGTCCAGAACCAGGCGTGGCGAGCAGGAACGCCCGACGCAGATCATCATGACCGCGTTGGAAGCCCGCTCCTCGTCCGTGAGCACGTCGTCCTGATGCTCCGGCTCACCTTCGACAACACGGGCTTCGCAACTGCCGCAATATCCTTCGCGGCATGCCCACGGCCAGTCGGGGGCAACCTCGAGCACCCGATCGAGAATCGACTCCCCCTCGTCCACCACGATCGTCTTCCCGGTCAAGGCCAATTCGACCTCGAACCGCGCCAGCCCGGACGTGGCGCCGGCATCGTCGGCTCGGCGCGTCGAGTCACCAGGAAGCCGAGCACTTCCGAAGCGTTCGAAATGCAAGGCGCCCACATTCGAGTGGTTCGCACAGCACTCCTCGACGGCCCGCAGCAGCGGTTCCGGACCACAGCAGTAGACCTGCGTACCAGCCGGAGCGGCAGCGAGCGCCCCCGCAATGTCGATCCGGCCGCGCGAGGATTCCGGCACGAAGTCCGTGTCACCCTGCAGCTGTCGAAGTTCCTCGAGGAAGGCCATCGACTCAGTCGTCCTGCCGCCGTACACAACTCGCCAGCGCTTCCCCGCCGCCGCGGCGGCACGAGCCATCGGGAGGATCGGCGTGATGCCTATGCCGCCCGCGATGAACAGGTACGAGTCGGCGTCGACGAGGGGGAAATGATTCCTCGGTCCGCGGACCTCGATCGTCGCCCCCGGGGCGATCGAGGAGTGAAATTCGCGAGACCCACCACGACCCTCGGGCTGGTCGAGCACCGCGACCAGGTAACTGCGGTCATCCGAGGGATCGCCGCACAACGAGTACTGCCGAGTGAGACCCGACGGGAGGGTGAAGTCCAGATGGGCGCCGGGTTCCCATGCCTCCACAGCGCCGCCATCAGCGCGTTCGAAGCGAAACGAAGAGATGTCGTCGGCTTCACGCCGCACTTCACGGGTCACCAGGAAGGTCGACTGCGCCCTCCCCGTTGTGCCATTACTTTCAGGGAGAGAAATTGACTTTCGCATAGCGAGAACAGTACGGACGGCAAGAACTGGCCGTCAACAGTCAGTTGCGGCCTGGAACCACTCGAGGTCGGTGCGGTTAGCGCGCCGAGACCGCTGCCGCCACGTCGCGCAACATGGCGATCGCCGTCACCCGGAATTCCTCGGTCGCGCGACTGAGCGGCAACGAGATGTTGATCCCGCGCAAGGTCCCGTCCGACTGAGGCGGCAACGCGATCGCGATCGAGGTCAGGCCGATTTCGTACTCTTCGTCCGAGATCGAGATCCCGGTCTTGCGAACCTCGTCCAGCCGCTTTTTCAGCTCGGGCCAATCGGCTGCGGTTCGCTTCGTCGTCCGATGATACGGACCTTCACCGATACGCTCCTTGACCTCCGCGTCGTCCAACTGGGCGAGCAGTACCTTCCCCAGCGCCGTGTTGTGCGCGGAGATCCGCGCACCGATCGTCGCCTGCGGCGTGAGCATGCGCGATCCGGTCACCCCGTCCAGGTAGACCACCCACGGTCCGAGCAACATGGCCAAGTTCGTGGTTTCACCCGACTGCTTCGACAACTCGTGCAGCTTCGGGCGAATCACCACGGTCGGATCGCTGCGGGCGATCAACGGTCCCGCGAGCTGCAGCAGGGTGCTGCCCAATCGCAGATTTCGACCGCCCGCGACCGGCTCGAGGAACCCGTGACCGACCAGCGTCCCCACCAATCGGTGGACGGTCGGCATCGGCAGGCCACACCGTGACGCGATGTCGCTCTGACTCAACTCCGGATCGTCCTCCGAGAAGAGCTGCAGAATCTCCAGACCGCGAGCGAGGGTCTTGACCGAGCTCGGCGAGGCTTCCGATTGCGCGCGCACGTCTGAAGTGGACATGCACGCAAAGCTACTAGCACCCCGGCCGCGCCGGGACGGCATCCCCGCCGAGCGGGACACAACCTCCCCGGCCGAACCAACAGCCGGGGCCTGTTCACCCGACCGGGAGAACCGGTGCCTTCCTCGCGGAAATTCGGGCCTTGACGGCCATATCCCCCGGTAGCTACAGTTCTCGTCATTCGGAAGCTGATTTCATTCCTCGAAACTTCCCGCTTCTGGAGCAAGACGGGAATGACTTCCGGTCGCTGACATCTACAGGTGAGCAGCGCCGCCGGCATTCGTGCAGCTTTTCCTGCACTCCTGGCCTCGCAGTCGCTCCCAGGCCTCACACACCATGAGCCACACTGTGGTTCGAACATCACGAAGCGGAGAAGCAATGCTGGACGTGGTAGTCCTCGGGGCCGGGCTCGCCGGACTCTCAGCCGCGCGAGATCTCATGCACGGAGGTCTCGACGTCCGGGTCCTCGAGGCCCGGGATCGCGTCGGGGGCCGGGTCAAACAGACCCGACTCGACGACGGTCGGATCGTTCAGCTCGGCGGCGAGCTGGTCGGGAATTCCCACACGTCGTACATCGGCCTGGTGAACGAACTCGGATTGTCGCTGCGTGACAGCTACATCTCCGAGCCCGGGCAGACGGTGTGGGATATGGACGGAACCGCTGTCCGTGGTGACCAGGGAACCTGGATGACCGACGAAGATGTTGCGGACTACGAGCGTGTGACACAGATGCTGGTCGCTCTCGCGAAGCAAGTTCAGCCGGAGAATCCGTGGGCCCATCCCGACGCGAAGGTGCTGGACTCCCTGTCCTTGGCCACCTGGCTCGACGAGATTGCGGCTCGACCCGCGGTGAGACGCATGTTCGAGCTGGCCAAGGCCGGACTGGCGGCGGATGGCACGGCACGGACGTCGCTCCTGGCCGAACTGCGCAAGATGTCTTCGGTCGGCGCGACCGCCCTCGAGCGGTATTACGACATCGACCAGTGGACTCGGTCGACGGTTACGGAAGGTAGCGCGACGGTCGCACATCGTGTGGCTACCGAACTCGGAGCCCGAATCGAACTGTCGAGCGCCGTCACTGCCCTCCACGTCGAGCCCCACCGAGTCACCGTGCAGCTCCGCGGAGGTCGCACGATCGCCGCCGCCAATGTGGTGTGCGCGATTCCCGTCGCCCCTCTCAGGCGCGTCGCCATCACCGGGCTGTCGTCTGAGCGCCTCGAATCCCTTCACCGGATCCGCAACTCGCTCACGGCGAAAGTGGTCGCCGCGTACAAGACGTCATTCTGGCGCGGCCAGGGTCAGAGCGGATCCGCCTACGGCGATGGACTTCTCGGATCCACCTGGGTGCAAGGGCCCGGTGTGTTGTCCGCCCTTGTGCCCCCGGCACAGTTGTCGTTTCACCTCGCCGGAGATCAGGCAGCGCGTGACCTGGACGCCCGAACGGCATTGGCACGGATGTACGGAGAGGCTGCCGCCCACCCGACGGCACTGTTCACCGAGGAATGGTCGATCAAGCCATACTCGTTGGGATACATGGCGCATTACGCTCCCGGTGATCTCACCGCCATCGGTCCGCTACACGCGGCGCACGAGCCACCGTTCTTCGTCGCCGGATCGGACTACTGGGTCTCCGGCTACATGGAGGGCGCAGTCAGGACCGGGCGGTCGGCCGCCCAGGCGGTCTTGCGGCGATAGTCCGCCCGTCCGCGGGCAGCACACTCGCCGACCCGACTCCCACAAACTCACCTGTTCGACAACATGTTCCGTCATCGCACGAGATCGCCACCGATCCCGTGCGGTGACGTGCTGTCAGCTTGCTGCCACAATCACGAATGAGGGAATGAATGAGCACAATCCGTAAGTCAGGCCTACGCCGTGGGGCCCGCGTTGCCGGCCTCGGTGCCGCTGCTGCTGTAGTCCTCGGCCTGATGTCCACGGGTGCGGCCAACGCCGACACCTTCGTGCCGCTGCCGGGTGGCGAAAAGGTCGTCAACGCGGGACGCGTCATGGCCAAGATCGCCCGCAACGCGGAGAGCGCTCTGGTTTCGCCGTCGCTGGCCGCCAATGGTGCGGGCCGCGTCGCGTGGGTGTCGGGTGACGTGTTCGCCGAGCTCGGCGGCGAGATCCCGGAGGAAGGCGCCACGCTGACCACCGGTTACATCGTGGGTTGCCAGGCCGACATCACCGGCCTCGAGGGTGGTCTGAGTGCCGATCTCGGTCTCGACTCGCTCGGCCTGGGTGGTTCGCTGTCGATTCCGATCAGCGCCGGTGAGGTGAAGTTCGCGAAGGTCAAGTCCAAGACGGACCTGAAGCCGGGCGTGTCGGCGATCCAGTACCGCGACACGCAGATCGAGATCCAGGGCTGCGGTGGCTACGCGCAGGCCCGCGCGTACACCGTCCTCGAGATTCCAGGGAACCACTACGTCAAGTCGATCCTCTACGGGCAGCCGTTCAGCATCGGCTGATTTGCGTAACCAAATCCCAGTTTCAGATTTCCCGCGTAAGCGACATTTACCCTAGAGGGGAACAATGAACAACAAGACCCTGCGCCACGGCGCCACGGCTGTCGGTGTGGTCGGCGCGGCCACCGTCGCGATCGGCCTCTTCTCCACGGGTGCGGCCAACGCCGACACCTTCGTTCCGTTGCATGACGGCACCATCACCCAGACGCTGCTCGACGGCACCGTCGTGACCGTGCGCCAGACCGGCAACACGGCGAACATCAGCCCGTCGATGGGTTCGACCCCGCTGCACCGCAACGTGTGGGCGTCGGGCACCATCGACGTCTCCATCGAGGGTGGCACCGCGGAGGGTGGCAACATCGACGCCGGGTACATCGTGGCGTGCCAGCTGAACTTCGGTGGCTCGGTCAACGGTGAAGCCGGTGCCAGCCTGACGCCGTCCGAGGTCATCGGTGCAGCGACCGGCGGCCCTGCCGCGTCGATTCTGGCCGAGGGTGGTGCCGGTAGCGGCATCACGATCGGACCCGGACAGGCCACCAATGTGCCGATCCTCGACATCGAGTACGAAGACGGCTACGGCGCCGAGGCGCACACCAGCGACTTCGATTTCGAAGGCAACAGCGGTGGTTTCACGTACTCGGACGAAACATTCGGTGTCTCCGGTTGCGCCGGCCACGCGCAGGCCCGCTCCTACGCGACCGTTTCCGTCTCGACCGACTCGGTCGACGGCACCGTCACCCTATGGGGACAGCCGTTCAGCCTCGGCTGACCGGCTGGCAGTGGCATCGCGCCATGCCCGCCGGGCGTGCGGGCAGCACTGTTGCCGAAAGTAGTCCGTCCGCGGATAGTGCGGCCATCGAGGCATGGGTCGAACGTCGTTGCAGCGTTGCTCTTCTGCTCCCCGATCGGGTAGGCCCGGACACCGCCCAGCCGCCGATCACCGACGGTGACAATCAGGAATGGATCTCCTCCGAGGCGGCGCCGGCAAACACATGAAGGTCACTCCGATCCAGGTATGCTCCGAATGACGACGTGCGCTATGCCCCCCGACGGGCGTCCTGGTCGCCGCGCTGAGAAGTCGCTGAGGACGAGCTGGGCGGGAGGTCACCAAGGGCCAGTTGACGGCATGTCACTTGGCGTTATGCATCCCTCTTCCGCTCGACGACCCAGGCGGCGATCTGGGTGCGTGAGGTGAATCCGAGCTTGACGAGGACGTGTTCGACGTGTCCCTTGACGGTGCTTGGCGCGAGCACCAACTTGTCGGCGATATCCTTGTTACTCATGCCCTGGGCCACCAGGTCGGTCACCTGACGCTCGCGCCGGGTGAGACTGACACCCTCGTCGGCGGGGGCGGACGGGCCCGGGTGTGGCCGCTCGTTGAGGGCATACGCGATCGCCGCGTCGATGCTCATGGACCCGCCCCGCCGATATTCGGCCTCGAACCCCTTCTCGTCGAGCACTTCTCGGGCTTGTCGTATGCACTCGTCGTGATAGGGCGCCACGTCGGAGCACGCGGACGTGGGTATTCCGATCTCGGTAAAGACCGTGGCCGCGGCGCCCGTCATCACCGCGGCCCGGTTCGGCTCAGCGTCGGCGGCTGTCCAGGCGAGTTGTTCGATGCCCCAGGCACAGCTGTACCGGTCGCCGACCTGCTGCGACAGCCTCAGGCCCTCCTCCAGGAGAGCGATCCCCTCTCGACCTCCGTCCCGTCGCCACGTCGCGAAACCACGATCGGACAACGCCATTGCCCGCCACATCAATTCACCCCGCGGTTCGGTGAGCGCGATCAGCTCCCCAAGGCAGTCTGCCGCATGCTTCTGGTCCTCGCCCAGCCCCAGGACGAAGGAAAGGCACCCCAGTGCCGGGACCTGGTATCCGAGATCGTCTGCGGCGCGGAACACCGCGATGGCCTCTTCGATGTCGGCGACGGCTCGGGGAAGTTCGCCGCTGTAGGTGGCGAGCCATCCGGATGCCAATGCCACCAACGCGCCCGACGCGGGGTCCCCGAGCTGCGCGGCCGCGTGCCGCGCCTTTTCGATCAGGACGGTTCCGGCCGCGATATCGCCCTGCATGCCGGCCAGGATGATGTCGATGCACATCGCTTCGACACGGTTCGCGGTCGGCCTGCCGCCGTCACGGGCAAGAGCACGCTCGAGCCAATGGCGGCCTTCCCCGGTCCGGCCGCGTGCGACCCAGAATGGAAACATCGCAGCGGCGATCCGCATCCCCGCTTGGTCCTCGGATTGCTCGGTGAGGCAGAACTCCATCGCGTCGCGCAGATTGGGTTGCTCAGCCTCGAACCGGGCGATCCACTCCACCTGCCGGGGGCCGATCCAGTCCGACCTCGCGCGCAGCACCAATTGCTCATACCAATCGCGATGGTGGCGCCGCATTTGGTCGAACGCACCGGACTCCTGCAACTTCTCACGTCCGTAGTCTCGGATGGTCTCCAGCATCCGATATCGGACAACAGCGCCGGGTTCCTCACGAATCAGGATCGACCTGTCGACAAGTCCGGTCACCAGATCCAGCAGTTCGCGGTGCATCGGCTCGTCCGCAAACACTTCCTCGGCCGCATCGAGCTCGAAGCTGCCGGCGAACACCGTTAGTCGGGACCATAACCACCGCTCCTCCGCCGAGCAGAGTTCATGGCTCCAGTCGAGGGACAACCTCAGGGTCTGCTGGCGGCCGGGAGTACCCCGGCTACCCAGCGTGAGAAGTCGCAGCCGGTCGCTGAGTCGCTGCAGGATCTGCTCCACCGACATCGCCCGCAACCTGGCCGCCGCCAACTCGATCGCCAACGGCAGACCCTCTAACCGTTGGCAGATCTGGGTCACCACGTCGATGTTGTCGGCTGTGAGCGTGAACCCGGGGACCGCAGCGCGGGCTCGTTGCTCGAAAAGCGTCACCGCGTCACCGCGGTCTGCCCCGCGCCGCGGCGCCGACACCGACAGCGGCGGCACCCGCGTCACAGTCTCCCCCCGAATGCCGATCGGCTCGCGGCTGGTTGCCAGAATCCGCAACCCTGGGCTAACCAGCAACAAGTGGTCTACGAGCGCTGCCACGGCCTCCACCAGATGCTCGCAGTTGTCCAACACCAACATGGTCCGGCGCTCGGACAGGTACTCGGTCAACACCGTCAACGCCGGTCGGGTGGAGCGACCCTGCAATCCCAGCGCCCCGGAAATGGCCTGCACGAGCAACCCCGAATCTTGGAGTTCACCCAGCTCGACGAACCACGACCCTCCTTCGAACGCCCGTCGCGAGTCCTCCGCGACGCGGAGCGCAAGGCGGGTCTTGCCCACGCCTCCGAGCCCGGTCAGCGTCACCAGGCGCGAGTCGGACAGCAGACGGCGCGTCTCGGCTACTTCATGGCGACGGTTTACAAAACTGGTCAGATTCACAGGCAGGTTCCCCGACCTGCCCCGAGTACCGGAACTCTCCGGCGTGTCCTGCACCCTGTCCTTCACGGATACGGGTGTCGCTTCGGAAACTCGCCCGAGCCCATCGTCGGCCGGAAGGGCCATCGTGTCGACCGGGCGATCGTTACGTCGCTGGGCCTCACGCAATTCGTCGCCGAACTCAGCGGCCGTCGCGGGACGTACCTCCGGACTTCCGGACATGGCCCGCTCGATGGCCGCGCCCACGTCGTCAGGGATCCCCTTCTCCCGGAGGTCCGGGATCGGCTGGGTGGTGATCCGCAGGAACTGCGTCATCACCTGTTCGCCGTTGCGTCGTTCGAACGCGGCATGTCCGGTGATCGCGCAGAAGAGCGTCGAGGCCAGACTGTAGATGTCCGAGGCGGGGCCGGGGAGTTCACCCTTGAGTACCTCAGGCGCGGTGAAGGCCGGAGTGGCGGTGACGGCGCCCAGGGAGGTCTGGAATCCCCCAGCGATGTGCGCAATACCGAAATCGCTCAGTTCCGGTTCGCCGTAGTCGGTCACCAAGATGTTCGCCGGTTTCACATCTCGGTGGAGGATCCCGGATCGATGCGCGGTCTCGAGGGCACCGGCCAATTTCACCCCCAACCGGAGTGCCGCCGGCCAGTTGAGAGGTCCGTCGCGTCGGATCTGGGTATCCAGCGAGCCCCTCGGGTGGTACTCCATGACGATGAAGGGACGACCGCTGTCGGTGACGTCGACATGGTAGACGCGCACGATGTTGGGATGACCCGACAAGCGCCCCATCGCGCGCTGCTCACGAAGGAATCGTTCGAGATTCTCGGTGTCGTGGGTGGAGGTGAGAATCTTGACAGCGACAGTCCGCTCCAGAGCGCGCTGCAGGCACCGAAAAACGACGCCGAAACCGCCTTGCCCGATCTCCGCGACATCCTCAAACCCGGCCGCCCACAGTTCGTCGGTGACGGCGGAGGTTACGTCACGCTGTGTTCTTAACGGATCGGATTCGACCATCGTCGGCACCTACCCGGATTTGGGGGCCCAGTCGACGACGCCGAACGACCAATGCCTGAAGTGACCGGCCGGTGCAGTGGCGCCCGTTCTCACGATCATGCGCTGACCCTCGTGTTATGCCCCCAGCATAGTCAATGGTCCGATCGCTCGCACGGGCATGCGAGGCCCGCACCCCTCATTTCGGACGGACACGAACCGCGTGATCGATGCCGTACCGCCTATGGGCCAGCGGGGAACCGCGACGCCCACTACACCAGTGGCAATCAACGACCGACCGGGATCAAGAACTGTACGCGTGACCCGCACAAAGCGACCGCAACCACCGGGCCGCCAGATCGAGATGCCTGCTGCCGAGCTGGGCGTCGAAGAGGTCCAGGGCGCCCTGCACCGACAACGGGGACGGGGGCCGGATCGGGTCCTCCGGACGGACCCCGGTGCTGCTTTTCCCGCGGACAAGCCCCGACACCACAGAGGTGAAGTAGTCGTCGATCTGTTCGGCCATCCCCCGATCATCCTGTGGCGCCGATCAGCGGGCAAGGGTTGCAGACCGGAGTGTCGCGCTGCCGCACGCTCCGTGCTGCCGTGATCACCGAAAGCCGGCCACGGTACCGACCCGGGGCTGTCCCCCGATCGGGGGACAGCGCATTCACCCCGGAGAAGGCCCCGTCGGCGGACAGACGTCCGGACGGCGAGACGCCATCGTTGTCATATGCCGCACACACCCCGGACGGCAGACAACGAGGGAGCACCATGCAGAACACCCGGAAGTTCTACATCGACGGCGAGTGGGTCGAGCCGATCGGCACCGACACACTCGACGTCGTCAACCCTGCGACGGAGATGGCCATCGCCACGATCGCGCTGGGGGACGAGAAGGACGTCGACCGAGCCGTCACCGCGGCGCGAACAGCGTTCGACAATTACGCGGCGACGACCCGCGCCGACCGAATCGAGTTGCTGAGCAGAGTCATCGAGGTCTACGGGCGGCGGATGAACGACCTCGCCACGACCATCACCCAGGAGATGGGCGCACCTGCGGGGCTCGCCGCGACCGCTCAGGCACCGTGCGGCATGGCGCACCTTGCCGCGGCCCTGGATGCGCTCCGCAAGTTCGAATTCGAGGAGAAGATCGGCACCACGACGGTCGTGCACGAACCGGTCGGCGTGTGCGCGTTCATCACACCGTGGAATTGGCCCGTCAATCAGATCGCCGCGAAAGTTGCGCCCGCGCTGGCCGCCGGATGCACGATGGTGCTGAAGCCGTCCGAGATCGCGCCCCTCAATGCGATCATCTTCGCCGAGATACTCCACGAAGCAGGGGTCCCGGCCGGCGTCTTCAACCTTGTTCACGGTGACGGACCTACCGTCGGAGCCGCCCTGTCGAGGCATCCGGACGTCGACATGGTGTCGTTCACCGGATCGACCCGTGCCGGAGTCGAGGTCGCGCGGAATGCCGCGCCGACCGTGAAACGCGTCGCGCAGGAACTCGGTGGCAAGTCGGCGAACATCGTGCTGGTCGACGCGGACTTCGACGAAGTCATCACCCGGGACGTGATGGGCGTGGTCGTCAATGCGGGCCAGTCCTGTAACGCGGGCTCTCGCATCCTCGTTCCGTCGGATCGCATGGACGAGGCCTGCGCGATCGCGAAGGCGGCCGCCGAGACGATCGTGGTCGGTCCTCCGGACGCCGACGGAACGACCGTGGGTCCTCTCGTGTCACAAGCACAATTCGACAAGGTTCAGCGTCTGATCCAGACCGGCGTCGACGAGGGCGGCACACTCGTCGCCGGTGGCGTCGGCCGTCCAGCCGGACTCTCCGCCGGATACTTCGTCCGGCCCACCGTGTTTGCGAACGTCACGAACGACATGACCATCGCGCGGGAGGAGATCTTCGGCCCCGTCATGATGCTGATCGGCTACGACGACGAGGCTGACGCGATCCGCATCGCGAATGACACCACGTACGGGCTCTCCGGAATGGTCTCCTCGAGCGACCCACAGCGCGCACGGAACGTCGCCCGGAAACTGCGGACAGGAATGGTCCACGTCAACGGGGCGCCGCTGGCGTTCTACGCGCCCTTCGGCGGCTGCAAACAATCAGGCAACGGCCGCGAGTTCGGCAGATTCGGCCTCGCCGAATACCTCGAAGCCAAAGCCATCTTCGGCGACAACGAGAACTGAGCTGGGAGCGTTCCGAATTCGGCACGACGGAGGCACTGGAGGGATGGATCGTGAATCCGATCATGTGGATGGGCATCGCCGGGATCATCGGCACGGCCGTCTCACCGTGGATCGCGGAACGCCTGCGCAGCAGGAATGCGCGGAAAGACCAGCTCATGAAGCTGCGGCTCGCCATCTACGCCGAGTTGCTGAGAGCGACGGCCCGCCTCGCAGCACAAGCACACGCGGGGGCGCCGAATCCCGCTGCCGAGACGGAGACGATCGGCACCGAAGAATTGGACGGCCTGCTCAGCCAGGCAAAGGTCGTCGCCGGCCCGGACGTGTTGCGACAACTCGAGGAGCTGTCGCAACACACCGAGTCGTTCAACCGAACCGCAGATCTCGCCGAGATGGCGGGCCGCATCGCCGGAACTCGGGAGAAGGTCCAGGACGCCATCCGGAGCGAGATGATGCGATGACACTCATCAGGAGTGGACGTGCTGAGAGTCAGCGATCGGGGTCGACAAGGTGCCGATACCGTCGATGGTCACCTCTACCGTGTCCCCGGGCATCAGGTAGAGCTCAGGAGTGCGTGCGCGGCCTACACCACCAGGCGTTCCGGTGAGGATGATGTCGCCGGGGCGCAGCGGAAGTATTGTCGACAGGTATGCGACCAGGTGCTCCGGGCCGAACAGCAAGTCCTGAATCGGATGTTTCTGCACGGTGTTCCCATTGACGGTGGTGCACAGAGTTGCTGCGTCCGGATCGAATTCGTCGGGTGTGACCATGATGGGACCGACCGGTGTGGAGCGTGCCCAGATCTTTCCTTGAAGCCATTCCTTGGTTCGGAATTGATACCCGCGCATGGAGATATCGTTGGCGACCGTGTAGCCGGCGATATACTCGCCAGCGTTCTCCACGCCTACCTTGTAGGCGGTCTGTCCGATGATGATCGCGAGTTCGCCTTCCCAGTCGAGCTGCGGGTCTTCGGGCACTACGGCGACAGGGTCGTGCGGTCCAGTGAGGGTGTCGGCGAACTTGGCGAACACTGTGGGGTACGAGGGGAGATCTCGGCCCATCTCCTGAATGTGGCTCGTGTAGTTCAGCCCTATGCATAGCACCTTGGACGGATTCGGTACGACCACCTCGTGCTCCACGTCCGACGCACTGCGTTGAGTACCCGCCGCAGTGGCGGCAATTCGTTTCCAGTCATGCTGCGTCAGAAGAGAACCGACGTCCGGGTATCCGGAGATGTCGGTGTACGTCTCACCGTCGAGACGGGCGGCGGTCGTGCCGGCTTTAGTGCGCAGAGTTGCCAGTCTCATGATACGAGGACGCTTCCTACTCGTGTGGGTCTTATCGTCATGGGTTTGTGGTCGCGGCGTCGGGAATGACGAGGTCGAAGAACCCCCAGTGCGCCCCCTCCGGCAGTGTGCCCGACAGCATGCGCCCACATTGCTGCGTCACGATGTGGGCGGAGCCCCGATGCTGAGTTCCCGCATGACTGTCTCGGAAGAACCGCTGCAGCACGCCGTTCCGCATGACCTGCGCACCGGCGAAGCGGTGCACGAGCTGACTGAGTTCGAGCGCGGTTCGGGTGGCGAGACTGCTCGCCAGGCGAGACATGGTCTCCTGTTCGTCGCTCAGGTCGTCCCCTGCCGCCAGGGTCGTCTCGTTCTCGCGCCAGGTTTCCCGCAGGAGGGCCATCGTTCCTCGGACATGTGAGTAGTGACGGGCGAACTCCGCGAAGAACTCGTCGCTTGTCACCGGCGCCCCGACGGAGGGGGACTTGTGCTGGGTCAGGACACGTAATTCATCGAGCATTCGCCTGGCGACACCTTGCGACCAGGCCCCCTGCTGCAGACCTGCGAGCAGGGCGGGACTGAGCCGGTTCACGACACCGCCCCGTTTCGCGTCCTCTCGCCCGATGCCGAAGACGAACTTGTCCTCGACGAACACGTCCTCGGCAACGTAATCGAGGCTCGCGGTCGCCCTGAGCCCCAGCATGTCCCAATTGTCGGTGATCCGCAGGTCCGCGCGCGGAACGAGACAGACCAGTGTCTCATTTGAGCCCTTCACGGTCACCGCCACGTTGAGGTGGGTAGCCATGGACACACCCGGCGCGAATTGCCACGTTCCGGAGACTCGATAGCCACCGTTCTCACGCATGGCGTCGCCCGAGAACGACGTGGACTGACCTGCCACCAAGGGGCATCGGCCGTCGGCGAAGAGTTCCGCCACCGCTGCGTCGTTGAGGTAAGTCGCAGCATTTGCAGTCTCGCTCGTCAATGCCCGTACCAGCCACCCGAGAGAAGCGTCAGCATGTGACAGCTTCTCGATGACTTCGATGATCTGGAGTGGGGTCGTTCCGAACCCGCCCAGTTCGGGTGGCACCATCAGACCGAAGATGCCGCTGTCCTTCAACGCTTGTTGCACGGCGGGCGTGGGGCGTCGCAGTCGCTCGCTGTCCTCCGCTTCGAGCTGGAGCAGAGGATACATCTCGTCGAGCTGGGCGAGGAGTTCGGCGACCTCGGTGTTGGTGGTCGCATCTGTCGTCATGATTGTCATCTCCGGGCCGTTACGAATTGTCGGGAACGTCGGCAGCAAGGGAGCCCCACTTGCCTCGGTAGAAGAGCAGGGGTTTCGTTTCATCCTTCTGGCCGTAGGTCTGCACCCGCCCGAGGACCAAAATGTGGTCTCCGCCGTCGTACCCTGCCCATGGCGTGCATTGGAAGTAGGCCAGGGACCCGTTGATTCGCGGTGCGCCGTCATCGGTGACCCACTCGATCGGATGACCGTCCTTCGGCTGCCCTGCGAACTGGAGTGCGGTTTGCAGCTGGTCGTCACCGAGCACATTGATAGCGAAGGGCCGCTCGAGGAGGTAGGTCAGAGCCCGCGAACGACGCGTCAGGGACACCAACACCAACGGTGGTTCCATGGACACCGAGGTAAACGAGTTCACAGTCACCCCGAAGAACGCGTCACCGGACTGATAGGTGAGCACGGTGACCCCCGTGGCGAAGTTGCCCAACGTGTTGCGTAGCTGACGAGGATCGGCCACGTTGGCCGGCGAGGCACCCTCCATCGTGCGGGTTCTCGCTTCCGCTGCATTCTCGTAGATCTCTGAATTCCACATGATGTCTGTCATGTGTCCTACCTCCCGGACGGATAGTTGCGTCGGTCGCGGACTCGACCGGCTCGAGGTCGGCTCGTTCCCTGCCGGTGGCGTGCGACGAGCCTGCTGTGGT
Source organism: Rhodococcus sp. T2V (assembly GCF_029269925.1). Taxonomy (NCBI): domain Bacteria; kingdom Bacillati; phylum Actinomycetota; class Actinomycetes; order Mycobacteriales; family Nocardiaceae; genus Rhodococcus; species Rhodococcus sp. T2V. Next base: position 101,424 of record NZ_JARJBD010000015.1, read on the forward strand.
GGTTCGGCTGTGTGTTCTTCGATTCACCCGAGGTGGCGTCGGACGGAGTGAGGACACCGGACCACGATCTGGGGTGTCATGTCAGGAGGTGCTGCATCCTGCTACGGCGACCGCTTCGATCTCCAGCAGGATCTCTGGTTTGGCGAGGGCTGCAACCTGCACCAGGGTGCAGGCAGGAAAGTCGCCGCTGAAGAACTCCTGCCGCGCCTTCCACACTTGGGAGTTATTCGCGATGTCGGTGACGTAGATGGTCATCTTGACCACGTCGTCCATGACGGCTCCAGACGCTTCGACCAAGTCCTTGATCTTCTGGAAGACGACGATCGACTGGTCGTACTCGGTGTCGCCAACGATGGTTTCCCCGTCATCGCCGCGGGCGGTCATGCCCGAGATCAAGATCAGGTTGTCAATCCGTAGACAGTTGGACCACATCCCCGGCGAGGGTTCCCGTACGGCATCGGAATAGAATCGTTGCTTTCTCATCGGCATTTCCTCAGAGGTTGATCCGGTTGTCCCACGCGGAAGTCCCGCCCCAGTTGATGCATACGCTTTGGCGACGCATGAATCCCTTCCAGGCGTCGGAGCCGGCAGTCCGACCGCCGCCTGTTTCCTTCTCGCCGCCGAAGGCGGCGCCCACGTCCGCGCCGGTCGTGCCCATGTTGACTCGCACAATGCCGCAGTCACTGCCCCTTGCGGACAGGAAGGTTTCGATGTTGGTGAGGTTCGTGCTGTGGATCCCCGAGGCGAGTCCTTGTGCCACCCCATTGTGGATCTCGATCGCTTCGTCGAGTGCCTCGTAGGTCAGCACCGACACAATCGGAGCGAAGGTCTCCTCTTGCGCGATCGCGAAGCTCGGCTGGACGCCGGTGACGATTGTGGGTTCGACGTAGAGGCCGGGCCTGTCGATGACATTGCCGCCGTATACGACGGTGGCGCCGTCCTTCTGCGCACCTTCGAGGATCCGCTTGTAGTCTTCCACCGCAGGCTGGTCGATCAGCGGGCCGACGACGGTGTCGGCGTCGCGGGGGTCGCCGATCGTGATCTGGTCGAACGCCTTCTTCATCTTTTGCACCAGTTCGTCGACGATACTCGAGTGGGCGATCACGCGGCGGGTGCTGGTGCAGCGCTGCCCGGTGGTGCCGACGACACCGAACGTGAGGGCCTTCGCCGCGAGCTCGAGGTCCGCTGTCTCGTCGACGATGCACCCGTTGTTACCGGAGCACTCAAGTTGGTAGCGTCGACCAAGCGTGGATCCGACGATGTCGGCCACCTTCTTGCCGACTGCCGTGGACCCGGTGAACGAGACCATCGCGATGCGGGTGTCGGAGATCAGCTTCTCGGCCACTGCGTTGTCGTCAGGGATGAACAGCGAGAACACGCCCGGGCATCCGAGCTCCTCCGCTGCCTGGTTGACCAGGGTCTGGATTGCGATCGCGGTGAGCGGGACCTTCGGGCTGGGCTTCCAGATGACGGTGTTGCCAGCGATCGCGGACAGAAAGCCGTTCTGCGCCCACACTGCTGCGGGGAAGTTGTATGCGCTGATGATGCCGACGACACCGAGCGGGAGCCATTGGTCGTACATACGGTGCTCGACGCGCTGTGATTGCTGGGTGTAGCCGTACATCATGCGCGCCTGGCCGGCCGCTAGCGTGGCCATGTCGACGACCTCCCGCAGTTCGCCTTTGGCCTCCATGGTCGACTTCCCGGTGTCCAGGCAGACGACTGCGGCCAACGTCTCGATGTTCTCCTCGACCAGCTGGCCGATTCGGCGGACGAACTCACCGCGGCGCGGCGCAGGGGTCATGCGCCAGTTCTTCTGGACCTCGACTGCCGAACTCAGGATTCTTTCGAAGTCGTCGCTGTCGGACGCTGCCACGCGGCCGACGATGTCGCCATCGGCCGGGCACTGCGCCTCGATGATCGCTCGGCCGGTGGCCGGCCCCCAACCGAAGGAGTCGGAGTAGGTACCGGAGTGCGGTTGGTCGAGGTCAAATGCTGCAAGCGCCGTGGCGACGTCGAATAGAGCCTTCTTGGTTTCGAGCATGATCTCTTCTCATCGTTTCTCGTTTGACGGTGGGTAGTCCGGGGTGCCCTATTCCTTTGCGAGGAAGTCCCCGATGGTGTCGTCGGTGTGATACTCGGGCTTCTCGTAGTAGTGAGGCCCGTCGTAGATTTCGATCAGCACACTGCGGTCGTGCGCCAGCGTCGGACCGTGGGGGTGGTCCTTCGGGTTCATGTAGAACGAGCCGGGTCGTAGCCGCAGTCCGGTGTCGGTGTACTCGTAGTCGCCCTCGAGGCAGTACATGAATTGGTTCGACGCGTGGGTGTGCTTGGTGGGGATGGTGCCGCCCTTCTCGTACTCGAGGAGCGCGATGCTGGCACCGGTGTCAGCATTCTTGTACAGGAAGTACTGACGAAACCCATAGTCGGGGTAGTCGATCCACTCTTCGTCCTTCAGGTCCGTGGCGTGAAGCAAAAGCTCCAGCGACTTCATGGTCTCGAGATTCGCATCCATGGTTCAGTCCAAACTCGGGCGGCCGGCGGCCACCCATTCGTCGTATTCGTGACGACTCTCCGTCGTGGCAGGGAAGAGACCGAAGATCGAGCGTCCGCGGTCGATGTGCAGGGCCGCGAAATCTTCATATTCGACGGCATCGAGAGCTTCATCGGCGACCTCGGCAACCAGATCGCGCGGAATGACGACGACGCCGTCACCATCGCCGAGCACGATGTCGCCGGGGTAGACCGCGACACCGGCGCAGCCGACCGGCTCGTTCAGAGCCACCGGGTGCAGTGCAATCGGCGTCGCCGGGGGCGCATTGTGGCGTTGGAAGCAGGGCAGACCGGTCTGCCGGATCGCCGCCGAGTCTCGGTAGCCACCGTCGGTGACGACTCCTGCCACCCCTCGATACTTCAATCGGGTAGCCATCATGTCGCCCATCGAGGACGCCCGCAGCGAGCCGAAGGCGTCGATGACCAGAACAGCTCCCGGAGGGCACTCTTCGATCGCGCGACGATGCTCGTTGTCCTCGCGCCCGTAGTTGGCCATGCTGTCGAGGTCTTCGCGCGCCGGGATGAACCGCAGGGTGTAGGCAGGGCCCACCATCTGCTGCTGGCCGTCGGCGAGCGGTGCGAGCCCGAGCATCATCACGTTGCGGAAGCCACGCGCAAGGAGCACGTTCGCGACATTGGCGGCGCCAACCCGCAGGAGTTTGTCCCGGATGGTGTCATCGAGCGGCTCGAGATCGATTCGCGCCGTCACTGGAAGAACTCCAGAGGCGGCCGGTTTCCCCACTGCGTTGTGTCGCTGGCTGTACCGTTGAACTTACCCGGTCGATGGTTGGCGTCGACGACGTCACCATCGGTGTAATGCTCGATCCGAAAGCCGAACGGATCCTTCCAGTAATCGAAGATCTGGCTCCCGAGCAGATGTCGGCCGACGCCCACATCCAGCGTGTACCCGCACTGCAGCAGGTAGTCATGTGATGCCATGACAGCATCGAGATCGGTGACCTCGAAAGAACTGTGATGTACGCCGATCCAGTCGGACTGCAACACAAGCAGGAAATGGTGATCAACCAGTTGCTCGCCCAGATCCAGCCGGACGAAAGTGCCCACGATTGGCCCTTCCTCTCCCGGAGGGAGGAAGTAGTCCGAGTGCAGGAAGTTGAACCGATCCTCCAGCCACGCCATCGACTCGTCGTGATCGGTCACGTGTAGCACGAAGTGGCCCAGGCGCGCGATCGTACACGGCGCAACCTCCTGCCGAACCGCCGTGCTTATCCGAGCCTTGTCTCGAATATTGTTGAAGGAGAATGGCTCACGATCTTCAATCGGTGCTGTCTTCTCACGGCCCCAGATGGCGCGGATCTCGAATCCGTCAGGCATCGTCATCACGACCTCGAATCCGCCACCAGGCTCGGTGGATTCCTGGACCGGCGACGACCCCGGCTTCTGAGCCAGCTCGTCAAGGTCTGAGCGGGTAGCGACCTCGATCGACGCCCCGACGAACCGCCGTTTCTCAGCCTTGCGGGTGACGTGGATGTGGTGCTGGTTTCCGGTACCGCGCATGTACAGGACCTGCTCGTCGCTACCGTCGACCTTGGTCATGCCGAAGGCGGTCAGGAACTCCTCCATGACCTCGAGGTCCGGCGCCTCGTAGGTCACCTGCGCTGCGTCTACTGCGGTCGCCACTGATCCTCCTAATGCAGTGTTGATTTCGAGGTTGCTAAAACTCAGCGTTCGAGAATGCTGACGTCCCCTGGGCCGATGAGGTCCGGCACGGTCCAACCGTCCAGGTCGTACTCGTCCATCGCGCTCTGGGCGAAGCTCTTGCAGTAGTCGAGAACACCGCTGCCCATTGCCCCGAACAGATTGGTCTGGCGGGTGACGTCGTTGCTGCCGATGTAGTTGATCTCGTAGAGCTCGTGGCGGGCGCCGAACTCGGTGCCGATCGAGTCCCACAGCATCTTCATCACCTTGACGCGCTCTTCCGCGGTGATCCCTCCGCTGCCACGAACGTAGGTGTCGATGTAGCCGCGGATCTCCGGCGTCTTGAAGTCATTGGCATGCGAGTTGAGGTAGATGAGGCCACTGGCAACCACCTGCTCGATGATGTTCTTCACCTTGGGCATGGCGAGCTGATTCATCACCCGGTAGGCACCGGCGAACTGCTGATCGGGCTGAATCATGCCGTTCTTCCAACGCACTTCGCTCTTGGCCATCGCATCGGACAGCCCCCAGAACGTGTTTCGCCAAGCGATGACTTCGCCGAACTGCGACTTGACTCCGTGGAAGTCACCTGCGCCCGTCGCATCGAGGGCGTGGGCGAGCGCGCCGACGAGGAAGTCCATCTTCACGGCGAATCGCGTGCAGCCGTGCAGCGAAGCGCGCTCGAGGTATCCGGAATGGATGTTGTAACGGTTCGCCTGCTCGAGGTCGTTGTAGATGAGCGCGTTCTCCCAGGGAACGAAGACCTCGTCGAGGACGAGGATCGCGTCGTTCTCGTCCAACCGGCTGGACAGCGGATAGTCGAACGGGCTGCCGAGGACCGCGGCCCGGTATTCGTTCGACACACGGCACAGCAGCTTGAGGCCGGGTGCATTCGTCGGAATGATGAATACCGGGGTGAACGCCGGATCCTGAACCGGGACCTGGCCGACGTGCCCGACGAACGTGTAGTGGGTCAGTGCCGATCCGGTTGCCACGACCTTGGCGCCACTGACGTAGAAGCCCGCGTCGGTCTCCCTCGTGACGCGGATGAAGACGTCCTTGCCGGCGTCCGCGCCCAGGCTTCGGTCGACCGGAGGGTTCACGATGGCGTGGTTGATGAACCAGGTCTTCTCCTGGGCCTTCCGGTACCAGTTCCGGGCATTGTCCTCGAAACCTCGGTAGAACTCGGCATTCGCACCGAGGGTGCCGAGGAAGCAGCCCTTGTAATCGGGGGAACGGCCCATCCAGCCCCAGGCGATCTTCTGCCACTCCGCAATGGCGTCACGAGAGGCCACCTGCTCCTCGACACTCGATGGCGCACGATAGAAGCGGTGCGTGAACCCACCCGACTCGGTTGGGGTGGTGAGAATGTCCTTGCGAGCTGGATCGTGGAGCGCATCGTACATGCGTGCAATCATCCGGGCCGAGTTCCGAAAGGCCGGGTGACTGGCGACGTTGTCGACCTTCTCGCCGTATATCCAGACCTCACGCCCGTCGTTCAGGCTGTCCAGGTATTCCTGCCCGGTGAAGGGAATATAGTCCTTGTTCACCGCAGCGGCCGGAGTACCGTCCGTGATCACGCTCATCGTTGCTTCCTCAATTCTTTCGTGCTGTAGTGCCGTCGCGCGCTGGCGCGTCACTTCGTGTGGCTACCCGACACCAGCGGTGCGGTAGTCGAATTCATGTTGGCGGTGACCAGAGAACGGGGTTCGGAGCCGTCCACTGTCCGCGCCAGCGAAACGAACCGATCCACTTCACGCGCGGGCAGTGAAGCCGGCATCGATCGGCAACGCCGCACCGGTAACAAAGCGAGCCGCATCCGATGCAAGCCAGACGACCGCCTCCGACAGATCACCGGGTTCAATTTTGTCGACCGGGAGAAGGTTCCCGGCAAGATTGACCGAGATCTGTGGGGTTGCGGCCATCCACTGGCCGAACGCGGCATTGTCGATCATCTCTGTCGACACACCAGTGGGGTGGATCGTGTTGACGCGGATGTTCTCCGGCGCGAGCTCATTGGCGAATGTTCGCATGATGCCGACAACCGCGTGCTTGCTTGCAGAGTAGTCTGCCATAGCCAGGAGGCCGCGCATGCCGGCGGTACTGCTCGTGATGATGATCGAGCCACCGTTGCCGGCTTGCCGCATCAGCGGAACGGCCACCTTGAGTGTGTTGAAGACTCCGGTGACATTCGTCGACAGGACATCGTTCCAGCGTTCCTCACCGATCTCGGCGCTGGATGCCACACCGAAGGCGAAGATTCCTGCGTTGGCAGCCACGACGTCGAGCCGACCGAACTCGTCGAAACCCGACTGAACGATATCCCCCAGTGCCTGGAGGTCCCGAACGTCGGAGACGCCGGCAACTGCCCTGCGTCCCAGACTTTCCACCTCCTTGACGGTGATGTTCAGATCTTCGGGGGTAGGCATCGAGTAACCGATGGTGGAATACGGCGCGCATCGATCCACGAGGATCAGATCCGCCCCCTCCTGCGCTAAGCGTAGGGCGTGTGAACGTCCTTGCCCTCGTGCCGCTCCCGTCACGAGCGCGACTTTCCCTGCGAGCGACTGGGTCATCTGTGTCTCCCTTGCACTGGTGCCGACGACGGGCGTTGTGGGTCTGTGGATGGCTGCGCCGAACTCGGCAGGTATTACACGACGGGGCCGGCGTCTCGGTGTAGGCGATGCTCGGTGACGAACACCCGCGGATGCCCACCCGAGATGAAATGCGCTGAGTCCTGAACGATTTCCAATTCACCGCGGGGTGAGTCGAAGAATCCGGTCACCAGTGATTCCTCGTCCGGGAAGCCCATTTCGACGATCCCGCCGATCGCGGGCGCCTCGTTCTCGAACGACTCGAATATCCACCACTGGACGTATCGATTCGACCCCACGTGCACCCGTTCGGCGAGTGGCTCGTGAGCGTGCCAGCTTCGTCGCACTGCGGACTCTGGTAGATCGTCGAACCACTTGACACTCAGCAGGAAGGTGATGGCGTCGTCCGCCGAGCCCTGCGCCAGAGGCTTGTCGAAGATGACCTTCTCGGCGACGCGGTAGGCGTGGACGGTGCCGAGAGCGGGCCGTATCCGGCCGTCGAGCGCCTTTGCGACGGCCTCCCGTGTCCCGCCCAGTACGAACGCACCGTCGTATGGGCTCTCGGGGACGTCGTCGCTGGTCAGTTCCATCTCTTCGGGCATTGTGAACGCCGCCGGACGGGCGGTGCCCGAGAGCACATCAAAGCGGTCCAACTCGGGAGTCTCGTCGAGCAGCTGCGGACGCAGCGACAGTAGTTCGGGACCGCTGAATCCGGTGTCCGGTGCAGCGTGAAAATAGGCCAAGCACAGTACCGCGTCGTTGTCGGTCGCCGGCATCACGCACTCCCTCCGAGTCCGACTGGCTCCAGCTTCGACCAGGTTCCGGGGCGCAGTACGGTCTTGCGCAGCATCGGGTAGAGAATCGTGCTGACGATCAACGAGGTCAGGAATCCGAGCGGAAGAATTCCAGCTTGCTGCAGGGTCTCGGCGACTGCGAACGAGAGGATCACCGTGACGACGCCTGCCCAGTTCACCACTTCACAGGCAGATTGGTCAGTTCGCTGTCGCTTTCGTACGACGTAGAAGTCCGCGATGATGACGCCGATCAGCGCAGTGGTGATCACCCCGAGGACCGCGAGCCAGGTGTTGAGCATGTCCAGAATGCCGCCCGCGACGAAGATCAGGCCGATCGCGTTCGCGACGAGGATCATGACGAAGCGACTCGGCCGCCGGCGGAACAGGCCGTCGGCGAGGTTCGTGAGGGCGAGGGACGATCCGTACACGTTGAGCACCTGGGTCTTCGCCTGGACCGCGCAGGCGAGGATGAAGCCGAGCACCGGTGACAGCAGGATGAGGAATGCTCCCGCGTTCTGCGAGCTGAGTTCGATCGCGGCACTCGACGCAGTGTCCGCAGACGCGAGTCCGTCCTCGACCAGTCGGGTTCCGACGAGCCTGGAACCGCCATAGAAGAGGAGCGACGCGACGAGCACGAGTCCGACGTTGAGGGTCAGGGCGCCCAAAAGTGCGGAGATACCTACATCCTTGCTGGATTTCGCGTACCTGGCGTAGTCGGCCGAGGTGAGGCTGAAGGCGCCGGTAGAGGCAACGAGGGTGACCAATGCGAACTCGAATCGATCCCGGATGGATCCCGCATCGTCGACCAGGGGTCCGTGGCTCAGGGCGTCGCCAATCGACATCCCGCTGCCCGTCATGCCGATGAGCGTGAGGGTGATGATCAGTACCCCCGACAGCGCCAGGAGGGCGCCGGATGTCTTGGTCACGGCACTCATGCCGAAAGTGGTGAGTGCGATCCACAGGATGGTCAGGATTCCGTAGACGATCACGTCGGTGATCCAGTTGTCCGGTAGGTCGAACATGAATTGGATCGCGTTGTAGAGAAGGACGTTTTCGATGGCCAGGAATCCGATGGTCACGAATCCGAAGATCGCAGATGCGAGAGAAGACCCTCGGATTCCGAGACCGTAGAGCCGGGTCGCCACGGTGTTCGACACACCCTCGGTGTAGGTGATGTGGCCGACGAGCCACGCGAGGGCCGTTCCGAAGATGGTGATCAGGACCGCCGCGACAACTCCCACGACAAATCCTGCCTGCATGATGACCAGGCCCGCGATTGCGATACAGATAAGCGGTGTCACTGCACTCATCGAGTTCAGCGACAGACTCCACCCCGACCGACGTTGCTCGTCGGGTACTCGCTGGAGGACGTTGTCTTCAACCATGTCCTTGACCGACACCGCGGACTCCACGCTGTGAGCAGCGGGTCCCGGCGTTACGCCGTCTACTGCTTCGTCGTCAATTGTCATTGAGTGGTCCATTTCGATGGGCGATGTGATGAATGTCTGGAGGATCCGGCGCTCCGCCTCGTTGCCGACTTCGCGTGAACCGGTGTGTAGAAAGTGTGTGTTGCCACACCCTCGAGCCACTATCCGAAGCCGGTGTTCCGTTGTCCGGATATGGCGGTGCATTGCGGCCTCCGCGCGGTTAACGCAAGGGGTTCAGTTTCGTAACGACCCGATAACCCCTAACGTTGGGATGTCGGTAAGTTGGAGAAATGCCGAGGTCATGGACGCGGCAGCACGCCACGATGTAAGGTTTGTGCCCCACGTCACATATATGCGTGGGTGACCGGTTCGACACTCGGTATCGCCACACACTCGGTGCCAGCACACGAGGTGCCAGCCAGTCCTTGCGAGTAAGGAGTCAGTCAGGTGAGCTCGCCCACGCTCGACGTACCCGCACCCCTGCTCGGGTACTCGGTAACCTCGGGTAACGAAATCAGCGCTGTCCGCGACGCCGTCAATTCCTTTACCTGCGACGAGCACGAACTGCGCGCAAAGGACGACGACTTGAAAGCCGTCGTCAACGGCGTGCAGATCGGCTCGGTCGGCCTCCTGTTCGTCCGGTACGGAGCCGACGTGGAAATCGTGGCTCCGCCCACCGGACGCCGGATTGTCGTAGCCGTTCCACTCGGACCGATGCGGATCGAAGGCCCCGCAGGTAGATCCTGCGTGACGACGAATCCGTTCGTGCTCTCGAGGGCAGGGTCGACGTCGATGATCCCTGACGCGGTTCGCGGATGCATCGTCGGCGCGGTCGACGCCACCGAGCTCGAGGACACGTTGTTGACCACGATCGGTACCGCGCCGCCCCTTCGATTCATGGAGCCCGGTGAGCAGCCGGCCAACACCTACAGTGCAGGTGTCGTCACCTCCACATGGACCGGAATCTGTCAGCATCTCGACACCCTCGGGCGCGCCGGATTGGGGTCCGCAGCGCAGCGGTTGATGGCCGAGATGCTGATGTCGTCGATGCTGGTCGGCCTACCGCATTCGGCTCGGCCGCAGCTTGCAGCGGCAGCCACCGACAGCGGACCGGCCTACGTCACTCGCGCAATCGAGTATTTGGAAGCCAACTTGGCCGAGCCACTGTCGATGCGGGACGTCGCGAGCGCAGTCGGTGTCAGTGTGCGCCAATTGAACACCGCCTTTCGCATGCACCGGAACACCACACCGACGCTGCTCCTGCGTGAGCTACGATTGGCTCGCGCCCATCAGCAGCTGATCAACGCAGGCGGCGACCACACGGTCAGCAGCATCGCATCCGACTGCGGATTCACACACTTCGGTCGCTTCTCGAGCTACTACGCCGAGCGATACGGGTGCAGCCCGTCCGATACTCTGCGCCGACGGCTGTCCGTCAGCTGACCCCGCTCGAGCGAGAGCCCGCGCCGTCATCAATGCAGAATCCCCGGCCGATCACGCGGATCAGCCGGGGATTCGGTGTGGCGGCAACACCACCGAGTGTGCCTTTGAATCATCACTCTGGCTACGCTGGGCCAGATCAGCGAAGAACGTTGACACCGTCGCTCATATACACATACACGCGACTGAACCGCCCGTCCTCGACGTAGAAGAAGTTGCAGCTGGTGAGCACCGTCTCAGTACCGTCGAGAGCAACCTGCTCGGATCGGAACTGCGAAGCGATGCGCTGATTCTCCACATCGACCACGTGCCGGAAGTGCACGTGGCGGATTCGCTTGAAGCTGGAGATGTAGTCTTCGCACATCTTTCGGATGCCCCGATCACGCCCCTCGTGCGGCGACTGCGCCGACTGGATCGTGAAGATCGCATCCTCGGTGAAGCTGTCGAGAACCGTATCCATGTCACCGTCGTCCAGAGCCGCGAAGTAGCGCTCGACGAGGTCGACGAGTTGGCCGTAGGTGGAGCCACCCGACGTTCGGGCGGCCCGCACAGTCCACTCTGATCTGGGAATGCTCATGTTCGTACTGCTTCCTCTCGCGTTGGACGGCGTCGATTCATGCGCTCCACGCAACGCTCCGCCCGGCGTTCACGTCAAGCCCGGTGCCACTGATGTACTGACCGGCATCGGTGACCAGAAAGAGCACTGCATCCGAAATTGCTTGCGGCGGTAGGCATCCCAAGTTCATCGGGGTGCCGACTCGCACAACTTCCTCCGATGTCTCCCGAGCGGGATGCTCCAGGTCGGGTCGGAACAAGCGATTGTACACATCATGGTTGTTCATCGGGGTGTCGATGAACCCGGGGCACACCGCGTTGACGGTGATTCCGTGTGGGCCCAACTCGGCAGCGGCGGCCTTGACCAGCCCGAGGACACCCCACTTCGAGGCGGTGTAGGCAGACAGGTTCGTCAGCGCCGAACGGGACGCGATCGATCCGGTGGCCACGATACGGCCGAACGCGTTCTCGATCATGGACGGTGCAACCGCGCGAATAGCGTGGAACACACCCGACAAATTCGTGCCGATAGTGTCGTCCCAGATCGCTCGGGTGGTCTCCTGCAACGTGTACAGGGGCGATATTCCCGCATTCGCGCACAGGATGTCCACCCGGCCGAAGACCTCGATCACGGACTCGACCATGGCGGTCACGGCAGCCGGATCCCGCATGTCCGCGATCACGGAATGGCACCGAACACCGTGCTCGGCGACGAGCTTCTCGGTCATTGTCAGGTCGGATTCGGTTGACATCGCATACGCGACCGTCGGAATCTGGTCCGCGATGTCGGCGATAACCACGTTCGCGCCGGCCTTCGCCAGCGTGACAGCGTGACTGCGCCCCTGTCCCCTGGCCGCTCCGGTGATCAGAGCCACACGACCGAGGAGCGGGCGATCCAGAGAACCGTTGCTGCTCATGGGATCACGACCTCATCTTGGATCGCCAACACCGCCAGGTCATCGGCGTTCACGCCAGGGACCGCCAGAATGTCGTCGAGCGCAGCACCCGAGACGGCCTCGCGGAGGCTCTCCGCGTCCTTCCACCACAGCTCGTACACGACATCGTACGGCTCGAGACTGAGCCAGTGATGCAGCGGGCCACGGGAAGGCAGTTCATCGACATATGACTCGGGAACCGCCGGGTTCACGACACCGGCGAATGCTCCCGCCTTCTCGGCGGCGGCCACGCGTTCGACCGCACCAAGGGCATCCGCCACGGCATCACCGTCTGCGTTGTCGGCCTTGATGAGCACCATGAGCTTCACTCCGCCGTCGTCCGGAGCGGAGCCGAATACCGCACGTGGGCGGGTGAGCACCCGGAACGTGTTGGGCCCGAGGTCCATGAAGTTCCACTCGTCTTTTCCGCAGTAGTCCGAGTAGTCCGTGTCGGTGTTGAGCGTATTGGCGGTCTCGACGTCGTCGAACCAGAGTTCTGCGACACCGTCGTGTCCGGAACTGTTCGCCGGCTGTTGAGGGAGAGCGTGGGCCTGGACGTAACGGCGGACCGAGGTGATCTGCTTCGCCAAGGTTCCGTGCGGATGCCTCCAGTAGTCGTGAAAGGCCGCCTCCGTCATGTCGGGGCGACGAGGTATCAGGCAGAACACCTTCACGGGCGCGAAGGACTGTGCTTGGGTCATGGGTTGATCCTCCGATAATGATGACTGTCTTTGAGTTTCGGTCTGGCGCGTCCTCAGCTCTATCCGCTGTGCGCGCTGATTGATCCGGTTTCGGCCGAGTGCCCGAGTGCGTCCGGGCGACGACGTTCCAGCCACTCGACGAGTCTGCTGCGCATCGCCTCCAAACTTCTGATCGATGCTGACGTCCCGATCCGGCCGGCTCTCGGACGGTTCCTACCGGGCAGGTGACGATCGGTAGCTCGGCGTCAGAACCGGGTAGTCGGTGTAGCCCGCGGCGCCGCCACCGTAGTAGGTACTCGGATCCCCCTGATTCAACGGCGCCCCCACCGAAAAACGCTCGACCAGATCTGGAGTCGAAATGTAGTCACGCCCGAATGCGATCGCATCGGCCACCCCGCTTTGCAGCAGACGCTCGCCGTCCTCACGCGACAATTTCTCGTTGGCGATCACCGGACCTCCGTAGAGTTCTCTCATGTGCGGTAGGACGCTGTCCTCCGCCTCGATCTCACGGATGAAGAGGAAACCGACTCCCCGCCTGCCCATCTCCTCGGCGACGTACCCAAAGGTCGCCTTCGGATCACTGTCACCCATGTCGTGCTCCTCGCCTCGTGGGCGCAGGTGGATGCCGACGCGGGCGGCGCCCCAGACCGAAATCACCGCGTCAGTGACCTCGAAGAGGAACCGTGCCCGGTTCTCGATGTTTCCCCCGTACCTGTCGGTGCGTTTGTTGGTGCTGTCCTGCAAGAACTGGTCGATCAGGTAGCCGTTCGCCGCGTGAACCTCGACCCCGTCGAATCCCGCGAGCATCGCGTTCTCGGCACCACGGCGAAAGTCCTCCACGATGCCGGGGATCTCGTCGGTCTCGAGCGGCCGAGGAGTGACGAACGGTCGGAACGGTCGCAGCCGCGAGACACGTCCCGCGGCGGCGATAGCGCTTGGTGCGACCGGAAGCTCGCCGTCCAGAAGCTCGGGATCCGAAATTCTGCCGACATGCCACAGCTGCAGGAAGATTCGCCCTCCCGCGGCGTGTACCGCGTCGGTCACCCTGCGCCATCCGAGTGTCTGTTCCTCCGACCAGATCCCCGGTGTGTCCGCGTACCCCACACCCTGCGCGCTGATACAGGTGGCCTCGGCGATGATCAAGCCGGCGCTGGCACGCTGCGCGTAGTACTCCGCCGTGAGCGGGGTGGGCACCTGGCCATCCCCCGCACGACACCGAGTCACCGGTGCCATGACGATGCGGTTCGGCAGTATCATACCGCCGATGGACAGGGGTTCGAGCAGAACTGACATATCAGCGTACTCCTTGCGACTGGATGGGATTGGTCGGTCCTGTGCCGGAATGAACGCTGCGCCTGGAAGGGCGCGGGCTCATCCGGCGAGGGACGGGTAGTCCGTGTAACCGAGTGCGCCGCCCCCGTAGTAGGTGCTGCGGTCGGATGGCGCGATCGGCTCGCCGGTTCGCCAGCGCTCGACGAGGTCGGGATTGGAAATGAACGGACGGCCGACCGAGACCGCGTCGGCGATCCCGGATCGAATCAGCTCGCGGGCCGTCGTGACATCGGTGATCTCCTCGAAACCCGTGTTGACGACGAGCGTTCCAGGCCACAGGCTCCGGATCGCGCGGAGCATGTCCATTCCATCCGAGGTCAATACGTGAAGGTAGCCGAGGCCGAGATCGGCGAGTTCGCGAAGAAGCACTTCGTAGGGACCCCAGGCGTCCGTCTCCTCCGCGTACTCGGCCTGCACCCCCGGAGAGACGCGGAGGCCGACCCGGTCGGCGCCGATGTGCGCGGCGACGGCGCGGACAGTCTCCACGACGAATTTGGCGCGCGCGGCCGGCTCTCCTCCGTACTCGTCCGACCGTCGATTGGTCCCGTCCGACAGGAACTGGTGCAGCAGATAACCGTTCGCACCGTGTAGTTCGACCCCGTCGACTCCCGCTGACACCGTGCGGCCGGCGGCCTGAACGAATTCGTCGATCACGCCCGGGAGATCCGCCTTCCCCAGGACTCGCGGCGGCGGGCAGACTTTCCTGCCGCCGTGGGTGTAGATCTGCCCCTCCGGAACGCCACTGGAGGGTGCGACGGGTTGGTGACCGGAATTGTCCGGGTGGGACAGGCGGCCGGCATGCATCAGCTGTACGAACATGCGCCCACCCGCACCGCGAACCGCATCCGCGATGGCGGCCCATCCCGACTCGTGGGCGTCGGTGTAGATGCCGGGTGTGTCGGGGTATCCCTGGCCGACCGCCGAGGGCTGCGTTCCCTCGGTGATGATCAGGCCGGCTCCTGCGCGCTGTCGGTAATACTCGGCCATCAATGGGGTCGGCGAACCATCTAATGGTGCACGACTTCTCGTCATCGGCGCCATGAAGACTCTGTTCGACAGTGTCAGACGGCCGACATTGACAGCGTCGAACAGATCCGCGGATCGGTCACCGAGCGGTTCGGCCTCCTCGATCCTGGCTTCGACGGGAAATACGGTCTGACGGTCGGGTGCAAGCACTGGTCGGTTCCTCACGCTGACAGGGCAATGATTCGATCAATACTTCGATAGCCGCGGCAGCAAGGGCTATCCGCGTGCGGCGGTTCACTGTCCAATTCCGGCCGTGAGGCACCCTTCCCCACGGATATCGGATTCATTCCGCCCTGCGGAACGCCGATGGAGATGTCAGAGACCTGGGAGCGCCAGCACCCGGGCGAGTATGGTCATCGGCTACCGTCGGGGCGGCGCTGCACCATGAACGAGCTCCGGAAGGTCATCACGGTGTCACCGCGCTGGTTGACGGCGCGGTAGGACAGCGTCCAGATTCCCTGCCCCGGCTTCTTGGTGGGCCGGGCGGCGATCACCTCGGCCTCCGGGTGGATCGTGTCTCCGATGACGACCGGGTGCAGGGCACGCACCTCGTCGAGGCCGAGCCAGGCGACCACCTTGCTGAAGTAGCCGGTCTGGGTGGTCAGACCGAGCGCGAGAGAGAGCGTGAACGGTCCGTGTGCGATCCGCTGGCCGAACTGGGTGGTGGCCGCGTATTCCTCGTCGAGGTGCAGCGAGACGATGTCGCAGGTCAGGCCGGCCCAGTTCACCAGGTGCGCGTCGGTCACCGTCATCCCCGGACCACGCAGGACGTCTCCGACGCCGAGGTCCTCCCACCAGCGGTCGGGCTGTCCCAGGACCCGGGCTGCGATATCCACCGAATTCGTTGTCATCGAATCTCCTCATAGCGCCGGCTGCGCCGATCGTGTTAACGTACGAGCGATTGTTCGTTTAAGACTACGGGCGATAAACCCGCTGGTCAACCATTTCCGCTCACCGGCGGGAGGCGATGAAGTGCTGCGCATCACGGCGCGAACCCGGGTAACCCCCGGCGCCTTCCCAGGTTCAGAGCTTCGGCTTCAGTGAGGAAACTATGCGCCCCTTACGTTCTCTGCTATTCGTGCCCGCCCACCGCGAGGGCTGGGCGGACAAGGCCGTCCGGGCCGGCGCCGACGCGGTGATCCTCGACCTCGAGGATTCGGTGCCGGCCGCCGGCAAGGAGCAGGCCAGGATCGTCGCGGCCGCGACGATCGACTCGCTGGCACGCTCGCATCCCTGGGTCACGGTGCTGGTTCGCCCGAACGCCCTCGACACCGACCACTTCGGCAAAGACCTCGCCGCCGTCGTGCGGCCGGGCCTGGCAGGGCTGCTGCTGCCGAAGGTGTACAGCGCCCGTGAGGTCCTCGACTTCGCCGCACTGCTCGACCACTTCGAGATCGAGGCATCCCTCGTGCGTGGCAGTATCGAGGTCATCCCGACGCTCGAGACCGCGAAGTCGCTGGTGAACTGCGAGGAGATCGCCGCAGCCCATCCGCGGGTCGCCTCGCTCATGGTGGCCGCCGCCCGCGACGCGGACGTCTCCCGGGAAGTCGGCTTCGACTGGACCCCGGAGGGACTGGAAACCCTGCACTACCGCAGCAAGGCGGTGCTCGCCTGCCGCGCCGCCGGGCTGGCCCACCCCATCGTCGGTCTCTGGCAGGAGATCGCCGACCTGGACGGGCTGCGCCGGTTCGCCGAGGCCAACCGACGACTCGGCTTCACCGGGCAGGTCCTGATCCATCCCTCCCACATCGAGACCGTCAACGACGTCTACGCCCCGGACCCGAAGGTCGTCGACCGGTTCCGCCGGATGATCGACGCCTTCGAACAGGCACAGGCCAACGGGCAGGCCGCGGCCCTGTTCGAGGGCGAACACGTCGACATCGCGCACGTCAAGACCGCCCGCGGGGTGGTCGCACTCGCCGAATCCATTAATGCCAACTGACCGACAGACCCCATCACAGTGAGGAAAACATCATGACCGGACTGTACTTCGAGGAGCTCGAACCCGGGCTCACCATCGCGCACGCGGTCACCCGGACGGTGACCGAAACCGACAACCTGCTCTTCACCACGCTCACCCTGAACGTGCAGCCCCTGCACCTCGACGCCGAGTTCGCCAAGAACAGCATGTATGGCGAGCGGATCGTCAACAGCGTCTTCACCCTCGGCGTGGTCGTCGGAATTCCGGTGCAGGAAACGACGCTGGGCACCACGCTGGGCAACCTCGGTTTCGAGGAGATCGCGTTCCCCGCCCCGGTCCTGATCGGGGACACCCTGCGGGTCGAGACCGAGATCCTGTCCCGACGCGAGTCGAAGTCACGCCCCGACACCGGCATCGTCCGGTTCGAGCACCGAGGCATCAACCAGAACGGCAAGCGGGTCTGCCGGGTGCAGCGGTCCGGGCTGATGCTCAAGAAGCCGGCCGAGGTCGCCGTCTCATGAGGCTGGCCACCCTACGCACGTACGGCACCACCGTC
Source organism: Rhodococcus sp. T2V (assembly GCF_029269925.1). NCBI lineage: Bacteria > Bacillati > Actinomycetota > Actinomycetes > Mycobacteriales > Nocardiaceae > Rhodococcus > Rhodococcus sp. T2V. The sequence continues at coordinate 118,917 of NZ_JARJBD010000015.1, forward strand.
GCCGCCCGGATCGACGGCGACACCGCCACCCCGATCAACCCGTACACCGACCTCTCCGCCCTGCTACGAGACCCGGACTGGCGCACGCTCGCCGCCGCCGCGGACGGGCCGCCGCTGTCACTCGACGTTGCCGACTACGCCCCCGTCGTCCCGGCACCGACGAAGATCGTCTGCGTCGGCCTGAACTACGCGAACCACATCGAGGAGATGGGCCGCGAGCTGCCGACCTACCCGACGCTGTTCGCGAAGTTCCCGGAGGCTCTGATCGGCGCCTACGACGACATCGAGGTGCCCGGATATGCCGACCGGCAGGTCGACTGGGAGGGCGAACTGGCTGTCGTCGTCGGCCGGAAGGCGACCGCGGTGTCGGCCGCCGAGGCCGGGAACTACATTGCCGGTTACACCGTCGCGAACGACGTCACCATGCGCGACTACCAGTACCGCACTCCGCAGTGGTTGCAGGGCAAGACCTTCGAGAAGACCTGTCCGCTCGGCCCCGTCCTGGTCACCGCAGATGAGTTCGTCCTCGGGGCGGCGCTGACCACGTCGGTCGACGGGGCCGTCCGGCAGTCGGACTCGACCGCGGACCTGGTGTTCACCCCGATCCGGCTGATCGAGTACATCTCCCACATCGTCACCCTGCAGCCGGGCGATGTGATCCTCACCGGCACCCCCGGTGGGGTCGGGCACGCCGACCACAGCTACCTCGGCGACGGTGCCACCCTCGAGACCACCATCGACGGACTGGGCGCGCTGGCAAACACCGTACGCGTGCGGTCGGTGGCCGCGGTGCACTGAGTCCCCAGGCGCCGACACCGACAGCGATGAGCCAGGCCGGTCCACCTCGGGTGGACCGGCCTGGCTCATCGGCACCGGGTGACATCGGCACCCGACAGTAAACTCGTTGGACCCTGCCGCCCCCGACGAAGGTGCTCAGGGGCGGAACAGGTCCCACACATCTTTTTCACATCACATCGGTTATTCCAACGTGGAGCCGGCGTTGGGGCCCTCGAGGAACTTGTTGGGGGTCAGGAAGAAGCACAGCACCAGAGCTCCGTTCGGCGCGGAGGCACGGTGCTGGTTGCCCTGCGGTCGCCACGAGAAGTTCCCCACGGTGGTCTCGCCTTCCTCGTCGACGATGCTGCCTTCGAGCACCCAGGTCTGTTCGATTCGGACGTGCTCGTGCAGGGGCAGGACCGACCCGGGCTGCCAGCGGAACAGTGCGGTGAGCAGGCCGCTCTCGTCGTCCTTGAGCAGCACCTTGATGTCGATGCCCTCGTACCCGGAGGGGCGCCAGGGCAGGGCGTCGACGTCGACGTAGCGGGAGGCCAGCGGCGGCAGCGCGTTGAGTTCGTCGGCAAAGGGGGTGATCGCGGTCATGGTGACGTGTCTTTCTGTGTTGGGTTGCGCGAGTGCGTGAGTCAGAATGACCGGGGCAGTCCCAGATACTTCTCACCGATGTGGTTGCGGAGCATCTCGTTGGTCAGTGGGGCGAAGGTGTAGAGGCGAGCGTCCCGGAACAACCGCTCCATCGGGTATTCCTTGCTGAACCCCGATCCGCCCATCAGGCGCATCCCGGCGTCGGTGACGGCGACGGCGGCATCGGAAGCGGCGACCTTGGCCATGGCGCTGAGGATGTCAGCGCGTTTGCCGGTGGCGGTGGCCTCGGCGGCCTGGAGCATCAGGGCGCGGGCCGACTCGATCGCGATGGCGCCGTCGACGAGGCGGTGCTGGCCGGCCTGGAAGCTGCCGACCGGACGCCCGAAGACCTGACGCTGGCGGCCGTAGTCGACGGCCGCTTCCATCGCGCCCCGGGCGATCCCGAGGGCGGCAGCGGCGGCGTTGAGTCGTTCCCCGTTCAGGGTTCCCAGCACCTGCCGGAACCCCTGGTCGACGCGCCCGAGCACGGCGGTGGCGTCGACTTCGACGTTGTCGAAGGTGACCTCGCAGGTGTCGAGACTGTGGATGGCGAAGGTGTCGAGTTCTTTCACCGTGATGCCCGGGGTGTCGGTGGGGACGACGAACATGGTGATGCCGTCGATCGGTGAGGACTCCAGTGTCGAGGTCCGGGCGAGGACGATGAGATTCCTCGCGTGCTGAGGGCCCGAGATCCAGGTCTTGGCGCCGTTGAGAATCCACCGGCCGCCGTCGGACTGCTTTGCCCGGGTGCGCATGACGCGGGCGACGTCGGTTCCGCCGTCGGGTTCGGTCAGTGCGAAGGCCACCCGTTCGTAGCCGTCGAGGAGCGGGGCCAGGGCGGTGCTGCGCTGCTGGTCGGTGCCGTACTCGGTGAGCAGCCCGACGCCCATGTACTGGACGACCAGGCACACCGCCATCGAAGTCGGGCCGGCGGCGAGCTCTTCGAGGACGATGATCTGCAAGCGTGGGTCGGCGCCGGTGGTGCCGTCGGTCTGGGCGTCGAGTCCGATCAGGCCGGCCTCCCCGAGGGCTCGGTACAGCTCTAGGTCGAACGCGTTGGCGTCGTCGAGTTCCCGGACCCGCTGCGCAGGTGCGACCTTCTCGATGATCTCGCGCACCATCTCGCGCAGATCCGCCTGCTCCGTGGTGTCCGGCAGCGTGCCGCTTCCAATCATGGGACTCCTCCGACGTGGGACGGCGCCCCTCAGGGCGCGAGGTGCGGCCGCCGCCTCGCGGAGGGTGGCCACTCCTAACACCATACAAACGAACGCACGTTTTTAAAAGGGTGCTGCAGCGAGATCGGCCCCCGCCCGCCTTCCCGCCGGGTCCACCGCAAACGACCGGCCGGTGCCAAGTGGACGCAGCCGGCTGTAGACAAACAAACATACGTTCTTTAGAGTGCTGTTGTGACGACCGTTACACAAAGATTCAGTCGGACCCCGGCTCACGGTGCACGACAAAGGTTTCGGCCCTCCGACCCGCCCTTGCGGAACTGACCTTGAAAGAAGGGGTGATCGGCCCATGGCCCTCACTGATACTGCTGCCGGCGACTGGAGTCGCCTCTGGACCAGTCCAGCGATGCTCGCGCTCAGACACGATCGTCGCGACTTCTTCACCATCGCCTGGGGCGTGTTCGCGGTGGCTTTCTTCGCACTTCTCGGCTTCGCGGCCTTCGCCCCAGAGATCATCGCGAAACGCCCCGTGCCGGGCCTGAGCATCGGACTCATCCTTGCCTTGACCTACGTCGCGACCGTGATGAGCCTCGGTGCCTGGTATGTGCGCCGCGCACGCCACTGGGACACCCTGGCCGCGGCCGTGCTGAGCACTCCCACCGCACCTCTGGAGCAGGAGGTCACGGGCAATGTCTGACGGATTCAACACCACCGCCGTCGTCGTCACCGTCCTGCTGTTGGCGACCACCTTCGTCGCGACCTACTTCGCCTCGCGCCGCACGAAGACCTCGGCACAGTTCTGGACGGCCGGCGGCGGCATGACCGGACGCAAGAACGGCACCGCCATCGCCGGCGACTTCCTGTCCTCGGCCTCCTTGCTGGGCTATGCCGGACTGGCCTACCTCTACGGCATGGACGGCATCGTCTACGCGATCTTCGCCTGCGGAATCTTCCTGATGGTGATGTTCCTGATCGCCGAAAAGCTCCGCAATCTCGGGCGTTTCACGTTCGCCGACGCCCTCGCCACGCGACTTCGGTCAGGTCCGGTCCGCATCGTCTCGGCGATCTCCACGTTGTTCATCTGCATCTTCTACCTGCTCGCCCAGATGGTCGCCGGCGGCGTACTGATGGAAGCCCTCGCCGGAATCGACTTCTCTTGGGGCGTGGTGATCGCCGCGGTCCTCATGCTCACCTACGTGCTCTTCGGCGGCATGCTCGCCACCACATGGCTGCAGATCATCAAGGCCGTCGCCTTGATGAGCGTCGTCGCACTGCTGGTGATCCTGGTTCTCGTCCGGATCGATCCCAACCCGCTCAACATCATCGAGCAAGCGATCTCACAGAGTAAATTCGGCGACCACTACCTGTCGACCGGAAACTCCTTCAAGGGCCCCTGGAACATCATCTCCATGGCAGTGGCCGTGACCTTGTCCGCCGTGGGCCTGCCCCACGTGCTGATGCGGTTCTTCACCGTCCCCGACGCCATCGAGGCCCGCAAATCCGCAATCTGGGCGATCAGCCTGATCGGTGGATTCAACGTCCTCATCGCCTTCCTCGGCATCTCCGCGCGCGCCGCCCTCGGTGCCGGTGGGGAAGAAATCGCCGGCAAGGGCGGCAACCTCGCCCTGCCCGCCCTGACCGTCTGGCTCGGCGGCGGCGACGGCTTCGCCTCCGATCTGCTGCTGGCACTGGTGGTCGCGGTCTCGATCGCCACGCTCCTGGCGGTATCCGCCGGCCTGGTGCTCAGCGCGTCCAGCACGATCGCCCACGACCTGTGGGCCAAGACGTTCCACCGTCCCGAACGGGAGGAAATGACGGTCGGCCGGATCGCGGCAGTGGCATTGGTGATCGTCACCGTCGGTGTCACCCTGGCCATCGGCGGCACCCAGAACGTGACCTTCCTGGCCACGCTGGCGACGTCGACCGCGGCGAGCGCGAACTTCCCTGTGCTGATCATGACGCTGCTCTGGCGCCGGATGCGAACCCTCGGGGCCGTCGTCGGGGCTCTGTCGGGTCTGCTGACAGCGCTCGCGCTGATCGTGACTGGACCGCTCGTGTGGCCGAGTCTTGCACCGCTGCTGTCGGATTCGCTGTCGACCACCGCCCCGTTCCCACTGACCTTCCCGATCCTGCTGTCGGTGCCCGCCGGGTTCCTCGGCTGCATCGTGGGCAGCTACCTCAGCCGCGAGCCGGCCGACGACACCGCCTTCGACGAACTTCAGGTACGCGCCCTGACCGGGGCCGGTCTGGACAAGACGAAGACCCTCGCGCACTGATCCCCGCACGGCGGCGTTCGACCCGAATTTGCGCTCCGGGTCGAACGCCGCCGTCGAAATCAGGGTTCGCGCAAGACACCCTCCTGTGTTGCCGAGGCGATACGCGCACCAGCCTCGGTGGTGAAGTCGCAGGTGCACAGGCATCGACCGGCGGTGGCGATCGGGCTGATCTGCCGACACAGCATCCAGTCGTTCATCGAGAACCGGCGGTGAAACCACATCGCGTGGTCGATGCTCGCACCGGCGATCACCCGGTTGCCGTACCAGGACCGCCCGTGCGGCATCAGGGCCGAGTCGAGCAGCGTCAGGTCGCTGACATACGCCAACAGGGCAGCGTGCAGCAACGGCTCGTCCGGTATCGGAGCCGCCGCGCGCACCCAAAACCGCTGCTGGGGCTCGCGGGTACCGGCCGCGGCCAGCGCCTCGGGATGCTCGAGAAAGCGGAAATCGAAGGGGTGGGGCCCCGACCACCACGGTGGCAGCACCGCACGCTCGCCCTCGAGTTGTTCGTGCAGCGGCAACAGCTCGTCCGGCGCTGTCTCGGTCAGGGGCGGGGACCATTCGTGCTCCGGGCCGCTCTGCGCGGTGGCGAACGACAGCTGCAACGTCGCCAGCACGGCATCACCCTGGGTAGCGGTGACCGCGCGGGCGCTGTAGGAGCGTCCGTCACGCAGGACCGTCACCTGGTAGCTGACGGGTGCATCGGGGTTCCCTCCGCGCAGGAACAGCGTATGCAGCGAATGCGGGTACCGGCCGACGGGCACTGTCGCACCGGCCGCCATCACGGCCTGGGCGAGTACCTGCCCACCGAAGAGCCGAGGAAGTCGGCGCGCCGCGGTCGGTCCATGGAACCGGGTACCCCCAGTGGGAGTCACGCGCAGAGCGTCGACCAGCGATTCAAGTTGTTCGGCAGAGGCAATCACCGTCAGCGCCCTCCTTGTCGTCGACCCCACCCCACGGGCGAGGTAAGAACCATCGTTGACCGGCTCCCCCTCGAACGGTACCGTAAGCGAACGTACGATTGTTTGTTTAGCGATACGGTCATACGAAGGCGACCCCACAACGGGGCGTTCATCGGCACAGGCATTTTTCAAACCCCAAGGAGTCCGGGCATGTTGTCCAAGGTCCTCGTCGCCAACCGCGGCGAAATCGCGGTCCGCATCATTCGCACGTGTGCAGAGGCCGGCATCGCCAGCGTCGCCGTGTACTCGGAGGCCGACGAAAAGGCGCTGCACGTGCGCCTGGCCGACGAGGCGGTGCTGCTCGGCGCGGCCTCGGCATCCGAGTCGTACCTGGCGATCGACAAGATCATCGAGGCCGCCAAGAGCACCGGCGCGCAGGCCGTGCACCCCGGCTACGGCTTCCTGGCCGAGAACGCCGCCTTCGCCAAGGCCGTCGAGGACGCCGGACTGATCTTCATCGGACCTCCCTCGTCGGCGATCGAGGTGATGGGCTCGAAGATCGCCGCCCGCGAGATCGCCGCAGAGGCCGACGTCCCGCAGGTCCCCGGCTCGGGCACCATCGCGTCCCCGGCGGACGTGATCGCGTTCGGTGACGAGCACGGCTACCCGGTGGCGATCAAGGCCACCTACGGCGGCGGCGGCCGCGGCATGCGCACGGTCGCCTCGGCCGCGGACGCCGAATCCGCGTTCGCCTCCGCCAAGCAGGAATCCGCCGCCGCATTCGGCCGTGACGACGTCTACCTCGAGCGGTACCTGTCCAGCGCCCGCCACGTCGAGGTCCAGGTCTTCGCCGACACCCACGGCAATGCGGTGTGGATTGGCGACCGCGACTGCTCGGTGCAGCGTCGGCACCAGAAGCTGATCGAGGAAGCACCCGCCCCCGGCCTGTCCGACGAGCTGCGCCGCGCCATGGGCGAGGCGTCGGTCCGCCTGGCCCAGAAGGTCGGCTACGTCGGCGCCGGCACCGTCGAGTTCCTCGTCGAGGCCGACCGGGACGCCTTCTACTTCCTGGAGATGAACACCCGAATCCAGGTCGAGCACCCGGTCACCGAGATGACCCTGGGCCTGGATCTGGTCGCCGAACAACTCGCCGTTGCCGCCGGCGAACCGCTGTCGATCACCGACTCCGGCGCCACCCCGCGCGGACACGCCATCGAGGTCCGCGTCAACGCCGAGGACACCCGCGGCGCCCTGTTCATGCCCAGCCCCGGCCCCATCGCCGCGGTGCAGGCACCGACGCGGGCCGGAGTCCGCTGGGACGGCGGCTACGAATCCGGCGACGAGGTCCAGCCCTACTACGACAGCCTCGTCGGCAAGCTCATCGTGTGGGCCCCCACCCGGGACCGGGCCATGGACCGGCTGACCCTCGCCCTGGACGAGCTGATCATCGACGGCGTTCCCACCACCGTCCCGGCCGCACGAGAGATCATCGCGCACAAGGACTTCCGCAATGTCGCCATGCACACCAACTGGCTCGAACGCGACATCGACTTCGCCTCGCTGCTACCGCCGGTCGAAGACCCCGCCGACACCGACGACGAGGACACCGACGAGGTGCAACCCCGCAACGAGGTGTGGGTCGGCGATCGCCGCTACGTGATCCCGTTCTTCTCGCCCACTGCCGCAGCAGTTCCCGGCGCCCCGGCGGCCGAGGCCCCGGCGAGGCGTGCGACCCGCGCGGGCAGCGGGCCGCGGAAGAAGCGCGGCGGCGGAGCCGCTGCTAGCGGTGACGTCACGAGCCCGATGCAGGGCACGGTCGCGCAGATCGACGTCGCAGTCGGCGCCCAGGTCGAGGCGGGGCAGATCCTCATGGTCCTCGAGGCGATGAAGATGCAGAACCCGATCCGAGCCGCCGTCACCGGGGTCGTCGAGTCCCTGCACGTCGAGGTCGGGCAGGTCGTCGCGGCCGGGGCATCCCTGGCCACCGTCGTGGCGGCAGGTGAGTGAGATGACAGCACGGCACACCGCGCCGGTCGCGGTGGTCACCGGCGCCGGGGGTGGGCTCGGAGCGATCACCGCGGCGCTGCTCGGTGAGTTGGGGCTGAAAGTGGCCTGCGTCGACATCGACGAAGTCGCCGCCAAACGCACCGCCACCGAACTGAACGACAGCGGCGTGACCAGCACCGCCTACGGCGTGGACGTCACCTCCGAATCGGCGGCCGGCGCACTGGTGGACGCCGTGCACGCCGACCTCGGGCAGGTCTCGCACCTGGTCAACATCGCCGGCATCCTGCGCCGCACCCATCTCGCCGACACCACCGCCGACTCCTGGCGGCAGGTCCTCGACGTCAACGTCACCGCCCCGTTCCTGCTCACCCAGGCGTTCGCCGGCGACCTGCGGGCCGCCGAGTACGGGCGGGTGATCAACTGCGCCTCCTTCGCCGGCACCCGCGGCTACGAGTACCCCGCCTACGCCGCCTCCAAGGCCGCACTGATCAACCTGACCAGCTCGCTGATGTTCGACTTCTGGGGCACCGCGGTCACCGTGAACGCCGTCGCCCCCGGCGCCATGGACACGCCCATGCTCGACCGTCCTGCCGCGCAGCGGATGGCGGCCAAGACCCCGACCGGACGCATCCTCGACCCCGACGACGTCGCCGCGGTCATCGCGTTCTTCGCCGGCCGCTCCTCCCGCGGCGTCAACGGCACCACCACCGTGATCGACGGCGGCGCCTCCCTCCTCTTCAGCTACAAGTAGCGACCCACACCGCGACAGCCGAAAACCACTACCTCCGCAACAGTTTGGACAGATCATGACTGACATTCTCGACGAGAAGACCACCGCAGCCCCGGTGGGACCGCACGAAGAACTCGACGCCCGCCTCGCCGCCGCCCGCCTCGGCGGCTCGGAGAAGCAGCGCCAGAAGCAGATCGACGCCGGCAAGATGCTGGTCCGCGACCGGCTCGAGCTGCTCTTCGACAACGGCTGGTCCTTCGAGGACGGCCTCCTCGCCCGCTACGACGAGGGACTGCCCGGCGATGCCGTCGTCACCGCCGTCGGCAAGGTCGACGGCCGCGATGTCGTCGTCATCGCCAACGACTACACCGTCAAAGCCGGCACCTGGGGCAAGCGGACCTTCGAGAAGATCGTCCGCGCCCAGGAACTCGCCGACTCCACCGGCACCCCGATCGTGTACCTGTTCGACTCCGCCGGCGCCCGCATCGACGAACAGTTCGAGAGCTTCGTCGGCCGCCGTGCCTGGGGCAACATCTTCTACAACCAGGTCCAGATCTCCGGCCGCATCCCCCAGGTCTGTGCCCTGTTCGGCCCCTCCCCCGCCGGCTCCGCCTACGTGCCAGCGCTGTGCGATCTGACAATCATGGTCCGCGGTCACGCCACCGCATATCTCGGCTCCCCGCGGCTAGCGCAGATGGTGACCGGCGAAGACGTCACACTCGAGGAAATGGGTGGCGCCGAGATGCACTCGACCGTCTCCGGCCTGTCCGACGTCCTCGTCGAGGACGACGCGGAAGCCATTGCCGCCGTGCGGGTGTGGCTGTCATTCCTGCCGTCGAACTGGCAGCAGGAGCCCCCGGCCACCGCACCGGCGAACCCGTCCGGTGCCCGGACCATCAAGGAGATCGTCCCCGAGGTCGAATCCGAGATCTTCGACATCCACGAACTCATCGACTCCCTCGTCGACGACGCCAGCTTCTTCCCCTACAAGGACCTCTTCGCCCCGGAACTGGTCACCGGATTCGCCCGCCTGAACGGCCAGAGCGTCGGCATCGTCGCCAACCAGCCCACCGTCAAGGGCGGAGTGATCTTCCCCGACTCCTCCGACAAGGCCGCCCGGTTCATCTGGATCTGCAACGCCTACAACATCCCGATCCTGTTCCTCGTCGACATCGCCGGTTACATGATCGGCTCCGAGGTCGAACGCCAGGGCATCATCCGGCACGGCGCGAAGATGATCTTCGCCGTCTCCGAGGCCCGCGTCCCCCGCATCACCGTGCTGCTGCGCAAGGCGTACGGCGGCGGCTACCTCGCGATGTCCGGTGCCCCGATGCAGCCCGACGCCCTGATCGCGCTGCCGACGGCCAAGCCCGCCCTGATGGGACCCGACGCCGCCGTCAACGGCATCCACTACAACCGCATCCAGGCCATCGAAGACCCGCAGGAGCGCGCCGCGTTCATCGCCGAGAAGCAGGCCGAATACGCCGCCGGCATCGACGTGTTCAAGATCGCCAACGAGAACGCCGTCGAAGCGGTCGTGCCCGCCAACGAGCTGCGCCACGAACTCACCCAGCGCCTCGCGCTGTACCGCAAGCGGGATCGCACGGCCCCGGCCCGCCGCAACGGCGTCACCCCGGTATGAGCGCCCCGGTGCTCTCGCCCCGCCGCTACCAGCTCCGCGGCGTCGTCACCGGCGCCGCGAGCGGCATCGGGCGAGCCTGCCTGGAGCTGCTGGTCGAACACGGCGCCCACGTCGACGCCTGGGACCGCAGCCCCGAAGCACTCGCCGACCTGCCGACCGGTGACGCGATCGCCACTCGCCGCACTGACGTCACCGATCCCGACTCCGTCGCCGACTCGGCACACGAGGCGAAACTTCATTGGGGCGGTATCGACTTCGTAGTCAACTGCGCCGGCGCGTTCTTGGTCGGACCGCTGGCCGACGTCTCAGTCGATGCCGTCCGTAAGCTGTTCGATCTCAACGTACTCGGCACCACGATCGTCACCCAAGCGCTGCTGCCCGCACTGGTGGCCAGCAAGGGTTCCATTGTCAACGTCGCCAGTACGGTCGCCCTCAAGCCCTCGGTCAGCAACTCGCACTATGCGGCGTCGAAAGCGGCAGTGGCCCACCTGACGCGCTGCTGGGCCCTCGAGCTGGGACCGAAAGGGGTGCGGGTCAACAGCGTTGCCCCGGGCCCGACGACGACCCCGCTGTTCCGTGCCGCCGGAATGAGCGCCGAGCAGGAAACCGAGATGCTGCGCGAGCGGGCGGCGACCATACCGCTGCGCCGCGTCGGCGAACCGGACGAGACCGCCCGGTGGATAGCCCGCTTCGCCCTGGAGGACAGCTGGACCACCGGGGCAGTACTTCCAGTGGACGGCGGAATGTCACTCTGATCCTGCGACCTAGCGTCGGTGAGGGAGCAGTGCGCATCAGCGACGGGCAGGAACGACAACTGCGCCGAGTCGAACCGACGCGCTTTTCACGGCCTCGGCGGCCCCCGCCATACCGAGACCGTCGATGGCAACGATGCCGACGCTACATTCGATACCCGTGCCCCGAGCGATCTCTGTCGAAGCACGCACCCCTGCAGCAATACCCACCTCACCGCGCTCGAGTTCTCCTCTGATGACGCTGAAGCCGTCGCGACGCTCCTGCCGGAACCTGAACCTCTCGGCGGACAACGCAGGAGAACCGACCCCACGGTGGCTGGCCCGCATTCCCTCACCTCGTCCATCACGGAGGGGTGGTGGTACCCAAGGCTCTTGCAACAATTCACAGGTATTTGTACTCTTAAACTTACAAACGTTCGCTTTTTTGGAGGTATGGGTATGGCCGAGCACGACAAGCCCGTGGTGACCCGCAAGGGAGAGGAAGATCGCGAGACCGGCCAGTCCGGCGGTGCGGTCCGTGTATCCGGTGTCAGTGTTCATCACACGCCCGCGACCAAGATTTGGTTCGGGAAGGTATCGAACGAACCTGGATACCGATCGCTGCCGCACCACCACGGAGAGGCGGAGACCGGCGGTTACGTCCTCACAGGGAAGGCGCGCATCTACTTCGGCGAGAACTTCGCGGACTACGTCGACATGACCGAAGGCGACTTCGTATTCGTCCCGCCTTACATGCCGCATGTCGAGGCCAACATGAGCATCACGGACGAACTGGTCTGGCTCACGACACGCACCCCGGAGAATATCGTCGTCAATCTCCCCGACGTCGACGATTCGACGCTCGTCGGCTACCGCCGCCCATGAGGACTCCCCTCACTCCGAATCCCCCACCGTCGAAGGATCGATTTCGTGGCTGACTCCCTGCTCTTCTCACCGATAACACTTCGGGACACTACGTTCAAGAACCGTGCTTGGGTTGCTCCGATGTGTCAGTACTCCGCCACTGACGGCGTTCCGGGTGACTGGCATCTGGTGCATCTCGGCGCGTTCGCCAAAGGCGGCAGCGGCCTGGTCATGGCCGAGGCGACGTCGGTGTCCCCCGAAGGTCGGATCACGCTCGCTGACACCGGACTCTGGAATGACGATCAACGCGACGCCTTCGCGCGCATCAACCGATTCATCACCGACAACGGATCGGTACCGGGTATCCAGCTCGCCCACGCCGGACGAAAGGCATCCACCGAGATTCCGTGGCTGAGCCGCGACCCCCTGGCCGTCGAGGACGGCGGGTGGCAGCCCATCGCTCCATCCGCAATCACTCACGAGAACCTCACGCCGCCGCACGCCATGTCCATCGCGGACATTCAGCGCGTTGTGAATGAATTTCGCACCGCCGCAACCAGAGCACGAGATGCGGGCTTTCAGGTAGTCGAGATTCACGCTGCCCACGGGTACCTCATTCACCAGTTCCTCTCCCCGCTCACCAACACCCGCTCCGACGGGTACGGCGGAACATTCGAGGGGCGGATCCGCATCCTCCTCGACGTGATCGACGCCGTCCGACAGGAGTGGCCCGACCGACTCCCGCTCTTCGTCCGTGTCTCCGCCACAGATTGGGCCGACGGTGGTTGGACTCTCGACGACACCGTCAAACTCTCGCTCAGACTGCAAGGAACCGGCGTAGACCTTATCGATGTGTCCAGTGGTGGACTCACCAGCGCCCAGAAGATCACCGTGGCGCCCGGCTATCAAGTGCCCTTCGCTCGCGCTGTCCGCGACGCCCAGAGGATCCCCGTCTCCGCCGTGGGCCTCATCACCGAGCCCGGGCAGGCCGAGCAGACACTGGTCGACGGCGGAGCGGATGTCGTGATGCTGGGCCGAGTGTTGCTGCGCGAACCGATGTGGCCGCTCCGGGCCGCCAAGGAACTCAGCGCGGAGGCGCACTGGCCGGCACCGTACAAGAGCGCGCGATACCGCGGAAGCATTCCCTGACCGAAGCCAGGTTCGGCTCGGAGGTGACGTGGTCCGTCACCCCTCGGGTCGAACCCGTGCTATAGGTACGGGCCAGGTGCCGAACTTCCGCGCAGAACCCGGTGCCGCAAAGGCCCGGGGCATCGATCTTCCCTCGAGTTCGCGGGCACGAAGACGGAGTTGTGATGAAGCAGGCGCGGTACCGGTACAACCAGGGCGGCGTAGCCGAAGTCGATAGGGGCACGGCAACACCTACGAGTCCACTCGGGCGTTCACGAAGCTGGCGCACGACAATACTCGTCCTCGCGGTCGTCTCGTCGATCGCCGTGAGCATCGGCTACCTGCCGCAACCGCTCCTCGTTCAAATAGCCGACGACTTCGCCAGCGGTGCGGGTGCCGTCGGATGGGTCGCGACTGCAGCACAGCTGGGCACAGCATGTGGGATCTTGTTCCTCGTGCCGCTGGCCGACGTGGTCAGGCCCCGCCGTCAGATCGAAGTACAACTTTGCCTCGGTGGTGTCACCCTACTGGGTGCCGCGGCTGCTCCTGGCATCGCGGCGCTGTGCCTCGCCGTCTTCATCGCGGGATTGATGGCGAATGTCGCACAGTTGATAATGCCGCTTGCGGTTCGCACGGCTCCGGATGGGCAACAGGCCCGAACGACTGGAGTACTGGCGGGCTCCCTGCTCTTCGGCATCTTCGGGGGGCGCGTTCTGGCAGGGGTGATCGGTGCCCACCTCGGATGGCGTTCGGTGTTCGTCACGACCGCCATGATTTTGTTCGGCTCGATCGTGCTACTCCGCATCGTTGTGTCCAGCGACGTTCGCGCTCCAGCCGGCTCCTCCTATCTGGCGTTGCTGCGGAGCCTTCCACGTGTCGCACAGTCGGACAGAGCGATCACCGAATCGTCCTTGATACAAGCATTTTCATTTGCCGCGTTCGACGGCCTGTGGACCGTCCTCGCGCTGTACCTCACCGGGTCCCCGGTGAAGTGGACGGCGGAATCGGCCGGCTTGATCGGTGTCGTCGGGTTGGTCGCGGGGTGCGTGACGACACTCACCGGACGGGTTCTCGCGCGTTTCGGCCCTCGCCGGACGTTGGCCGTATCGATTGCCCTGACGCTGGCCAGTGCCACGACGATCGTCATCACATCCGCTGTTCCCGTGGTAGTCGTACTCGCCATGTTCCTGTTGACGGTGGGGAACCAGGTGTCTCAAGTCGCCAATCAGTCGCGGGCACTGTCTGGCGCAGGATCATCTGCAGGCCGTGCAAACACCGTGTACATGTTCGGCGCGTTCGTGGGTGGATCAGCGGGAGCGGCGATCGGGTCCATCTCGTTCGATTGGTTCGGAATCGTCGGCGCCGCACTCTTTGCATCGACGTCGCTCTCGTGTGCGGGGCTGATCTGGACCGTCTCCTGTTGGCGTGCACGTCGTTCGCGAGCATCGACACCGGCGACGAGAGATCTTGACCCCGCAACTTGCACGCACTGAGATGTGATCCGAAGACCTGCCCCCGACCAATTCGGTCGGGGGCAATCCTTTCGGTGCCGATGCCAATGGTCAGGACTTCGAGGAATAGCCGGCGTCGACCGGCAGCGTCACGCCTGTGATGTATCGGGCCTCGTCCGACGAGAGGAACAGTACCGCGTTACTGATGTCTACTGGATCGACCCACGGGACAGTCAGGGTGTTCATCCATTTCGCCGATTCGGCGAACTCCTCACGAGTGGGTTCGGGCTTGTCTACAAAGAGTCGGCGAGTCGTGGTGTTCTGAATCATCGGGGTGTCGACATTGGTGGGGTGGATGCTGTTCACCCGAATGTTGTGCTCGGCCAATTCGTTGGAGAGCGTTCGCATCAGTCCGACTACACCGTGCTTGGCAGCGACATAGTGTGCGAAGTTCGACATACCTTTCAAGCCGGCGATCGAGCTGATCAGCGTGATCGAGCCACCACTGTGTCCGGAAACGATATGGGGGATGCCGGCTTTCGTCGTGATCCACACCCCGGTGAGGTTGACGTCGATCATCTCTCGCCACGTACGCTCGTCAAGTTCACCTTCCGATGCGACGCTGAAGATCCCGGCATTTGCTACCAGGATGTCGAGCTGCCCGAGTGCCTGCACGCCGGCGTCGACGGCCTCCGCCATCGCCGTCATGTCCCGGACATCCGCGACGGCGGTGTGGACCTTGCGGCCTTCCCGCCTGACCAGTTCGGCCGTCTCTTCGAGATCTTCGATGGTTCCTGCCGCGTAGGGCACGGTCTCCATCTGGGCGCACGCGTCGATCGCGATGATGTCGGCGCCCTCTTGCGCCAGCCGGACGGCGTGACTGCGCCCCTGCCCGCGCGCGGCGCCGGTTATCAGTGCCACTTTACCCTCTACACGATTCATGCCTTTGATTCCCTTACCATTTGACGATCTGACGGAGATTGCTCTTCACGATCTTTCCGCTCGGGTTGACTGGCATCTCGTCCGGCGACAGGAAGATGATCAACTTGGGCACTTTGTATCCGGCAAGATGCTGGCGCAGATAGTCCTTGAGTTCCTGCTCCGATGCCGTCCGCCCCGGCCGTAGCGCGACGACGGCGCGAACTTCCTCGTCCCACTCGGTGCTGGGAACCCCGAGTACGCCGCATTCCATGACGGCGGGATGCGAGTACAGTTGTTGTTCGATTTCCGCTGCGTAGACGTTCTCACCTCCACTCTTGATCATGTCCTTGGCACGATCGCGGAAGAAGATGTTGCCGTCCTGGTCGCGGACCGCGAGATCGCCGGTGTGGAGCCAGCCATCGACGAGTGTGTCGGCGGTCTCCTGGGGCTTGTTGTAGTAGCCGAGCATCACGGCGGGACCGCGGACGCAGATTTCCCCCAGCTCTCCCGGACCGACCTCGGCACCGTCGAAGTCCACGATCTTGACCTCGGCGAATGTGTACTCCCTACCTACTGTGCCGTCGAGTGCCGGATCCATGACGGCCTCGGGGAGTGCGCGTGCAACCATCGCGCCTGCCTCCGTCAGGCCGTACCGGAAGAACAGTCGGACGTCGGGAAGCGCAGTCGTGACCGCCTCTTTGTCGGGCCAGCGGAGAAGTCCTCCGCCGGTGTGCATTTGCCGGAAGAAGTTCTGGAATCCGGGGTGGTCGAGCGCACCGGTGCGGATGAGCCGCCGGATCATGTTCGGGATCATGAAGCTTGTCGTGATGCGTTCCTTCTCGACGAACTCGGCAACTTGTCGTTCGTCGAAGCGGCGAAGGATGACGTTGGTGCCGCCGCTGATGTAGTGCGGGATGAAGAGGCACAGGAGTGCGGCGGAATGGAAGAGCGGGGTCAGGTTGAGTGCGACGTTCTCCGGTTCGCGTGCCATCCCGGTGTCGATGATCTCGTTCGCGGCGTTGAAGATCGCCGAACGGTGCGGAAGTACGACGCCCTTCGAGAACCCGGTGGTACCTCCGGTGAAGAGGATGCACATCGGATCTTCCAAGCCGATTACCGGGTCGACGGGCTCCCCGTCGATGAGGAGTGAATCATACTCGGGCCCTTGCTTATATGCCCGAAAGTCACCAGCCTGCCCGGTCGCCGAGGCGGCATCCAAAGCCGCGGCGAACTCGTCCTCGACGAGGATGATCTGGGCATCGGTGGAGCTGATGCCGTGGGCCAATTCTGCCGTCGCCCACCGCCAGTTGTACATGACGGCGACGGCGCCGGCGGCAATCGTGCCAAGGAAGGCTTCGGCGGTGAAGATGCTGTTGCCGGCGAGAATACCGACGTGGTCGCCGGGTTGGATGCCGGCGGCGCGTAGGCCCCTGGCCAGTGCCCACGCTCGATTCGACAGTTGGCGATGGGTCAAGCGGTCGTTGTCGTCGACGACGGCGTCTCGATCGGGTACGCGCCGCTCGTTGAGGCGAATGAAGTCGACGAGCGTGGCGTCGTGAGTCATGAGTCGATCTCCTGTATTCGGGGTGAGGGCTAACCTGGCCACTTGGCCGTGGTGCCTGTGTCGACGGGAAGCGTAATTCCGGTGATCCAACGGGCTTCGTCGCTGCATAACCAGGTCACGGCATTGGATATGTCATTCGGTGCGATCCAGGGTGTGTCGAGGAGGTTGTAGGACGCGAATGCGGGGGCGACGTCCGCGTCGGTCGGGGATTCCAGGTCGGGGCGAAACTGGCGGTAGGTAGCAGGATTGTGGATCATCGTGGTCGAGACGTTCGTGGGGTGCACGGTATTGGCACGTATGCCATATGGTGCGAGTTCGTTTGCCAGGGTCCTCATCAGCCCGACGAGACCGTGTTTGGCAACCGAGTAGTGGCCGAGCGTGGGCATGCCCATTAGTCCGGCTACCGAGCTGGTCAGAATCACTGCGCCACCATTGCCGCCGTTGATGACGGTGGGAAGCGTGGCCTTGAGTACTCGCCAGCATCCGGTGAGGTTGACATCCATCATTACCTGCCAGTACTCGTCGGAGATCTCCCACAAGGGTCCGTCGAACGAGGTGATTCCGGCGTTGGGGATGACGAAGTCGATTCGACCGAACTCGGCGACTCCGGCATCCACTACTGCTGTGACCGCATCACTGTCGCGGACGTCAGCAACGGCCGTGTGAATGTTCCCACCGACCTCCTTCACCAGCCGAACGGTTTCCTCGAGATCATCGAGCGTTGCGCCGTCATACTTTGTGGTCTCGATGTCCGAACACGCATCGATGCCGATAATCGCGGCCCCGTCCTGCGCGAACCGCAGGGCATGGGCACGCCCCTGCCCGCGGGCGACTCCACTGATGACGACGACCTTGTCGTCGAATCTTCGAGCCGTCATTTCTCGACCGGGACAGGCTGCGGCACCGGGGTTTCCGATGCCAAGAACCACTGGATGTCTTCAATGAAATGGTGCTCGTGTTCACGTAGGGCATCTGCCGCCGGGCTCCTGAAAGCGGTGGCGACGTCGGCGACCGTGTCGAAGTAGAGCTCCGCCATTCCGGAGTACGGCCACCCTTTGCGATGCTCGATGGCGGGCGACTGCACGTACTGGACAACCCCGGGCATCTCCCATACGAAGGCTGGGTGTTCGACCTGCCAGAAGTTCAGAAACTCGTCTCGGGAAATAGCGTCCTTCGATTTGATGAGTGCGACCACTTTGACTGTCATCCGTCCTCCTACATACGAGCGTTTGTTCGTTAAGTTACAGCCGTCTCCGAACGTGGTCAAGGGCACACACCTTGCCCCGCTGCGCGGCAATCGGACTTGACACATGTGACTCGAGACACAAAGATCAAAGCGCAGACATAAACGAACAAACGATCGCTTTTGGAGGTTGTCGTGAGTGTTCCGACGGAACAAGCATTGCCGGCATGGGGACGCAGGAGCGGGGCGATCGAGCTCACGAAAGCGACGTCTGCGCGAACCCTGGAGCAGGTGGCCGACCGGCTGGAGATCACCGAGCTGATCAGCCGGTACGCCTGGTCCTACGACGAGCGCGATCTTGAATCCCTCAACTCCGTCTTCACCCCGTCCGCAACTTGGGAAGGGAAGATCGCCGACAAAGTCGTGATCGACCCAGTGGTTGGCCGGAGCAGCATTGTCGACTGGCTGGAAGATCACATGAAGAGCCAAACCGATCAACGCAGACACAATGGCCTGAATCCGCTGGTCGTCAGCTACGACGGCCAGACCGCGACAGTTCTTACCTACCTGCTGTTGACAAGCGCAAACGGTACGTCGGTCAGTCTCACCACTACGGGGTTCTACCGAATCTCTGCCCTCAAGCAGTCCAGCGGGGGTTGGCTGATCGACCACCTGTTCGCTGGGTTCGATGCGCCCTTCTGATCAGCAGGTTTACGCGAACGCGGAACCGACCTCGGCAAGATTGCCGAGGCGGTATTCGGAGCGGACCCAGTCGGCCGTTCCTCGAGCCCGGACCAACCGACTCTGAATCCCAAACGACGCCGACGTCGTGAGTTCACGTCTCGCGCCAAGCAGCGTCACCCCCACTCGGGCCGTAGAGGCCACCGACGCCACGGAGGCAATCCAGATGGACGAGATCGCGGCGCTCGCAGTTCAGGCAGCAACTACATCAGATGGCTGACGCGCGGCGAAGCGGCTTGGCGAACGATTCGCGCACGCCGTCAAACGGCTTCGGCTGTCACCCGAGCGTAAACGCGCAGGCCGCCCAGGATCTTGTTCAATCCTCGTCCACGCCGAGCTGACGTAGTGCCATGGTGATGTAAGTCTTCACCACCTTGTCGAGAGACTTCGGACCTCCCGGCTTGTACCACGACGAGACGTGCGCACCCTGTGCGAGGACCGAGTAGGTCTGCAGCTTCGCGTCGAGGATATCTGCTCCGGTTTCCTTGCCGACATCCTTCACCAGCCCCTGCAGTAGGCGCTCATACTCGGCACGTTTAATAAGTACCGCGTCCAGGTCGTCGCCCTTCAATGCTCGCAGTTCGGAATTTCCGATGAAAACATCTCGCGCGTGCTCCGCGTGGAATCGTATGTGGCAGTCGACGGCGGCCTTGAACCTGTCGACAGCACCCGTGTCGACTTTGGCGACGGCGTCGTTGACGGCTTGGAGGAGCTCGTCCATCACCGCAACCATGATGTCCGTCAGGAGCTCTTCCTTGCCCCGAATGTGGTTGTACAAACTTCCCACTTGGATGCCGACCTCGGCCGCGACTGTGCGCAGAGAGGTTGCCTCATATCCGTGGGCGTAGAACAACTCGGCCGCGGCCTCGCGGATCGCGACGCCTGTCCGCGCGCCGCCCCGGGTCACCCGAGCAGGTTCCGACACTTCGACCTCCGATATCCTCGCCTGAGCGAACCCGCGGCCCGCACGCATTCGAAGAACAATCGTACGTTAGTTCGGAAGCCGGGTATACCCCTGCACGCACCAGAGTCTGACCAGACGTCCCATAATCCCACTCCGCCGAGAAGGTAGCCACACAGATTCGGATTCAAGGACCTCATCACGCATGAAGCCGTAGATATCTCCCAACCCGACATCTGCCTCGCCGACGAGTTCACCACGCTGCAGACATCAGCGTGCTCGCGCACAACGGTGAAGTTTAAATGAACCCCCACGTCAGGGGAACCCGGGTCGGGCAATCTGCACCGCCCCGCACAGGATCGCGGCCCGTCCACTACTCGCTCTTCGGGTACGACACCTTCTCGCACGAAGTAACCGCGATCACCTCTGACAGGTTCTATCCAGTCAAGAGCTGAAGAAATCTCGTTCCGCCCGGATCTCTGCGATACAACGCGGACTCGCGGCCCGCTGATCCTCGAAGAACATGCCAACCGGATGACGCCCAACCCCGATACCGAGGTCGGGGAGGGACGGCTGGGCGCCCACTTCGGCAAGCGTCACCGTGCTCACATTCACCCGGATCCGTCGCGGATTGCCCGGTACCACTGCACGATCGCTTCGGTGGAACTGTCCACTCCCTCGGCAACCCCGTCCCCACCGACTGCCCGGTGTAGTTGCAGGGCTTGATCCTTGCCGAGTTCGACGCCCCACTGGTCGAACGAATTGATGTTCGACAGCACACCTTCGGTGAAGACCTGGTGCTCGTAGAGCGCGATCAGCTGGCCGAGCACGCCGGGGCTCAGCTCAGGGGCGAGAATCGTGGTCGACGGACGGTTCCCCGCCATCACCTTGTGGGGAATCAGGTCTTCGCGGACCCCGTCGGCGGCGAGATCCGCAGGGGTACGGCCGAATGCGAGCACTCTGCGCTGGGCGAGCAGATTGCTGACCAGAACGTCGTGCATGCTGCCGCCGCCGTCGCTGAGCGGCAGATCGGCGGCCGGTTCGGCGAATCCGAGGACGTCGACCGGGACCAGGCGGGTGCCCTGATGCAGGAGCTGGTAGAAGGCGTGCTGCCCATTGGTGCCGGGCTCACCCCACCAGATCGCCCCGGTGGAGACGTCGGTCGGCGTCCCGTTCAGCTGCACGGACTTGCCGTTCGATTCCATCGCGAGTTGCTGCAGATACGCGGGCAGGGCAGCGAGGTCGTTGGCGTAGGGCAGGACCGCCCGGGTCTCGGCGTCGAAAAAGTTCGCATACCAGAAACCCAGCAGAGCGAGCAGGACCGGTGCGTTCGACTCGAGCGGCGCCGTCGCGAAATGCCGGTCCACGGTGTGCATGCCGGCGAGGAAGTCGCCGAACGCGCCTCGTCCGATCGCGAGCATCACCGGCAGGCCGATCGCCGAGCCGATCGAGTAGCGGCCACCGACCCAGTCCCAGAATTCAAACATGTTGGCCGGGTCGATGCCGAACTCGGCCACCTTCGCCGCGTTGGTGGACACGGCGACGAAATGCCGGTCGACCGCGTCCTCCCCGAGCGCGCCGGTGACCCAGGACCGGGCCGCGGTGGCGTTGGTGAGGGTCTCGATCGTCGTGAAGGTCTTCGACGCGACGACGAACAGGGTGGCCGCCGGGTCGAGGCCGTGGAGGGCGGCCAGCAGGTCAGCCGGATCGACGTTGGAGACGAACCGCACCGACAGATCGGGGTGGGAGTAGGGGCGCAGCGCCCGGCACACCATCCGCGGGCCGAGGTCGGATCCGCCGATCCCTATGTTGACGACAGTGGTGATGCGCCGGCCGGTGGCCCCTCGCCACCGGCCGCTGCGCACCCGGTCGGTGAAGGTGGCCATCCGGTCGAGCACCCGATGCACGTCGGCGACGACCTCGCGCCCATCTACAGACAGTTCCGCAGATGCGGGCAGCCGCAACGCGGTGTGCAGGGCGGGCCGGTTCTCCGTGGTGTTGACCGGGTCTCCGCGGAGCATGCAGTCGCGGTGGTCCTCGAGGCCGGCGGCACGGGCCAGCGCGACGAGCAGCGGCAGCGTGTCGCGGTCGATGCGGCTCATGCTGTAGTCGATGAACAGGTCACCGGCGGTGACCGTCAGATCCCTGCCGCGCCGGGGGTCGGCGCCGAACAGTTCCCTCAGATGCACCGGGGCGATGTCACTGTAGTGGTCCTGCAGGCGCTGCCATTCGAGAAATGCTGTGATGCTCGGTGATACGGACGTCGCGGTCACGGGTTACGCGACCTCGACGGGCTCGGCGCTGCGGACGGCGTGCCCACCGAACTGCCGGCGCAGCGCGGAGACCGCCTTCATCGCCGGGGAGTCGTCCTGACGGGACGCGAACCGCGCGAACAGTGCCGCAGAGATCACGGGCGCGGGGACGGCGTGGGCGATCGCTTCCTCGACCGTCCACCGGCCTTCACCCGAGTCGTCGGTGTATCCGGAGATCGAGCCCAGCCCCGGGTCTTCGGACAGGGCTCGGACGAGGAGGTCCAGCAGCCAGGAGCGCACCACGGTGCCCTGCGACCAGGCCCGCAGCACCGCCGGCACATCGGCGATGGATTCCTCGGCCGCGAGAAGTTCGTAGCCTTCGGCGTAGGCCTGCATGAGCCCGTATTCGATACCGTTGTGCACCATCTTCGCGTAGTGCCCGGCTCCGATGCCGCCGGCATGGACGAACGAGTCCGCACGGTCCCCTGCGGGACGGAGGGCGTCGAAAATCGGTAGCAGCCGGGCGATGTCGTCCTCGTGGCCACCGGCCATGAGCGCGTACCCGTTCCGCCGTCCCCAGACGCCGCCGGAGACTCCGCAGTCGACGTAACGGACGTCGTGTTCGGCGAGCAGCGCCGCGTTCACCTTGTCGTCGGTGAACCGGGAGTTGCCACCGTCGACGACCACGTCGCCCGGGGCGAGGAGCCGGGAGAGTTGCTCGATCACCTGACGGGTGGGCACGCCGGCGGGCACCATCACCCACACGGCCCGGGGTGCGGGGAGGGCCTCGACGAGCGCCCCGAGGCTGCGGACGTCGCTGACATCGGGATTCGGATCGTAGCCGAGGACGTCGTGCCCCTTCTCACGCAGACGTTCGCGCATGTTCGATCCCATCCGACCGAGCCCTACCACACCGAGTTTCATCGTCACCGTTTCACTTTCGCCGTCGATCCGTCGAGTACCTGCTCTATGTGTAGTGCCGCGCGACGCCCGGTTCACCTGACCGGATGGGGAGCCGCTACTGGTCGCCCGGCCAAGTGCTTTCGCCGCTCGCCGCTCCGACACTGATAGCCGACGCATTGTCCGAATGCGCCTGTCGAGGAGCGAATGTACGGAGTGCAGCAGAAGTGACCGTGTCTGAAGTGCAGCAGAGCGTCCCGCTCACAAGCGAGGTCGGTGGCCGCGTCGGCGGGGAACTGGTGATCGGCGACATCGGCCCGGTGGCCGACTTGTCTTCGCTGGTGATCTTCGGCATCACCGGTGATCTGGCCCGCAAGAAACTGGTTCCCGCCATCTACGATCTCGCTCATTGTGGTCAGCTACCCGCGGGGTTCGATCTCGTCGGATTCGCCCGCGACGCCGCGAACAGCGAGCCGGTGTTGCGGGAGTCGGTGATCACTCACGCCCGGCGGCCATTCGACCCCGCGGTCTGGCAGGCCCTGACGCAGCGCATCCACCTGGTCGAGGGGTCGTTCGACGATCCGGGCGGGTTCACGCAGCTGGCCTCGCTGTTGGCCGTCCTCGATCAGCGCCGCGGCAAGCCGGACAATTACGTCTTCTACCTGTCGGTCCCGCCGTCCGCTTTCGCCACCGTGTGCGGCCGGCTCGCGGTCGTCGGGTTGAATCGGCCCGCACGCGGGTGGCGACGGGTGGTGGTCGAGAAGCCGTTCGGTCACGACCTGCCGAGTTCCCGGGCGCTCGAGGTCATACTGGCCCAATATTTTCCACCGTCGTCGATCTACCGGATCGACCACTATCTGGGCAAGGAAACGGTACAGAACATCCTCGCGCTGCGGTTCGCGAACGGGATGTTCGAACCGCTGTGGAACAACCGGCACATCGACCACGTGCAGATCACGATGGCCGAGAGTGTCGGGGTGACCGGACGGGCCGGCTATTACGACGGCGTCGGCGCCGCCCGCGACGTCATCCAGAACCACCTGCTCCAGTTGCTGGCGCTGATCGCCATGGAGGAACCCGTCGGCTTCGACGCCGACAGCATCGCCACCGAGAAGGTCAAGATCCTTTCCGCCACCGAACTACTCGGACCTCTGGATCAGACGTCGGCCCGCGGCCAGTACGGGCCCGGCATCGACGACGACGTTCGGCTCCCCGGCCTGACGGAGGAGGACGGGTTCCCTGCCGACTCGTCGACGGAGACCTTCGCCGCCCTGACCGTCGGGATCACCACTCGCCGCTGGGCGGGAGTACCGTTCTACATTCGCACCGGAAAACGGCTGGCGCGCAGGACCACCGAGATCGCGGTCACGTTCACGCCACCCGCTCACGGGTCGCCCGCGGCCCGTACCGCCGGGGTCTCGAACGTCCTCGTCTTCCGCGTCCAACCCGACGACGGGATCGAATTGCACATAGGCGCCAAGCGCCCGGGCGGTGGCATGCAGATCCAGCCGGTGAGTTTGGGCATGGACTTCCGGTCGGTGTTCGATCCGGCGCCGGATGCGTACGAGCGGCTGATCGGTGACGTCCTCCGCGGGGACGGGACACTGTTCCCCCGCCGCGCGGAAGTCGAGCACTCCTGGCGGATCATCGACCCCCTCCTGCAGCACTGGGCCACGGCCGGCCGGCCGGACACCTACCCGCCAGGCACCTCGGGCCCCGCTTCCGCCGACGACATCCTGAGCCGCTCCGGCCGGGTGTGGCGCACGCTCTAGTTTTCAGCGCAGTGGTCACCCCACGTGAGTGCCAAAGTGTGCCCCGGCACGCTTTGCCGCTCACCTGTCTCCCGTAGTTCCCGGACACGAGAAATACCCTGAGCAGCGATCCTGCTCAGGGTATTTCTCGGTAGGACAGCTACTTGGCGAGTGCGTCCTTGAGGGCCTTCGCCGCGGCAGCCGGGTCGGCGGCGCTGTAGATGGCGCCACCGGCGACGGCGACGTCCGCACCGGAATCACGGACGGCGGCGATGGTGTCGACCTTCACGCCGCCGGCGATCGAGAACGGCACGCCGGCGATCTTGCCGTCGTCGAGCAGGGTCTGGATCGAGTACCCGGGCTGGGCCTGCTCGTCGAGTCCGGCGTGGATCTCGACGAACGCGACACCGAGCTTGGCGATCTCCCGGGCCCGCTCGACACGGTTCTCGACACCGATCAGGTCGGCGACAACCTTCTTCCCGTGCTTCTGACCGGCCTCGACGGCACCCTTGATGGTGGCGTCACCAGCGGCACCGAGGACGGTGACCAGGTCGGCACCGGCTTCGAACGCGAGGTCGGCCTCGAGGAAACCGGCGTCGGCGGTCTTGAGGTCCGCGAAGACCTCCTTGTCGGGGTGCGCCGCCTTCACGGCGCTGATCACGCCGAGGCCGGCGCTCTTGATCAGCGGGGTGCCGAGTTCGATGATGTCGACGTACGGGGCGACCTTGTTGGTCAGCGCCAGCGCGTCGGCGGTGGTGAGAAGGTCGACTGCTACCTGCAGCTTCGTCATGTAGTTCTCCTGTTTCTTTCTTGGGGGGTTCGGGGGTGGTGCTGGTTCAGCCGATGTTGGCGTGGCGTTCCCACAGCCGCTGCGCGGTCTGGTCCGCGTGCGACCACAGCGCCTGGAACAGCGCGTCGAAGGCGAGGAGGACGGACTGCTCGAACAGACTGCCCGCGTACTGCGCGGTGATGGCGGCGCTGTGGTCCTGCTTGTCGGCCGCCGGGAGCACGAGGATCTCGTCGGCCCGCTGCGCGAGCGGCGACTCGGCGGCGGTGGTGACCGCGACGACGGAGGCGCCGACCTTCCGGGCGGTGTCGGCGGCGCCGATCACCGAGGCGGTGGTCCCGGATCCCGACACCGCGATCAGGACGTCGCCCGATCCGAGGGCAGGGGCGGTGACCTCACCGGCCACGTGGACGCGCAGGCCGAGGTGCATCAGGCGCATCGCGGCCATCTGCACGGCCAGGCCGCTGCGTCCGTTGCCGATCACGAACACCGCGCGGGCGGAGGTGATCAACGCTCCGGCACGGTCCCACTGTTCGGCGGCAACGGAATTGAGCAGCCGCTCGTTCTCGTCCAGCACGATGCGACGCCCATCGTCGAACCGTGTTCGAGTGTCTTCGACGGTGACGGTCATGATCCTCCTCGGTGTAGCGGGTCCGGTCGTGGAGACAAGATTGCCGAGCCCGCACCCGGACGGCACCCGGTCGCTCGACGAGTGGACGCTGGCCGGATGGCCAGTGCCGCCGCACACCGATCGGTCCTACGGTGGATGCCGTGGTAAGCGTCGAGGACACCGATCGGAAGCAAGCGCAGTCGTGGGCGGACATGCGCGCCGTGATCGCGGGCCCGCTGCCGGACATCGCGGCGCGCTTCTCCCGGTATCTGACCTCACTGTGGTCGCATGACGCGCTGGTGATCTTCACGTGTGAATGCACCGGACGACCACGGAAGGTCGCCGGGAACCGGGAGATCGTCGACCGCGTCACCATCGACGAACTCGACGCCCTGAAGAAGTCGGCCGACCTCGGCACGGTTTTCGACGGGGTCCACATCCTCGGAGGGGCCCGGCGCCCGCTCTGGGTGGTGCGCGATGTCACCGACACCCTGCTGGTCGTCGTGCCCAAGCGAGTGCAACCCGAACCGCCCGATCCGGACCTGTTCGTGGCGCTGTTCGGGATCGTCGCCACCTCGATCCGTCAGCAGGTCGCCCAGGCCAGCCCCGACTACCTCGCCGAGTCCCGCGCCGCGTCCAGTGAACGGGCCCGCACCATCGCCGAACTCACCGAGATTCACGACGCCACCCTGTCCTCGATCCTGGGGACACTGCGATCGAACGACCTCGACGATCGACGCTCCCGCATCACCGCCAGCGAGACGGCGTCGGCGGCGTTGATCGCGCTGCGATCGGCGGGCGACGCCGACCGCGCCCTCTCCGAGGAGGCGGTCACCACCGCGTTCGCCCGGCTCCAGGGAGAACTACGTCCGCTGCTGCGGCATTGCGAGGTCGAGATCGACTACGTCGAACCCCCGGCGGACGGGCGACCGCTTCCCGGCGAGATCGCGCATGCGGCCAGGGCGATGGTCCGCACCATCGTCCTGACGTTCGGGGCGCAACCGGAGCTGGCCCGGCTGCGGGTCGCGTGGGACTGCGACGGCGACAACGTGCTGCTCGAGGTCCGAGATCAGGGCTCCGGAGCGATCGACGGCAGCGCCCTCACCCGGCAACTCGCCGGGCGGCTGCACACGCTGCGCGGGCGCGTCGACATCGAGAGCATCGCCGGGTGGGGTAGCCGGGTGTCGCTCGTGATTCCGCTGGATCCCCCGGCCGCCCGCCCGGACGAGCACCTGTTGTCCACCCTCAATCCCCGGGAACTCGAGGTCCTCGCGCATCTGACGGTCGGCAAACGCAACAAGGCCATCGCCTCCGAGCTGGGCATCAGCGAGAGCACGGTCAAGTTCCACGTCGCCAGCGTGCTGCAGAAACTCGACGTCACCAACCGCGGTGAGGCCGGTGCGATCGGAATTCGCGCCGGCATTTCACCCGGAGCAACAATGGTCGCCGTCTCACGCCGCTAGCGCGACGCGTCGGTGTGGATCGCGGTGAGGGTGTCGAGCCATTCCTCCGCATCGGCGTTCAGTCAGCCACCGACGCAACCAGATAGCTCGGCGGCGCGATTCCGTCCAGCGCCAGCGCGACCGCGGCCCGGGCGGCGACGGGCCCCACCAGGTTGCCGGTCCCGTTGTACCCTCCGACCGCGAAGACGCCGGGCCGCACCTCGCAGCACAGGGGGCGACCGTCGGGAGTGAAGCCGACGGACGCCGCCCATCTCCGCGTCACCGACACCGACCGCCCGGCCATCCGTTCGGCCACCCGCTCGATGTGGGACTGCACCGGTCGGGTCGGCTCCGTGTCGGACGTCCACTCGGCGTCGGCGAACAGGTCGCGGCCACCGCCGACCAGCAATCGACCGTCAGCGGATTGCTGGGCGTAGTCGTACCCCCACCTCCCGTACACCGGGCACGGCAGCCGCGGCGGCAGTCCGGGTGCGGTGCCCAGCATCTGCAGTCGCGCGGTGCGGACTCGGCCGGCCAGCTCCGGAAGTACCTGCTCGAGTTTCCCGTCCACGGCCACCAGAATCACCGGTGCGCTGACCGTGCCGTGCCCGGTGTGCACGACTCCGGGCCCGAGTGAAGTGACCGGCGAATTCTCGTACAAGCTAGCCGAATTCCGCAGTATCGTCGCGAGACCCAATGCTCGGCGCGACGGATTCGTCGCCGCGTCGTCGGGCAGGAATATCCCCTGCCCCAGCTCCCCGTCGTAGGGTTCGACGGCGATGGCATTGTCCCGCAGTGCCTGTGCGAGCGCGTGACAATCCTCCAGTTCTGCTGCCCGCTCGGCGGCTTCGGCGTCGTCGACGGGATCGCCGGGAAGCCCGGCCAGCCGAATCGACCCGGTTCGCGTGATCACGTCCGTACTCAGCACGTCGGCGAGGTGGCCGAGTTCGGCGAGCGTCGCCCGGTACAGGTCCACCGACGCCGCACCCCACGCGGCGACCGACGAATGCAGGAACGCCGCCGGACCACCCAGCAGGAATCCGCCGTTCCGTCCGGCCGCGCCCGAGGCAACGCGGCCGGAATCGAGGCCGACGACGGTGAGCCCCCGGGCTGTCAGTTCCTCGACGGCGGCGAGACCGGAACCGCCGAGTCCGACGACGCACGCATCCGCGGTCCGGCGTGATTCCAACCGCGGCAACCCCGCCCATGTCGCCACGACCGGATCGTCGTCCCACGCGCACCGTGAATCCATGACGAACACGGCAGCTTTCAGTCGGTGAGGTCGAGGGCGGCGCGGACGATGCTGTCGGTGTCGATGCCGTGGTAGCGGTACACGTCGTCGAGGGATCCGACCTGCCCGAACCTGCTGACACCGAGCGCGGTACCGGCCACCTGGTTGATGCCGGTCAGGAACGCCAGGGTGTGCGGGTGCCCGTCCAGGACCGTCACCATCGGCGCCGCCCGGCCCGCCGGGAACACCTGATCCAGAACCCACGACGAACCCTCGGCCAGACCACGCCGCGCCTGCACCGCCTCGAACAACAATCCAGGACTGGTCACACACACCACATCCGCGGCAATCCCCTGCTCCGCCAACCGGTCCGCCGCGGCGAGGGTTTCGGTGATCACCGCACCCATCCCCACCAACGTCACCACCGGCCGCTCGGTGCGCCGCAACGTGTACGCCCCCGCGACGACCTGACGGCGCCGACGCTCGCGGGCCGCCGGATCCGTGGGCACCGCGGCGAGGGTCTGATCCACCGGTCGGGTCGAGAGCCGCAGATACGACGACGACCCGTCCGGCCGTCCCAACCGGGAAATACTGTCGAGCAACGTCCATTCGGTGTCGATCGCGAACGCCGGCTCGAAACTCACACACCCGGGCTGCTCCAGTCCGATCGAGGGGGTCTTGATCGACTGATGCGCCCCACCCTCGGCGGCGAGGGTCACGCCGGAGGGGGTGCCGACCAGGATCGACTGCCCGCCCGCGTAGATGCCGTACGACCACGGCTCGAGGGCGCGTTCGACGAACGGGTCGTACATCACCCCGATCGGGAACAGCGGCTGCCCCCACCGACTCCACGTCGCGCCGAGCTCCCCCATCAGGCCGACCAGGTTGGTTTCGGCGATCCCCAGTTCCATGTGCTGCCCGGTGGGCTTTTCCCGCCAGTGCATGATCGTTTCGG
>NZ_JARJBD010000150.1:0-16111 GCF_029269925.1 Rhodococcus sp. T2V
TGCCGACGTGCTGGGGGTAGCACAGGATCGAGCCGTCGAGGTATGCGACACCGCGTGCCTTGGCCCACTGCTCCATCTCGTCGACCTCGTCGGGGATGCCGGTGCCGACGTTGACGAGCACCGATCCGTTCCAGGTGCCGACGTCGTCGAGCGCGGCACGTGTCGTGTCGTAGCCGGCGGTGTGGTAAGTCCTTTCGCGTACAGAGACAGCACGACCTCGTCCACTCCGAACAACCGTCGCTGCCGTTTGGGCACGATCTGCGGAGTGAACGAACCGTTGCGGTCACGCGGCACCTCAATGGTGACCTCACCACATGCATCGGTCAGCACCCGCTTGGTGCGCGATCCGTTGCGCGAGTTCCCGCTGCCACGACCCGCCGCGGCGTGCTTGTCGTACCCGAGATGTTCGGTCATCTCCTCATCGAGCGCCGCCTCGAGCACCGACTTCGTCAACGCCTTCAGCAGCCCATCCCGGCCGGTCAGTTCCACGCCCTCAGCGCGCGCCTGACGCACCAAATCGGCCACCAGCCGCTGCTCGCCGGCAGACAGCTCACGCACCGCCTCAGCGGCAACCACATCGTTGTTGCCGGACACGGCCGGCCCCGTCACCTGGGTGTTCTCCACACCCCTCAGTGTGTCGGTCATCGCAGTGATTCCTCCTGCCCCCACGCCGGGGGCGATCAAGACCACTTACACCGAATCAGCGACAGACCCCGGTGTTGTGAATCCACGGTGTCCGCCTCGCTCCGGGCGGAGGCGGACCGTGCGGCTGGTGTGTCAGAAGTGTGTGTCGTGGGCTCGTCGGGGCCAGCGTCCGGAAATCATTATGCGGTCAGTCCTTTGGCGTAGTGTTCGGCGATTCCCTCCACGACGGTGGTGATGGTTTTGTGTGCGAAGTGGTTCGGCCTCCATGCGGCGTGGATGGCGACTTCTACCGGTCCGGTGTGGGTGTGGATGGGGATGGTGCGGAGGCCGAATACGGTGATGTCGGTGAGGATGGCGATTCCGGCTCCGGATGCGGCGAGGGCTTGTGCGTGTCGGGGTACGGCGCACTCGGCGAAGTCGAAGTACTCTTGTTCGTCGCCGGCGAAGGCACGGTCGGTGACGAGCCGTATCTGGTGTCCGGCCTCGCGGAGGATCAGCTTCTCGTGGGAGAGGTCCTCGACCAGGAGCATGTCCTTCGAGGCCAATCGGTGGGTGTCGGGCATCTGGGCGCAGAGGGGGACTTGGCCGATGACTCGCCATTCGAGGTCCGCTGTCGGTGGTGCGCTGGCGATGGCGATGTCGGCATCGGCGCCGAGGAGTTGGTACGAGCTGGCTCCGGGTGCGGGGATCAGTGTGAGTTCGAGGCCGGGGATTGCTTCGCCGTGGGCGATGTAGGGGGCGAGGATGTCGGTGATGGTGACGGTGGGGGCGGCGATGGACAGTTTGGTCGGTGCTCCCGCGGCGATGTCGCGGGCGATGGAATCCAACTCGCCGGCTCGTGTGACCAGGTCGCGTGCTCGCTCGATGTAGGTGCGGCCGGCGGGGGTCAGCACCATTCCCCGCGGGACGCGTTCGAAGAGTTCGAAGCCGAGAGTGCGCTCCACTTGAACGATCTGACGTGAGATCGACGGTTGCCCGACATTGAGCAGGTTCGCAGCGCCGGCGACCGAGCCGCAGTCGGCGACGGTGAGGATGTACCCGAGGACTCGAAGATCGATCATGATCTGATCTTCGCCGAGGCCAGCTCGTTCATCAGTGCGTCGAGCAGCCGTGTCGTGGTCTGCCCGCCGGGTGGCTCGTGCCGCCCGTTCTCACCGATCAGCAGTGTCGTCTCGGATGCCAGCTCCGCGAACAGCTCGAGTTGTCCATCGCGTGCGAAGAGATGATCGTCGAGTCGAAGGTAGAACTCCACGGGAACCGAGACCTGCGCCGCGTCCACCAGCAGGCGGGGCCCGGTGAGGTTGTCGGTTCCCCACATTCCGAGCACGGCGGCGTCGATGGTCGGTACGCGGGCGAGCAGCGGCAGTCCGTAGAGGGTGCCCATCGAGAGCCCGTAGTAGCCGGTGGGCAGTTCGCCGACGCTATCTCTCGCCCACTGCAGGGCTGTGTCCCAGTCGTCCACCATGGCGTCGATCTGCGGGTCGTGGTGCCAGTAGGTCCGCCACTCCCGTTTGACGGTGTCGGCGTCCTGCCCGCCGTCGGTGCGGCGTCCGCCGTGGACGGGGCCGTCGATGAGCAGCACGGCGGACTGATGCCGGGTGACGAGGGTGTCGGCGATCGCGGTCATCCGGTTGTCGTTGCGGTGGCCGTAGCCGCCGTGGCCGACGAGGACGAGGGCCCGGGCGGTTCGGTCAGCCGGTGTCCACAAACTCGCCGGGACCGGTCGCTCCGCCGATCCGAGGACGATGTCCGATCGGGTGGCAGAGCTCAGAGATGCCTGTCGTGTCACGTTGTGTTCCTAGGCAATCCGGTCCGGGGCTTGCGGGACCGTTTTCCAGAACTCGGGGTCGTGTCCGACGAGGACGTGGACACCGTTGTTGCGCATCGCCTGCAGATTCTCGAGGACCGTGAGGGTGGACGCGGAATCGGTGACGTTCAGGGGCAGCACCAGGTCGTCGAGTGAGGCGGTCAAATAGCACGCGTCACCGCACAGGAACCAGGTCCCGGCCTCGGTGCTGACCCGCAGTGACTGATGCCCGGGGGTGTGTCCGTTGGTGGGGACACACACCAGGGCGCCGTCACCGAAGATGTCGTGTTCGCCGTCGAGGGTGCGCAGGTGTTGCCCGGTCTCGAAGTCGGCCTTGCGGTACGCCATCGTGTCGTCGGGCTGCTTGCGGGCGTGGTCGAGTTCGCGCCCCTGGACGAGGATGTCCGCGTTCGGCAGCAGGCTGTTGCCTCCGCAGTGATCGTGGTGCAGGTGCGAGTTCACCACGAGATCGACCGCGGTGGGATCGAAGCCGGCCTTCTGCAGGCGGGCTGCGACGTCTTCGCCGGGTCCGAAGTGGAATTGCCGGTCCTTCTTCGCGTACTCGGGAACGTAGTCGTCGTAGTTGTCGTAGATCTGCGGGCTCATCCCGCTGTCGAAGAGCACCTGACCGTGGGGGTGCACGATCAGGTAGCTGGTGACCGGCACACGAAGCATCCCGGTTTCGGTGGATCGGAGTGAGGGGTAGCTGATGGTGATTTCGCCGCAGGTCAGGGCGTACATCTCCACGGGTACGGTCATTGTCTTCACCTTCTGAATGGTTTGGCTTGTCTTGTGCTGGACGGGGCTGTGCGGGGGGTTTAGGTGCCTGTGGTGCCGCCGTCGACCGCCAGCACCTGCGAGGTGACGAACGAGCTCTGATCGGAGAGGAAGAAGGACACGGCGTAGGCGATGTCCCACGCGGTGGCCATCCGGCCCAACGGAATTGTCGCCACCCGGTCCAGCCGGTTCGGGTTGGCCGCGGTGGTCGCCCGCCCGTTGGGGGTGTCGACCATCCCCGGGCAGACGATGTTGACGCGGATTCCGCGGGCACTGGCCTCGGAGGCGCTGTGCCGCATCAATCCGGTCAGGGCGGCTTTGGAGGCCTGGTACGCCACCAGCCGCCCCCCGGACCGAAGAGCTGCGGTGGAGGAGATCAGCACGATGGACCCGCCGGGGTTCATCAGCGGTACCGCGGCCTTGATCGCCAACGCGGCGCCGCGGACGTTCACCGCGAAGGTGCGGTCCCAGTCGTCGACCTCCACCCCGGCCAGATCGAGCGCCTCGATGCCGATGCCGACGTTGTAGACCATCCCGTCCAGGCCGCCCAAGGTCTCGATCGCGCCGTGGACCAGATTGTCCGCATACCCGGGGTCGGAGACGTCGGCGCGCACAGCGTGCGCGGCGCCATCGGCATGTTCGATGATCTCGACCGTATCCTGGGCGCTGCGCAGGTCGCGATCGGCGACGAGGACGTCGGCGCCTTCGCGGGCGGCGAGAACGGACATGGCGCGTCCGTTTCCGGTCGGGTCCGTCGCGCTGTCCACGACCCGCTGGCCGCCGCCGATGACCAGGATCTTCTTACCGGCAAGGGTGTGGTGGCCCGGTGCGTTGCCTGCCGCGGTGCGGGGGAGGTCGCGCTGGGTGGTGTTCGCCGTCATGAGATTTCGCTTCTTTCGTACCAGTGTGAGTGGAAGGTTGTGCCGTGGTCTAGGAGGTCGAGTCGGATTCGAAATTTTTGCCGGCGACTTCGGGACTCTTCAGTGCGACGGTGAAGGTGATCAGGGCCAGCACGATGGCGTAGACGGTGAAGAGCCAGCCCTTACCGATGCTCGAGAGCCACGTACTCAAGTACGGGGCCGTTCCCCCGAACAGGGCGATACCGATCGCGAGCGGAAGAGCGATGGCCGTTGCGCGGACATGAGTGGGGAACAGTTCGCTGAAGAAGGCCGGCTCCACGGATGTGGCCGAGGCCAGGAAACAGAGGGCGATACCGATCGCGATACCGGTCTGCAGTGCGTTGGAGTCGAGCAGCAGTGATAGCGGGAAAGCCAGCACCGCGAGCATTCCGCTGGCGATCATGTAATTCGGCCGCCGCCCGAACCGGTCGGAGAATCGTCCCCACAGCGGCAGAACACACAGGTACGCGGCCTGCGCCGCCAGACTCGCCCAGAACGTATGCGACGGATCGGCACCCTTGGCCGAGATCGCGTACGTGGTTGCGTTGACAGCCCAGAAATAGTAGGCGACCGTCATGCCCGCCGTCAGCCCGAGAACGCGCAGCACACCGGTGCGGTGCTGCCAGACCACACCCCACCGCTCGCGTGCACTGATCTTCGGGTGGGAGCTCTGCGCCTGCTCGAACGCATCCGAGTCACGCAGACTCCGACGCAACACCAGAGCGAAGATACCCAAGACCCCGCCGAGCAGGAACGGGATCCGCCATCCCCACTCGCTCACCGCGTCGTGCGAGAGCACTGAGGTGAGAATCGCACCCAGAAGTGTGGCGGAGATGATGCCCAACATCAGCGCAATCGGATACAGGCTCGAATACCGGCCCCGGCGTGAGGGCGGCGCCAGTTCCGAGACGAACACATAGGCCGAGGTGCTCTCGCCGCCGTGACCGAACCCCTGGACGATCCGCGCGATCGTGAGGAGCACCGCGGCCGCCGGCCCGATCGCTTCGAACGACGGCAGCACGCCGATGACCAAACTAGCCCCCGCGGTCAACAGCATCGCGGTGATCATCGCCCTCTTGCGGCCCACACTGTCGGCGACCCACCCGAGCACCACCGCGCCGAGCGGCCGCGCGAGGAAACCGGCGGCGAAGACCGCCAGCACCGACAATATGGCCGCGGTGTTGTCCTCCTTCACGAAGAACTGGCTCGCGAAGAATGGAGCAAAGGTCGCGAAGACCGTGAAATCGTAGTACTCGAGCGCGACTCCGGCTACCGAGCGAAGCAGCATCCCGCGGCGACTGACGGTGCTACCGGGTTGGTCCCGATGGGTTTCGCCTGGTGCCTCAGACGACGAGTCTGGTGTTTCAGACGACGAATGGTGGGTGACGGCATCCATTGACGTCATCTCCTTGCGTGAGGGGAAGGGTGAGGGTGTTTCAGGTCGGACAGTCACGCGTTCAGGCCGCTGCCTGGTGCGATCGGTCCGCCAAGGTTTACTTTTCGAGAGTCGCGTCGACGAATTTCGCCCGGGGGGTATCTCCGGCCAGGATCGCCACCAGCAGGTTCTCCTCGTCCGGTGATCCCTCGGTGATGTTGACGAAGCGGCGCGGGACCAGCGCGGGTACCGACACGCAGTCGAACGGGCCCAACTCCAGGACCCCGTCCTCGGCGGTCCCGTAGATCACCCGCCAGTGGCCGTTGACGGCGATGAATGTTTCGTTTGCGTCGTGAATGTGCAGCGAGGGCCCGTTCCCGGGCGTCGCGAGCACGTACGTGATGTTGAATCCCTCCGCGACCTCGATCGCGGGAAGCGATTCTCCGCCCGCCGTCATCTCCAGACCTGCGCCGACGACGTTGAACACCTTGCGCTGTGCTCCTTCGCGGCGGCTGTCGGAGTATCGATCCGGATTGTAGGACAGGTCCGCGAAGCGAGCCACGCGTCGGCTCATGACCTCGTGAGAGACCTCGATCGGTTCGAGTTCTGCTGCGGTCGCGTTGGTCATTGCTTTCTCCTTATTCATAGGGGATGACTCAATTGATGGTGGTTGTGGACAATGCGCCAATGTGCTCGTAAGGCATGCGGGGCATTGTGGATCATTCGTATGCGACGGAGCGCGCGTCCTGTTCCACTTCATTGTGGAAAATGTTTGCGGCCGTTGAGGTTGCGGCCGGTCCGCAGGAGTGTGCTGCCTGCCGGGTGTGGCTGCCTATCCGACGAGGAGTGATTGTCCGCCGTCTACTTTCAAGCAGACGCCGGTGATGAAGTGGGCGTTTTCGGAGGCGAGGAATACGGCGGCGCGCGCGGTGTCCCAGGCGGTTCCCTGCTTGCCGCGCAGGGGAACGCGGGACTCGCGCTGTGCGTATACCTCGTCCCGCGCCCGCCCTGCGTTCACGTGTGCCTCGATCGCCATCGGCGTGTCCATGTATCCAGGAAGAATTGCATTACAACGGATTCCGTCGGGACCGTAGCGCAAGGCAATGTTCTCGACCAGTGCAACGACACCGGCCTTCGATGTCTTGTACGCGATGTTGGGATAGCCGGTCACCGTGGCCAGGGAGCCGATGCAGACGATGGATCCCGATCCCGCCTCGCGCATATGCGGGATCACGTGCTTGCAGGTGGCGACCATGCCGGTCAGGTTGACCCGTGTCATCTTCTCGAACGTGTTCAGGTCGATCTCGGTGACCACGGCATCGCCGGCCGCTACACCGATCCCGACGTTGTTGTGAAGGATGTCGATCCCGCCGAGGGTGTCTCGGGCAAATTTCACCATCTTTTCGACGGCCGCCTCGTCGGCGATGTCGGCCGCGACGGCCCATGCCTTGCCGCCGGCTTTGACGATCTCATTGGCAGTGTCCTCGGCGCGGTCGAGTTCTCGATCGGCCACCACGACTTCGGCGCCTTCCTGGGCGAACAGAAGCGCTGTGGCCCGTCCGTTGCCGATGGTCTGTCCGGGCGTCTGTCCGCCACCGACCACCAAAGCGCGTTTTCCCTCGAGTTCGGTGTTCATGTTCCCTCTCAAACAGCCGCGGAAGTGGCGTCAATCACGATGATGGTATGAGCCTAAACCATAGAAATCGGCTTAACCAATGCCTACTATGCATTGGAAAGTATGCCTGGGCGGCATATGCCGCTGACACCGCTGACGCCGCCGCATCTGCTCGGGTTCTGCTCCCTGCACGAGCGGATCAGCGCCGCCTCGGCGCGCGCAGCGCCTGCTTGTCCGATCCGGGCACACGTTTCAGCGGTTCGCACCCGCCCGGTGGCGTGGGTGAGACCGCGACGGAAACGTTCGTGACATACAGATCAGGTTCTGTCGAAAAATGTTGGATACCAGTCAGTGTCACGAGCAGATGCTCGACGGTCCGTGACTCGTTTCGCGGGTGATCATCACCGGACACTCGACCGGTGAGATCTGCCGACAGGGTTCAGACTCCCGCGAAAATATGCCGCAGGAGCATTGATTCAATTCTTGATGGGTATTGGACGAGCATTGATCGACCGTGCCACCATGAAGCCTGCTCTCGGGAGACCTGAATCACATGGTCCTGCAGAGCCTCACAGGCGACGTCCCCGTCCCCCATCACACCCGCTCAGCGCTTCAGCGCTGAATGCGCCACAGCGCAGGATGAATTGAGGATTCCATTGTCTACAACAACCGAGGCGGACCGATCCCGCCAGGCCCGCCGGGCCGGCTTCGCCGCGTTCCTGGGCACGTCCGTCGAATGGTACGACTTCTTTGTCTTCGGCACCGCAAGCGCACTCGTCCTCGGCAAACTCTACTTCCCCCAGGCAGATCCGACGGTGGGCACACTTGCCGCGTTCGCGACCTTCGGCGCCGGATACCTCGCACGCCCGCTCGGCGGCATCGTCTTCGGCCATCTCGGTGACCGGGTGGGCCGCAAGTCCACGCTCATCATCACGCTCCTGCTGATGGGGTTCGCGACCGTGGTGATCGGCCTGCTGCCGACGTACGAGCAGATCGGCATCGCGGCGCCGGTGCTCCTGGTGGTCTTCCGGCTCATCCAGGGTGTTGCGGTGGGCGGCGAGTGGGGCGGGGCTGTCCTCATTGCGTCCGAACACGCCCAGAAGAAGCACAAGGTGGCGGCCGGCGCGTGGGCGCAGCAGGGTGCACCCGCCGGAAACCTCATGGCCGCGGGCGTATTCCTTGTGGTCAGTGGGCTGCCCGATGACCAGTTCCTGTCGTGGGGTTGGCGTCTACCGTTCCTCTTCTCGGCCGTCCTCGTTGTTATCGGTCTCGTTGTCCGACTCAAGATCGAGGAGCCGCAGGAGTTCCTCGTTGCCCTCGCCAACAAGAAGAAGGCCGCGGTTCCCTTCGTCGAGGTGATCCGCAAGTCCTTCGGCATCGTCATGCTCGGCGCATTCGCGGCCGCCTTGTCCGGGTCCTACGGCACGTTCTTCAAGGTCCTGGGCCTCGACTACGCCACGTCGATCGTCGGAATGGACCGGCAGTCCTTCCTGCTCGCCCTCACCGTGATGTCGGCCGCCCAGTTCGTGTTCCAACCCATCGCCGCCGCCATCGTGACCAGGATCGAGCCCGTGCGTGTCCTGGTCTGCTCGATCATCCTCAGCATGGCGCTCCTGCCGGTCGCGTGGGTCTTCGTCACCACCGGCAGCACGCTGCTCGTCATCGTGGGCCTGGTGGTGACGATCGCCCCGATCGGGGCGCAGTATGCGCTGATCGCGGGCTACCTCGCGGAAGCCTTCCCGACCCACGTCCGCTACACGGGGATCTCCCTGAGCTTTCAGCTCAACTCGGCCATTTTCACGTCCATGACCCCGCTCATCGGTGGCTTCCTCATTGCAACAACGGGGAGCGCGTGGTCGATCATCGGCTTTCAGGAATCGATTGCTGTGGTCAGCCTCGTCGGCGTCCTCTTGATGACACGGTTCACCGGAGCCGGTACCTTCCGTGCCGCCGAATCCGAGGAGGTCGGCGTGCGGGGCTCCGCTCAGGGCGTCACGGCGGTGACCCGATGAGCGGCGCGACCGGAACAATGGCGGCGCTGATGGTCGGCCGTGGTCCTGACTGGGTCAGGGACGAGATCCCCGTCCCGGTCCCCGGGCCCACTCAACTTCGCGTGCGGGTGCGCGCCGCGGCGCTCAACCGGGCCGATATGTACATGCTCGAGGGCACCTACAACAGTGCCGTCCTCACCTCGCGTGAATTCGTCGCGGGCCGAGAGTGCGCAGGAGTCGTGGACGCCGTCGGGGCCGAGGTGGAGGGCATCACCATCGGCGACCGGGTCATGGGCGCCGCGTCGGAAACCTTCGCCGAGTACGCCCTCCTGGAGGCCGCGAACGGTATCCCCGTCCCGCCGGCCCTGAGCTGGATCGAGGCGGCAGCTCTGCCCGTCGCACTCGGCACCGAGCATGACGCGCTCGTCACGCAGGCCGGCTTCACGGCCGGGGACGGCGTCCTTGTCCTGGGCGGAACCTCGTCGATCGGGCTGGTCGGGATACAGATGGCCAAAGCGCTCGGCTCGCCCGTCGTGGTTGCGACGACGACCTCGCGCGACAAGGCGGCGGCGCTCGAGTCCGCCGGCGCCGACGTCGTCGTCGTGCTGGGCGACGGCGATTTCGTCGCCCGCGTGCTCGATGCCACCGAGGGACGCGGCGTCGATATCGTGCTCGACCATCTCGCCGGCGAACCGCTCGCCCAATCGATCCGGGCGACGAGGATCGGGGGGACGATCGTCAACATCGGCCGCCTCGCGGGCCGCACGAGCACCATCAGTCTCGACGACCTGTCCTTCCGCCGTGTCCGGCTCCAGGGCACAACGTTCAGCGTCAGGACGGCAGAACAGCGAGCGCAGGTCTACGCTGCGCTGCGCCCCGCCGTCCTCCCGGCCGTGGCAGATAGGCGGATCCTTCCAGTCATCGATCGCGTCTACGCATTCGACGACGCCCTCGCCGCCGCCGAGCGTATGCGGTCCAATCAGGCGGTCGGCAAGCTCGTCCTCAAGATGCCGCCGGGCTGACCGACTCTCCCTCCTCCCACCACCGTCCGGAAGCCGCCGCCGAGATCATGCAACGGCGAGGGAACACCAGGACATGACCACCGCATCCCCACCTTCGGGGGTTCGCATCACAGACAAGGAACATCCCCATGAGCTTTCTTGGAGAGCCCACCCAGGTCGCCTATGTGGTCAAGGACCTCCAGACCGCAATGCGGCACTGGCACGAGAAGCTGGGCGTGGGCCCGTGGTTCTACAAGGACGATATGCGTCTGTGGGAAGCTTCCCCCCGAACCGGGCTGCAACCGAGGACTGCCAGTTGCTCGAACACACGTTCGAATTGCGTGTTACGCTCTCCCTAGC
Organism: Rhodococcus sp. T2V; assembly: GCF_029269925.1. Taxonomy (NCBI): domain Bacteria; kingdom Bacillati; phylum Actinomycetota; class Actinomycetes; order Mycobacteriales; family Nocardiaceae; genus Rhodococcus; species Rhodococcus sp. T2V. The sequence goes on from NZ_JARJBD010000150.1 coordinate 10,471, forward strand.
GGGGCGGGTGGAGGCCAAGCGCATCGGGAAGCATCCGCCCCGCGCCAACTCAGTGCCGAGGTGAAACCGATGGACAGTGCGCGTGTGTATCGGCACGAAGCTCGTCGATCTCGAGCACTATTTCCGCAAGGCCGGCTACCCCCGAGTTGTCGCGGCGGGCGCTCGATGCCTTCATGACGCGGTATCTGGGACGCGTCCTCGAGCTCGCCGACGGGATGCGCGAATAAGGGTGGACCCCGCCCGATGTCGACCTGACCGCGGAACCGTCGCCGCACGCTCTCCTGTCGGTCGTGGTGTGTACTGTTTGCGCGGTTCCGGGAATCCTCCCCCCAATTCGATTCTCGGAACCCCGCACCGGCGTCACCCCCCCCGACGTCGGGGCACATCAATGCCCGGACATCTCGCCTGCACGCCGACCGCCGGCGGCCGCGGTCCCGCGGCCCGGCGAGGTCACCTCCGGAATCCCCGCCGATCGAGCCGTCAAGGTCTGTGCCGGTGGCATTGTGCAGTGCGGCAACCCGCGCGGACGTGGCACCGTGCCTCAGCACGTGCCCACCGCAATCCTGTCTCCATTCCCTGGCACTTCTTCAGCGGCTCGTCGCCGCGGCTGTCGGAGCGAGGCTGACCGCCCCGGGTGCCGTCCCGCGACCGACGATCGGGACGCTACCGCGTGAGCGGACGGGGTCGGGGACACCCGGGGCGGACACGGCGTGGGCTGATGGTCAGCCCACGCGGATGCCCTGGTCGGCGAGGAACTCGCGGGCACGACCCAGCTGGCGGTCGGTGGAGAAGGCGTACCACTGGTCGGCGAGGCTCTCCTGGTGGACGAGTTCCCGGAACCGGTGAAACGCACCCTTGCCCTCGATCGCCCGCTCCAGCCGCTCCCGCAGTGACGAATCATGCTGCCGCTGCGCGAAGGCCGCCATGTCCCGCCAGCCGTCCAGCGAGCCGGTGCGGTCGAACCGGAGCCAACGGTCGGGCTCGGTGTCCACGTCGACGGCGGCGTCCTGTCCGACCATCGCCGGATCGGTGATCCCCTCGTCCAACACGTCCCCGGTGTGCAGGTCGAGGTAGCCACCGGCCGACATGGTGAGATCCCCCTCCCGTTCGGTACCGAGCATCTCCAGTTCGACCGGCACCACCCGCCCCGTCAACGGCTCGCCGCGCAAACACGCGAGCAGGTCCTGCGCCAGCACCTCGTCACCCGCACCGGCGCGCCACGTCAGCCGGTTGATGATCGACACCGTCACCGCCTCCGCCTGCTTCCGACGCTGGTGCAGTGCCATCGGCAGACCCGCCCCCACCTGGTGCAGCACGTCGTCGACGTCACGGCCGCGGACCGCGGCGAGGAAGCGGTCCGCATCTGCTGCCGCGATGGCTGCGCGCAGCTCGGCCACCTCGAGGGTGGGCACCTGGTCCTGTGCGGGCCACGCGTGCAGCAGCATCGGATGCGGCCCGCTGGGTCTGCGCGGAGCCCGGCTCTGCCCGTCGTCGTCGGCCCACCGGCGCCCGTACTGGTCCGGAATGACGCCCCATCCCCAGTACGGCAGGGGTTTGGCGGGGGCGATGCCCAAAACCTGGATGGGGTCGACCTTCTCGTCGCCGATCACACAGCGGTGGATCCAGTCATCGCCCAAATCGAACGTGAACTGAAACTCCGCTCCGGGCCGCAGAAGCCGCGCGACCCTGGCCGACTCGATGTCCACCGTCTCGGTGATGGGCCCACCGAGCGACTCCACCATCTCGGCCCCGGTCTCGGTGTCGGTGACCACACGGGAATCGGCGAGGGTGAACATCGACAGGTGCGACCTGTCCCACCGGGCGAACGCGTCGTTGATCGCATTCGCGAGGTCCATGAAGGTATGCGACGGACCGACCGCGAAGACGCGGCCCGGCCACGGCCACAATTCCTCCCCGCGCCCGCCGAGCAGCTCCACCGTCACCGACAACCATGTTCGCGCCATCCCCCGAGGATGACAGGCGAGCCGCGGCGCAGCCATGCCGCAGCCCGGATGGGTGCACCGGCGCCCCGTGCCGGCCGGGGTTCGTCCAGTTCGGCGCGCACCCCGCGACCCGGACCGCACAGATACGTGCAACATCGCGCGTAACACAGCGTGTGATGTTGCGCGTATCGACTAGCATGGGCTGCAGCGGCGCCTGGCAGCACGGACGGCGGCCGCAGGGGAGCTGGCAACAGGAGTAGGTATGGCGCAGGCCGGAAAACGCGGAAGCAACCCTGCGGGGCCGAACGGGGGACGCCGAACGTCGAAGCCGCACAACGATACCCGAACCTCGGGAGGTCCCGTCGCCGCGGCGCCCGCCGACGCGTTGTCGTCGAAGCTCGAGTCCCGCAGGGGTCCGGTGAAGGTGCAGCTGAACACCTGGGTGCTGGCGTCGACGGAGGCCCGGCTGAAGTGGCTGGTGAAGAACCGACAGTTCACGGTCACCAGCGTCGTGGACGTGGCGCTGCAGGAGTTGCTGGACCGCTACGACGTACCACCGGCGGATCCTGATGGCCGGATCGGGGAGCGGTAGAGCGATGAGTCGTCCGTGGGAGCAGATTGCCCTGTTCGACGTGCACGAGCCCTCTACCCCGGATCCTGCCGCCGACGATGCCGACGAGATCGACGCGGAGGACATCGCCGAGGAAGGGTCGCCGACACCTATTGCTGCCCCGGAGCCGTCGATACCTGCCGTTGCCCCGGAACCACCGACGGCGCAGGAGCCCGAACCGGCAACCGAGCCGGCGACGACACCGCCGAGTCGGCCGGTGTGGGAGTCGTTGCCGGTGGGTGTGGAGGCGGATGAGCATGCGTTGATCGTGACCGCCGCGGGAACGTGTACGCCGTCGGGCCGGGAGTTGACCGGTCCGGTCGATTCGGTGGAGAAGCTGGACAAACTGGTGCGCTGGGCCGCCCTGACACCGTTGGGTTCGCCGCCGCAGGTGTGGATCGTGGGCCAGGGCGCGTGTGAATCGTTGGGGTGGGTGATCGACCCGGGGTCCGAGGACGACTTCGACGACATGGAGGCACTGCGCACCCGCGCCGCCGCCGACCTGACCGCGGTGCTGCAGGCGACGTTGACGCCGATGCTGACCGCGGGCTGGGAGTTGCGGGGAGATCCGGGGCATGTGGTGCACCTGTCCCGGTCGATCGGCAAGTTCACCTCGATGGTCGATGTGGTGATCGAGCCGTACGTGTGGACGTACTGGAACAAGGACTTCGGCTGGAACAACCGGGTCGGGGAGATGGGGATCCTCGGCTCCCCGACGGCCGGTACGTATCTCCCCGACGACGATCTACCGGCGGCGCGGGAGTTGGGTCGCCGGTTGGCCTGGTCCGCGAAACACCTCGGCGTGCTTCCGGGGCCGACCCCGGCGCGGACCGGTGCGGCGATCGTCGACAAGATCAAGCGGGAACGCACCCGGTCGGGCAAGGGCCTGGTGGTGGCGACGGCGGGGCCGGTGCCGCCGCTGGACGGGGCCCCGCGCGGGGACCTCGAACCCGCGGTGGGGTGGACACGCGTCCCGGAGGCCGATGAACTCGACAACGTCCACCGGTTGGTGTCCATCGACCAACGGGCCGCGTACCTGGCGTCGGCGGGGATGCTGGAATTCGGGTACGGGCAGCCCACCCATGTGACCGGCGGGGCGGCGGCCGCTGCGGCGGTGGGGGAGAAGGGGGCCCCGTTCGGGCTGTGGCGGATCACCCTCCCTCCCGGGCAGACGTTGTCGCTGCCGGAGAGGCTGCCGCCCCCGCACCCGCACATGCTCGCCGATCAGCCGGTGCAGACCTGGGTCACTACGGTCAGCCTGGACGGGTTGTGCGCACCGGTGGCGGATGGGGGGATCGGAGCCGACATCGATGATCTGGATGTCACCGAGGCCTGGGTGTACCCGCAGCAGGGCCGGGTGCTGGACAAGTGGGCGAAAATCCTCCGCGAGGCGCGCACAGCAGCGGTGGACACCGAGGATGCGGCGGCGAAACGGTTCGTCGGGTCCTGCTACAAGGGGTATATCGGGCGGATGGTGAACCCGGACATGTGGACCGCGACCCGGATGGCCCATCATCACCAACCTGTGTGGCGGGCGGCGATCATTGCGCACTGCCGGTGGCGGGGCCGGCGGGTGGCGATGCGGATCGGCCGCGAGCACAATCGGTGGCCGGTCCGGACGGTCACCGACTCCTGGGTGTATCTCCTCGCCGAGGGGGAGGACATCGCCGATGCGAGTGCGGCGTTGGGGAAGATGTCGGTGGAGAAGGACACCCCCCTCACCGGCCCACTCCTGGCCGCGTTGGCGTCGGCTCAGGATGTGCACGAGGTGAATCTGGCGATCCGGGCGGTCTTCGCCGACGAGGAGTTCGCCTTCGACGAGGGGGACGGGGTGCTCTGATGGCCCTGCATCTTCCCAAACCCCGCACCACGAAACCGGCGCAGCAGGCGGTCGGTCTGGACGGCCTCAAGGTGTCGGTCGCGAACGCCGCGACCAGCGGGGTCGAAAAATCCAAGCAGGTCAAGAGCGGGGGTTTGGCGGGGCTGACCAGCAAGGTCTCGGTCACACAGCTGCGGAAGGAGCTCGGCAACGAGGGTTTGCGGCAGGCGGCGATCGATGCCGGCCGCACACCCCCATCGGCGCGCACATTGCGCCGGTGGGCGCAGCAGGGGCGGATCCCGCACGCGGATGTGCTCGAGCGTGCCCAGCGGCGGGCGGCGATCGAACGCCTCGGTGGCGTCGATGCGGTGGCCGCGATGATCGGGCGGTCCCGCTCCGCGGTCTCCCGGTACCGGTCGGGGGAGACGAACGAGTTGCGGGCCGACGCGAGCAAGAAACTGAAAACCGTGAAGGCACAAGACATCATGAAACGGGCGGGGGTGTTGCGGCCGGACGGAACCCCGAAACGGGCGGTGATCCGGGTCCGGGGTGGGGTGATGGTGCGTAACGGGGCGGACGAGGGCTACGACTACCGGGTCCGCACATTGGATTTCGCGAACTCGGACACCCCGTTCAGCAGTGACGAGTCCCGTGAACTGGCCGCCGCGTTGGCGAATGATGATCACGCCCGGGTCGTGGCGTTGCTCGAGCGGCACGCCACCCTCGACTACCCGGAGAACAAGGGTTTCGACAGGTACAGCGACCAGTTCGGGTTCCACTTCGACCACATCGATTCGGTGCACATCGACTGGATCTGATCATCGGACGGACCGAACCAAGGGAACGCGAAGGGCCCTCGCTGATCGATGTCTCGACGATCTCGGTCACGCCGCTCGCGACGCCCACACTCGTGTAGTCGCGAGAACTGGTGTCGGGTACGGCCCGCGGGTGTGTCGGGGGCGGGTGTCAGCGCGCCTGGTGGTGTTGGTCGGGGTGGTCGTCGGCGAACATGGCCTCGATCCGGGCCTTGATTTCCTCGGTACTGATCGCCGTGTGGTGTGTGGTGCCGCGGACGCCGGTGTGTGTTGTGGTGGCTGGTGTGGTCGGGGTGTTCATCGTGGCGGTTCCTGTCTTCGTTCCGAGGTGGGGGGTTCTGTGCGGGTGGGGCGTGGGGGTCAGAGTCCGACGGCGGTTTCGAGGAGGTCGAGTTCGGAGTCGAGGTGGTCGAGCATGGGGTGCAGATCCGGGACGGTGCGGCGGCAGCCGGTG
>NZ_JARJBD010000151.1:0-15799 GCF_029269925.1 Rhodococcus sp. T2V
GTCGAGTAGTTGCCGGACGGTGGCGCGGGCGTCACGGTAGGTCCGGTCGAGAATGCGAAAGGCGCCGTCACCGTCGTTGGCCTGCACGGCGTCGATGAGATGAGTGACGTGACTCCAGGTCGACAGTCCCTGCTCGACGGCGTTGGCGACCCACAGGTTCTTGTACGGCCGGCACGTATCCCACAGGCTTCGAACCAGTTTCGCGAGGACGTCGTTGTCACCGGCCGAGTAGAGGGCGTTGAGCAGATGCTCGTCCTGCGTGACGGCCTCGGCGATATCGCCCCGTTCGGAGGCAGCCTGCAGAAGCTGCCAATGGTGCTGCATCGTTGTGACGACATCCGCACCAGCGCGGAGGGCTCCCTGCCGAGCGCTTTCAGGCTCGAGCATGATGCGCACGTCGTAGACGTGTTCGAGTTCGTCGATGCTGAGCACCCGCACCGTCGCACCCTTGTAGGGCTCGATCACGATCAGTCCGGCCTCCTCGAGCCGACGGAACGCCTCGCGGACCGGCATGTCACTCGTTCCGACCATGGCGGCCACCTCACGGATGCGGAGTTGCTTACCCGGCTGCCAGTCCCCGTGAGCGATCCATCCCCGCAACGCTTCGTAGACCTGGTTCGCGAGCAGTGATGACGACACCCGATGCTGAAGCGCCGGCGTCGGCGTGTGAGCCGGGCCGGGCACGAACGGCGCGGTGGTGACCGCAGCCTTGGTCGGCGGCGGATTGGGGACGTCACTCATCTCGGGATCCTTCGTCCAAGGCGTGAACGGGTTCGGTTGGTGGTGCCGCTACACCCGGCGCCGGTAGGCGACGGCGTCGAACTCGACCTGAGTGCGGCCGCGGAAGCGGGAGACCTCGACCGTGGTGCGGGCCGGGGCGCCGTGCACGGTCACCACCGAGGTGTAGACCTCGTTCAGCTCGGGGAGCTTCTCGATATCGGAGACGTAGCCGTTGATCTTGACGACGGTGGACCAGTCGGCGCCGGCCGCGCGCAGCGACGTCTCGAGGTTCGTGAGCGCGGTGCGGACCTGGGTCCGGAAGTCCCCCGCGGTCGTGCCGTCCGCTTCGATCGGAAGTGCGCCGCTGGTCCACACCACGTCGCCGAGGGCGACGGCTGCGGAGTACGGAGCCGTGGGCGGCGTCGATTCTAAGCGGATGAGTTCCCGCTCGACGAGGCCGTCTGTGCTGGTCATGGATTTACCTCCGGGTGAGCATCGACAAACTTTGTGATCCGGTGTGATGCCGACCACCCTAACTTTGATCAAATGTCGAAGTCAAGAAGTTCGATCTTCTATCTTTGATCAAACTCTTCTTTAGGAGAATGCAACGGTTCGGGGGCCGTCAGGCACGGATCAGCGGTCGGCTTCCCCGGTCAGCATCGCCCGCAGCGAGTTCCGCGCCTGCACGTAGGACCCTCGCACGATCGCTTCGGCCTCGATGCCGTCATTGGCCCGAACCGCGGCGATCAATTCTGGTTTGTAATGCCAAATAGCCAGGTCACCGCGTTGGGCTCCATCGCTCACCCACAGCACCTTGTAGGGGCGGGTCTTGTCCCAGAGCCCACGGATGATGTCACGGAGGACGACGTTCCCACTGGCGGTGTACAGCGTGTCGAGAAGTTCTTCGTCGAGGCGGACCGCTTGGCTGACGTCGCCCACCCGCGCGGCCTCCTCGAGAGCCAGCCAGTAGTCCTGCATCCGATCGGCGACTGCGGGCGTCGCAACCAGTGCGCCCAGGCGGGCACTCTCCCCTTCGAGAAGAATGCGCACGTCGTAGGCCTGCTCGAGCTCCCCCACGTCCAGTCCGCGCACCCGGGAGCCCTTGTACGGTTCGTGGACCGCCAGTCCCGTTTCGAGCAGTCGCTTCACCGCCTCACGGACCGGCATGGCGCTCGTTCCCATCTTTTCCGCGAGTTCGCGGACGAGCAGGCGGTCGCCGGGGGCCAATTGTCCACTGACAATCCAGCCGCGCAACGTGTCGAAGACCTGATCGGCCAGCGGTGCGGCGACCACATTCACCTGCTGCTGCCCCCGAGCCGGGAAGCTCTGCAACGACGGCGAGCCGTTCTGGTCGGACAACTCGCTCCCGCCCTGCATAGACATGGCACGAGCTTACCCGGGGAGGTTCACGGGGCCGTTCTTCCCATGTGGGGCGAGGGCCCCGCCCTAGACTCGGGCCATGGGAAGGACCGACCGAGCCAGCCGGGTGATCGCGGCATCACCGACGACCGTGTACGACGCCCTGCTCGATCGGGAATCCGTCGAGGCCTGGTTGCCGCCGGAAGGCATGCGGGGTCGGATCGAGCGGTGGGACCCTCGGCCGGGTGGCGGGTTCCGGATGGTCCTCACCTACCTCGATCCCGCCGACAGCCCCGGCAAGAGTTCGGCTGCGACGGATGTCGTCGACGTGGGTTTTGCCGACCTGGTACCGCCGGAACGGGTGGTGCAGCAGGCGGTGTTCGAGGCCGACGACCCGTCGTACGCGGGCACCATGACGATGACGTGGAACCTCACCGCCACCGGTGACGGAACCGAGGTGACCGTCACCGCCACGGACGTGCCACCGGGCATCGACCAAGCGGATCACGAGGCGGGCATCGCGTCCTCGCTGGCCAACCTGGCGTCGTACGTCGAAGTCTCCGAATGACATTCGTTCCGGCCGAACGCGATCAGTTCATACCGACCTTCTCCACCATTACCCGGTGACCGTCGCTGCGCTGCGAGCGCGTTGGAGGGTGTCGACGGCGAGGGCGACGGATTCGCGCGGGCCGAGGGTGTAGTCCTCGTTCTCGATCGAGAGTGGTCCGGAGTAGCCCGCGTCCCGGAGCGCGTCGACGAACGCGGCCCAGAATTCAACTCCGCCCGGATGGCCGGTGCCGACCGCTACGTAGTTCCACGCCCGCTCCCCGGTGCGCTCGTTGGGTGTGGTCTCGAGCCGTGACGCGACGGCGGCACGATCTTCGATGCGGGTGTCCTTGGCGTGCACGTGGTGGATCGCACCGGTGAGCGCGCCGATCGCGGCGATGGGGTCGGCTCCCATCCACATCAGGTGGGAGGGATCGAAGTTCGCGCCGAGGGTGTCGCCGACGGCCTCACGCAGGCGCAGCAGTCCCGGCACGCTGTACACGAGTTGGTTGGCGTGCATCTCGATCGCCAGCCGGACCCCGCGCCGGCGGGCCTCGTCGGCGATCCGGCCCCAGTAGTCGACGGCGACCGACCACTGGTGGTCGAGGAGTTCCAGATTCTCCGGCGGCCACACCGTCGTGATCCAGGCCGGAAAGCGGTCGCCGGGTGCCGCCGGTAGACCCGACATCGCCACCACGGTGTCGATCTCGAACTCCTCGGCCAATTGCAGTGCGCTGCGCAGGATGTGGTCGTCGGCGGCACCGTTCACCGGGTGCAGCGGATTACCGGCGGCGTTGAGGGCCTCGAGTCGCAGACCGCGGGACGTGATGTCGCGCTGCAGCCCCGCCCGGGCGCCGGGGTCTCCGAGCAGTTCGGCCAGGTCTGCGTGCGGGGCGGGCGACCACCCGCCGTGGGGGCCGCCGAGACCGATCTCGACGGTCTCGATGCCGAGTTCGGCTGCGGTGTCGAGGGCTTCGGCGCGAGTCAGCGTCGACAGGCTGTCGGTGAGCAGGCCGACCTGCATGTCAGACTCCTTCGGGGGTGAGGCCGAACAGGCTCCGGCGACGGACGGGGGACGATTCGGGGACGTCGAGGTCCGCGAGACCGACGACGCCGCGGCGGTGCGTGGGGCCGTCGACGGGCAGCGGGAGACCGATGGTGGTGCCGAGCGCCGCGGACGTGTAAGCGGCGACGGTGGCTTCGAGGGTGCGCAGCGCGTCCCGTCCGGGTGCGGCCGGGGCCCGCCCGGAGTTCACGGCGTCGGCGAAGTCGACGACGGTGGCGTGCAGCGCCGCGGAGATCAGCGGGACGAGTTCCTGACCGGCGGGGACGTCGACGGTTTCGGTGCCGGTCTCCGTGGTGAGGGTCATCGATTCGAACGGCGCCCACGGCATGGTGCCCTCGTCGCGGTACCGCAGGACGAGGCGTCCCTTGCTGCCGGTGATCCGGATCCCGCCGGGGCCGTGGCCCCAGGCGATGTTGACCAGCGCCGCACGGTCCGCGGTTTCGAGGCGGCACAGGGCAAGTCCCTCGACCGCGTCGCCGGGTGTGGCCGCGTCGACGTACGCCGAAACCCGTTCGACGGGTTCGACGACGAGGTGCTCGGCGAGGTAGACCCCGTGCAGCATGTCCATCAGCACCCCGCCACCGGCGGCGGCCGGGTCGTGGCGCCACTGCGGACGGTATCCGGCGGCGCCGGGCGAGTCGACGACACCGAGCATGTCGACGACGACGTTGCTCACCTCGCCGATCGTCCCGGTGTCGATGAGTGTGCGGGCGGCGACGATCTCGGGGAAGAACAGGTAGTTGTGCACCACCCCGAGCACGACGCCGGCGGCGTCGGCCGCCTCGACCATGGCCGCGGCGTCGGCAGGGGTTGCAGCCAAGGGCTTTTCGCAGAGGACGTGCTTGCCGGCGGCAGCTGCGGCGACCACCAGGTCGCGGTGCAGGTGCTGCGGGGTGCACACGTCGACGACGTCGACGTCGTCGCGGGCGAGCAGTTCGAGGGCGTCCGCGTGCACCTGGTGCGGTTCGAGTCCGGTACTCGCACGGCCGAGTTCGAGCCGCTCGGGCGTCGGGTCGGCCAGCGCGGTGATGATGAACTGTTCCGGCGCGGCCTGGTAGGCGGGGACGTGGAAGTTCAGGGCGACGTTGCCGCATCCGACGATGCCGACGCGCAGCGGTATGGTCATTCGATCTCTCCTCAGGAGCGTGCCGTCAGCACGGAATCCGCGACGGACGGGGCGGGGGTGACGGGCCTGCCGAGTTCGGCGGCCCGGCGGACGGCGTCCACGACGGCCGCCTGATCGATCGCGTCGGCGCGGCCGAAGAGCGGGGTCTCGCCGTGGCGGATGGCGTGCGAGGCCGCGTCGAATTCGATGCGGTACGCGTCGGTGTTCTCCGGGTCCTCGGCGTGGGTCAGCGCGTACTTGTTTTCGGGGTCGACGTCCAGGCGGCGGGTGTGGCCGTCGACTTCGAGTTCGATGTAGCCGGGGCGGCACAGCCAGGGGTCGGGGACGGTGATCTTGCCCTTCGTGCCGATGACCTCGAGTTCGTCGCGGCGCGGGAAGTCCAGTGCGACATCGAGTTGAGCGAGGACGTCGTCGGGCATCTCCAGGGTGGCGGCCAGGCGCAGATCGCCGCCTTCGCCGCCGGGGGCGGTGTCGAGGACGCGGGCGGCGTGTACCCGGGTGGGGTGTCCGGCGAGCAGCCGGATCGCGCTGACGCAGTAGCAGCCCAGGTCCAGGGACGCTCCCCCGCCGAGGGCGGTGGTTCGCCGGATGTCCCCGGGCTCGACCGACACGGTCAACGCGGCGCGCACGTGCGCGAGGCGGCCGATCGCGCCGTCGGCGATCAGGCGCTGCACCAGCTGAGTCTGCGGGTGGTGCCGGTACATCAGGCCCTCGATGCACAACCGGTCGGCGGCGTCTGCGGCGTCGAAGCACCGCTCGGCGTCGGCGGCGGTGACCGCGAACGGCTTCTCGCACAACACGTGCTTGCCGGCCTCGAGCGCCTTGACGGTCCATTCGGTGTGCATCGAGATCGGCACCGGGATGTACACGGCCTCGACGTCGTCGCAGGCGAGCAGTTCCTCGTAGGAGCCGAAGCTGGTGGGAACGCCGATCTCATCGGCGTAGCGACGTGCCCGGCCGGCGTCGCGGCCGCCGACGGCGACCAGTTCCGCGTGCGGCGAGGACGCCATCGCGGCGGCGGCCACCCGGCCGATCCCCGCGGTCGAGAGCATTCCCCAGCGGACCGCGCTCATCGCCGTCCTCCCGCCGTGGTCGCGGCGGCCGCGTCGACGGCGACCGCACGCCGGGTCCGCAGACTCTCCTCGGCCGCGTCGGCCAGCACCAGTGCGGCGCGGCCGTCCTCGAAGCCGGGTTCGGGCGCCGAGTCGTCGAGAATCGACTGGACGAAGTGGTCGAGCTCTGCACGATAGGCCGGGGTGTAGCGGTCCAGGAAGAAGTCCAGGTAGGGGGCCGCGCTCTCGGTGCTCTGCACGGTGAACGCGCGCACCCCGTCCGGGCGCAGGTTGTCCACGGACAGCATCCCGAGCGACCCGAAGGCTTCGAGGCGCTGGTCGTAGCCGAACGTGCAGCGGCGGCTGTTGGTGATGTGGCACAGCGCCCCGTCGGCGCCGCGCAGCGTCACCACCGCCCCGTCGATGTCGCCGAGGTCGGCGATGTAGTCGGCGACCAGGTTGCTGCCCATCGCCGAGACCTCCACGACGTCACCGAGGAAGAACCGTGCCATGTCGAAGTCGTGGATCGTCATGTCGCGGAACAATCCCCCCGAGCCGGCGAGGTACGCGGCGGGAGACGGAGCCGGGTCCCGGCTGACGATGATCAGCTGCTCGAGCCGGCCGATCTCCCCGCCGGCCACCCGTTCGCGCACCGCGCGGAACGAGGGGTCGAAGCGGCGGTTGAATCCGACCATCACCCTCGATTCGGCAGCCCCGATGCGCGTGCGGCATTCGTCGACCCGCGCCAGGTCGAGGTCGATCGGCTTCTCGCACAGCACAGCCTTGCCTGCCTCCACCGCCCGGGCGAGCAGGTCGACGTGGGTCGGCGTGGGCGACGCGATGACCACCGCGTCGATGGCCGGGTCGGCGAGCACGGCGTCGACGTCGGAGCTGGGAACACCGCCGAACCGGTCGGCCACCTCACGGGCGGACGCCTCCACGGCGTCACAGACCCGGGTGAGTTCGGCCCGCGGATGCAGCGCGATCGACTCGGCGTGGACGCGTCCGATGCGCCCGCATCCGATAAGGGCGAAGTGCATGGAATTCTCCTACTTAGATCGTTCTAAACGGCGTAGTTCTCACAGTATGTGTGGGTTGGGTCTCACCCGTCAAGAGGAAATTTAGATCGTTCTATACTGGAGCCGCTGCGGCGGGAAATTCCTGCCGCGGACAGCGCTGGGAGGTTTCATGCCGGTACCGACGCCCGAGACGCAGTCCGGTTCGGCGCAGGCCCGCGCCGAACGACGGCCGACGCTGGTCGATGTCGCCAAGCGTGCGGGCGTCTCACGCGCCACCGCGTCGCTGGTCATCCGGGACGCACCGGGCCCGAGCGCCGCATCGCGCGAGCGGGTGCGCGCCGCCGCGGCGGAACTCGGGTACCGCCCCGACGTCGCCGCGCAGGCCCTGCGGCGCAGGCAGAGTCGCCTGCTCGGGGTGATGTTCAGCGCGCACGACCCCTTCCACGCCGACCTGATCGAGAACATCTACGCCGCCACCGAGGACGCCGGTTACAACGTCGTGCTCAGTGCCGTCGTCCCCAGCCGGGACGAGCACCGCGCGTTCGACGCGCTCACCGCGTCCCGGTGCGCGGCGGTGATCCTCCTCGGCGCCAGCGAGGCCGGCGCCACCGACTTCGGCAGCCAACTGCCGGTGGTCGAGATCGGTCGCCCCCCGAAGGGAACGCAGTTCGACGCCGTGCACACCGCGGACGACGAGGGCGCGCGCCTGGCGGTCGACCACCTCGTGTCTCTGGGCCACCGCGACATCGTGCACATCGACGGCGGTGACCGCCCCGGCGCCGCCGAGCGGCGGGCCGGCTACCTCGAGGCGATGCGCTCCCACGGACTCGAACAGCAGGCGCAGGTCCTGCCCGGCGACTACACCGAACAGTCCGGGTCCGCGGCCGCACGCACCCTCCTCGACGGCGGTGAACTGCCGACCGCCGTGGTCGCGGGCAACGACCAGTGCGCGGTCGGCGTACTCGACGAACTGCGCCGATCGGGCGTCGACGTCCCCGGGCAGGTGTCGATCGTCGGGTACGACGACAGCCGCCTCGCCCGTCTCGCGCACGTCGATCTGACCACCGTCCGCCAGGACGCCGAGCAACTCGTCCGGCTCGCGGTCACCAGCGTCGTCGAACGTCTCGACGGCGGAAGGGAAGTCGATCCCGCACCCCGCGTCTTCTCGCTGTCCCCGCACCTGGTGGTTCGGGGATCCACCGCCCCCGCCCGTCTCACGCGTACTGACGGCTGAACCGTTCCTCGAGCTCCTCGAGGGACGTGCCGCGCGTTTCGGGAACCGCGCGGGCCACGAACCAGATCGCGCCGACCCCCAGGACTGCGAACGCGAAGAAGGTGTTGGCGATGCCCAGCGCCTGCACGACCGGCGGAAATGCCCACGCCACCACGGCATTGGCGATCCACAGCGCGAACACGCTGACGCCGATGGCCAGACTTCTGATCTTCAGCGGGAAGATCTCCGACAGGATGACCCACACCAGCGGACCGATCGTGGCCTGCATCGAGAACACGAACAGCACGACGAACGTGAGGATCAGGTACGACTTGGCGTCACCGTCGGGCAGGAGTCGCGCCGAGAGACCGACCAGCAGATGAAAACTCGTGGTGGCGACGAAACCGGCGATCAGCATCTTCCGGCGGTCGATCTTGTTCATCAGCAGCAGGCCGATGGTCATGCCGATCACACTGAACAGGCCGTTGAAGGTATTGGCGATGATCGCCGAACTGGCCGAAAACCCTGCATCACTGAGCAGCTGGGTGCCGTAGTACATGATCGAATTGATCCCGGTGAACTGCTGGGCGATACCCAGACCCGCCCCGATCAACACAAGCCGACGAATCCACCGCACGCCCAGATCGATCGCGCCGGCGGTCTTCGCCTGCTCCTCCTCGGCGGCCAGCCGGTGCACCTCGCCCATCTCCGCCTCGGCGCGCTCGGGAGACCGGATCTGCCGCAGCACTGCGAGGGCGTCGCCTTCGCGGCCCTGAGAGACCAGCCAACGGGGACTTTCCGGCATCCGCAGCATGCCGACGAACAAGGCAATGGCGGGCAGGACCGCCACCAGGAGCATCACACGCCAGATGCCCTGCACGCTCTCACCCCAGACGTTGAAGATGATCGCGTTGACCACGAACGCTGCGAACTGGCCGACCACGACCATCACCTCGTTGCGACACACGATTCCGCCGCGCCGCTCAGTCGGGGCGACCTCGGCGAGGTAGACCGGAACGGTGGCCGACGCGCCGCCGACGGCCAAGCCGAGAATGAACCGAAAGAGAGCAAAAATTTGCCACGACGGTGCCAGCACACACCCGAGCGTCCCGATGACGAAGACGATCGCGAGCACCAAGATGTTGTGGCGTCGCCCGTAGCGGTCCGAGAGATAGCCCCCAGTCAGGGCGCCGAAGGCGGCGCCGATGATCAGGATGCTCACCACGAACCCCTCGGTGAACGAGGACAACCCGAGATCTTCTTTCAAGGGGGCGAGCGCGCCGTTGATGACGCCGGTGTCGTACCCGAAAAGCAGGCCACCGAACGTCGCGACGACGACCACGAGGCCGAGGCGACGCGAGTGCAGTCCGGGACGATCCGCCGGGAGCGCAGACGTCGGGGCAGGGGTATTAGCTGTTGAGCGCATGAAACTGTCTCCTATCGCCGGGATCCCTGCGCAGGGCGCGGCCGATCCCGCGGGTCGTCGCATCCGAGACGCGACCACCACGTAAGGCCAGTGAGTGAGATCGTTCCAAGTTCCCAGCACATCGGGCTTAGAACGATCTAAGTTGCAGGGCAATATTCCGCGAAGATGTGACGCATGTCAAGCCCGAGCGACCGCGGCGATGCAATTTTGCACATCCCCCTTGCAGGTTCGGTGATTCCGCGATCGTCCCCGCGCGGGCACACTCGACACCGTTCCCGGCGGAGAGCGACGCACAGCGGCCCGCTTCCCGGGATTCACCCACGACCTGTTGTTCGGATCGATGCCCCGTGCGTGAAACGTCGGCAACCACAAGGAGTACAGATGAGCAAGATCGCTTTCCTCGGGCTCGGAAACATGGGCCTGGGCATGGCCACGAATCTGACGCGGGGCGGCCACACGGTCGTCGGATTCGATCCCTCCCCGGCAGCGGCGGAGAAGGCTCGCACACACGGAATCGCCTCCGCTGACAGCGTTGTCGCCGCCGCCGAGGATGCCGACGTGATCATCACGATGTTGCCCAGCGGCAAGCACGTGCTCGACGTCTACGCCGACCTGGTCCCGGCCGCGCGGCCGGGAACCCTGTTCCTCGACTGCTCGACGATCGACGTCGCCGACGCGCGGGCCGCCGCCGAACTCGCCGTCGCCGCCGGGCACAGTGCCGTGGACGCCCCCGTCTCCGGCGGCACCGTCGGTGCGGACGGCGGAACCCTCACGTTCATGGTCGGCGGTCCGGCCGAGGCGGTGGACCGGGCTGCCACGTTCCTCGATGCCATGGGGTCCCGCATCGTCCGATGCGGCGACGCCGGAGCCGGTCAGGCCGCGAAGATCTGCAACAACATGATCCTGGGGATCTCCATGATCGCCGTCAGCGAAGCTTTCGCGCTGGGCGCCAAGCTGGGCCTGACCGACCAGGCACTGTTCGATGTCTCGTCGACCGCGTCCGGTCAGTGCTGGGCGCTGACGACCAACTGCCCGGTCCCCGGTCCGGTGCCGACCAGCCCCGCCAACCGCGACTACGCCGGCGGATTCGGGAGTGCGTTGATGCTCAAGGATCTTCGCCTCGCGCAGGCCGCCGCAACCGACAACGGGGTGGACACTTCGCTCGGACGGCGCGCGACCGAACTGTACGAACAGTTCGTCGCTCAGGACGGCCCGGGCCGTGACTTCTCCGCGATCGTGACGGCGATCCGTTCCGGCGCTCTCGACGCGCAGGCATAACCGTCGTAATCCCCGCTCGACGCGAAAGGAATTCGTTGTGCGCATCATTCTGACAGGACCGCCGGGAGCGGGTAAAGGAACTCAGGCGCAGTCGCTTTCGTCGACGCTGCAACTCCCTCACATCTCGACCGGCGATCTGTTCCGTAGCCACATCGCGCAGGGCACGGAACTGGGCCAGCGAGCGAAGTCGTTCCTCGATGCGGGCGAACTGGTGCCGGACGAGGTCACCATCGGGATGGTGGTGGAGCGACTCGCCGACGACGACACGACCGCCGGGTTCATTCTGGACGGCTTCCCCCGCACCGTGGCTCAGGCGATCGCCCTCGACGAATTCCTGGGCGAGCAGCTGATCCAGATCAACGCTGTTCTGGATTTTTCGATTGCGGACGATGCCGTCGTCGGGCGGATGCTGGCCCGCGGACGCGCCGACGACACCGAGGACGTCATCCGTCGACGTCTGCGCGTCTATCACGACGAAACCCGCCCGCTGCTCGATTACTACTCGGCACTGCTGCTGTCGGTCGATGCGGACGGTGACGTCGACGACGTCTACACCCACGCGATCGACGCGCTGTCCGAGCGCGGAAGCGTCGCTCCATCCACCTAGCACTTTCCCTGCACCCCGGCAGACCTAACCGTATTTCAAGGAGATTCCGACATGACCTCCACACAGCCCACACTCGCTGATCTCCAGATTCCCGAAGCCCGGGACTATCCCATGTTCGTCGACGGCAGTTGGGTGGAAGCCCGCTCCGGCGAATGGCGAGACGTGACGACCCCGATCCTGCGTGAGCACGTGATCGGCCGCGTCCCGTCCTCGAGCGCCGAGGACGTCGATCGGGCGGTCCGCGCGGCGAACAAGGCGTTCCCGCAGTGGCGTTCCCAGCACTTCACCGCACGAGCGCGAATCCTGGCAAAGATCGCCGACGCCATCGATGCCCGCTCCGAGGAACTCGCACGCCTCACCGCCCTCGACACCGGCAACGCGCTGCGCACCCAGGCCCGCCCCGAGGTCACCACCCTGGCGAACCTGTTCCGCTACTTCGCCGGCGTCGCCGGTGAGATCAAGGGCACCGTGCTGCCCGCAGGCGACGACCAGCTGCAGTACTCCCGGCAGGAACCGCTCGGTGTCATCGGCGCCATCCTGCCCTGGAACTCCCCGCTGATGATCGCCGGCTTCAAGATCCCCGCGGCCCTCGTCGCCGGCAACACCGTCGTCGTCAAGGCCGCCGAAGCCGCACCGCTCAGCGTCCTGCTGCTCGCCGAGATCTGCGCCGAATACCTGCCCGCCGGTGTCCTCAACGTCATCACCGGATCCGGGTCGGTGGCGGGTGAGGCGCTCGTGCAGCACCCGGACGTCCACAAGGTGTCGTTCACCGGTTCCACCGAGGTCGGCCGCCACGTGGCCCGCGAAGCCGGTGGCCGCCTGGCCCACGTCTCCCTCGAACTCGGCGGCAAGAACCCCTCCATCGTCTTCCCCGACGTCGACGTCGACGACGACTTCGTCAACCAGCTGCTGCTCTCCACCCGGGTGCACCGGCAGGGCCAGAGCTGCACCGCCGGATCCCGGCTGTTCCTGCACCAGGACATCTACGATCAGGTCCTCGACCGACTCGTCACCACCCTCGCCTCCCTGAAAGTCGGTAACCCGCTGGACGAGGCGACGGACATGGGCGCCATCATCAACGACAAGCAGTTCGCGTCGGTGAACGGGTTCCTCGAGGACGGCCTGAGCTCGACGAAGGTCTCCACCGTCCTCGACGGTTCCCCCGACACGATCGGCAACACCGACGGCTACTACATGGGCCCGACCGTCTTCTCCGGCGCCGACAACACCTGGCGACTGTCGCGGGAAGAGATCTTCGGACCCGCCCTGGTCGCGATCCCGTGGAACGACCACGCCGACGTCGTCGCGATGGCCAACGACTCGCACTACGGTCTGGCCGCGTACGTGTGGACGCACAACCTCGACCTGGCCCTGTCCACGGCCCACGCCCTCGAAACCGGGTGGGTGCAGGTCAACCAGGGTGGCGGCCAGATGATCGGCCAGTCGTACGGCGGATACAAGCAGAGCGGCCTCGGCCGCGAGGTGTCCCTCGAGGGCATGATCGCCGGGTTCACCCAGACCAAGCAGGTCAACGTGCGCCTGCGCACATTCTGAGGAGGGAACGCATCATGACTGTCGGACCTCTGAACGACATCCTCGTCCTCGACGTCTCCCGGGCACTGGCCGGGCCGATCGCCGCGATGATGCTCGGCGACCTCGGCGCCCGCGTGATCAAGGTCGAAGCCCCGGGCACCGGCGACGACTCCCGCACCTGGGGGCCGCCGTTCGTCGGGCCGCAGGACGACCCGCAGTCGTCGTACTTCATGTCGGCGAACCGGAACAAGGAATCGATCGTGCTGGATCTGAAATCCGAGCACGGCAAGGACGCGCTGCGTCGGCTGATCCGGCGGGCGGACGTGCTGATCGAGAACCTGCGGCCCGGCGCCTTCGACCGCCTCGGGTTCTCGCCGGAGGTGCTCGAAGAGCTCAACTCACGGCTGATCACGTTGTCGATCACCGGGTTCGGGCACGACGGCCCGGAGGGATCCCGGGCGGGCTACGACCAGATCGCCCAGGGCGAGGCCGGACTCATGTCGGTGACCGGTGATCCCGACGGGGAACCGACGCGGATCGGTGTGCCGATGGCGGACGTGCTCGCGGGTGTCCACGGGACTGCCGGGGTGTCGGCGGCGCTGGCGGCCCGGGAGAAGACCGGCAAGGGCATGGTGGTCCGGACGTCGCTGTTGGCCGCCGCGGTCAGCGCGCACACCTTCCAGGGCACCAAGTGGACCGTCGGCGGCCAGGTCGCGCAGCGGTCCGGCAATCACCATCCGCAGATCGCCCCGTACGGCAGTTTCCGCTGCGCGGACGGCTATGTGCAGATCGCGGTCGGCAGCGAGGCGATCTGGGCGAAGTTCGCCCCGGTCGCCGGTCTGTCGGCCGACGATCCGCGGTTCGCGGTCAACCGTGACCGGGTCGCGGCCCGGGATGCACTGATCGCCGCGATCGAGGCCGACTTCGCCGGCCGTACCCGGGTCGACGTGCTCGCCGCGCTCGAGGCCGCGGGTGTTCCCGCGGGATCGATCCGGACGATCGACGAGGTGTACGAGTGGGAGCAGACCCGCAGCCAGGGACTGCTACTCGAGGTCGAGCACCCGGTGGTGGGACCCGTGCAGTTGCCCGGGCCGTCCCTGCGGATGGAAACGGCCGGCGGCGACTCGCTGGTGCGCGCCGAGCATGCAGCACCACCGGTGCTCGGGCAGCACACCGAACAGATCCTCGACTGGCTCGACTCGGTGGACGCCGCCGATCCGCTCGACACCATGGTGCCGGCGCAGGCGTGACGCCGACCGGCGGAACTACAGGGTCGGGACCAGTTCGTCTCGACGACTGAGCGCCTCTTCCTGGATCGCTTGCCGGACAGCCTGTACCGCAGGATTGGTCAGGCTTTCGCGGCGAGCGGCCAGGGAGAAGGCGAGGCGGACATCGACGGCGTCGGGCAGGATCCGGCGCAGATCGGCGTGCTGGTCGGCCATGAACGCAGGCAGCAGTCCGATGCCGCCGCCGGACCGGGTGGCCGCGACGTGAGCGAAGATGTTGGTGGACATGAATTTTGCCGCAACCCCGGGCAGATGCCGGTTCAAGTCGAGGTCCCCGACCTGCAGCAGGGAGTCGACGAAGAAGACCAGCGGGTGCGCCGTCAGCTCTTCTATGCTGCCGGGTTCACCGTGGTCGCGGAAATACTGTTCGCTGCCGTACAACCCGAGCGAGTACTGGCACACGCGTTCGGAGACCAGCCGACTGGTGATCGGTGTCCCCACCGCGACGGCCAGGTCGAACCCCGATTGATAGAGATTGAGTTGCCGTGTATCGGTGACCAATTCGACGACGAGATGCGGATGATTCATTCTCAGCTTGGCCAGCGCCGGAGCGACGAACAACGAGCCGAATCCGTCCGGGGCGGTGATCCGGACCGTTCCGCGGAGTGGATTCTCACTGATTCCGAGGACCACGTCCGCAGCTTCCTGAACGGCTTCCTCGATCTGTTGCGCCTTCTCCGCGATCGATCGGCCGACATCGGTCAACTCCCACCCGTCGGCACTGCGCTGCAGCAGTCGGACGCCGAGGACCTTCTCGAGCGCGCGCACTCGCCTCGAGACGGTGGTGTGATCGACGCCCAGGTCCATCGCCGCGGATTGGCGGCGACCGGTACGCGCCACGGCGAGCAGGTACCGCAGGTCATCCGAGCGAATGTTGCGTACGTCGATCATGGCCGGCCCTCCGACATTTCGGCGGCAGCGGTCGATGCCCGCCGGGTTGCGGTGAGTAGCTGTTGCAGACCCTCGTGGAGACGGTGCATGTCCTGCGGGTCCGCGAGAGCGACGCCGTCGAGGGCCCGGCTCGCCGAGGCCCCCACCGCGAGGCCCTTGTCGGTGACCGTGACGAGGGTCGAGCGACGATCGGAGCGATTGATCGTCCGCACGCACAGCCCTGCCTCTTCGAGGCCGTCGACGAGCGTTCCGATGGTGGTCGGGTGCCGGTCCAGGGCACGGACGATGCGCACCATGGGCAGCGGGCCGTTCGCGGCGACCATCATCGCCAGGACCTCGTACCGGGCGAAGGACAGGCCGAGTGGGCGCAACGTGGAGTTGAGGTGATGGGTGATCAGCTTCTGCGTCTGCAGGACGGCGGCGATCAGCGCCGTGGCCGGCGCGACGGAATCGGCACCGGGCGCCGGGTGGGGTGGTTGCGTAGTGGCCACCGGTAGCCTCCTCGTGGTTCGTACTCGGGCATCCAATGAACGACCACTTTCGGGTCACATCCCACTGGCAATTTACATGGATATCCAACTATAGTACTTCCAACTACCCGAACCTGAAAGGGTCGATTTGTATGTTCACCTTGACCGATGACGAGCGGGCGATCAGTGACACGGCCCGTGATTTCG